>NZ_JACYTR010000050.1 GCF_014841215.1 Pseudomarimonas arenosa
TCGCAGCTGCGCGGGACTGCGTCCCGATCTCGCCCAAGTGGGCCCACCACTTGGGCTCGTCGCGCCTTGCACTCGACGCAAAGTCCTCGGTGATCATCCGCGCCCCCTCATGAAATATCCGGGCTACCCCGCATATTTCATGCGGGGCCAGGCAATGCCCGGATTCTAGCCTGCCGCCTGTCGGGCGCTCAGGCTCGGGGCGCTGGGCCAGCGCTTGAGAATGGCGGCCTTGATGCCGGCCGGGTCGAGTCCGGCTTCGGCCAGCGCCTGTTCGCGGCTGGCGTGCTCCTGAAAGTAGTCGGGCAGGCCCAGCTGCAGGATTGGCACCGACAGACCTTCGCGGGCGAGGAATTCCAGCACCGCACTGCCAGCGCCGCCCATGATGGCGTTGTCCTCCAGGGTAATCAGGCCCTCATGACTGAGTGCAAGTTCGCGCAGCAGGGCTTCGTCCAGTGGTTTGATGAAGCGCATGTTGATCAGGCTGGCATCGAGCTCGTCGGCTACCTGTGCCGCGGCCGGCACCATCGCGCCGAACGCCAGCAGGGCCAGACGTTGCCCGCGGCGCCGCACTTCGGCCTTGCCGATCGGCAGGGTGTCGAGCTGTGCGCTCACCGCCACGCCCGGTCCGCTGCCGCGCGGATAGCGCACCGCCGCTGGCCCTTGGTGCTGGAACCCGGTGCTAAGCATGCTGCGGCACTCGGCTTCGTCGGCCGGCGCCATGATCAGCATGTTGGGGATGCAGCGCAGGAAGCTGAGGTCGAAGCTGCCGGCATGGGTGGCGCCATCAGGCCCGACCAGTCCGCCGCGGTCGATCGCAAACAGCACGTCAAGATTCTGCAGGGCGACGTCGTGGATCAGCTGATCGTAGGCGCGCTGCAGAAAGCTGGAGTAAATCGCCACCACCGGCTTGCTGCCCTCGCAGGCCATGCCGGCGGCCAGTGTGACGGCATGCTGTTCGGCAATCGCCACGTCGAAGTAGCGTTCGGGGAACTCCTTGGAGAAGCGCACCAGGCCCGAGCCCTCACGCATCGCCGGGGTGATGCCCAGCAGACGCTGGTCGGCCGTCGCCATATCACACAGCCAGTCGCTGAAGATCTGGGTATAGGTGGGTTTGGCCGGTGCCGATTTCTTGACCAGGCCGACCGAAGGATCAAACGGTGAAACCGCGTGATATTCGATCTGATCGCCTTCGGCCAGCTCGTAGCCCTTGCCTTTGGTGGTGAGCACATGCAGCAGCTGCGGGCCCTGCAGATTGCTCAGGGTGCGCAAGGCATTGATCAGTGCCGGCAGGTCATGACCATCGATCGGGCCGGTGTAGTGGAAGCCCATCTCTTCGAACAGGGTGGAGGGCACGAACATGCCTTTCCAGTGCTCTTCCCAGCGACGCATGAAGCGTGCGGCCGGACGGTTCTTGTCGCCAAACAGCCGCTTGCCGCTCTCGCGCACGGCATTCAAGGCACGGCTGGCGGTCATTCGACCGAACATCTTGGTCAAGCCGCCGACGTTCTCCGAGATCGACATCTGGTTGTCGTTCAGCACCACAATCAGATTCGGTTCCGGACTTAGCCCGCCGGCGTGGTTCAGCGCCTCGTAGGCCATGCCGGCGGTCATCGCGCCATCGCCGATCACCGCGATGACCCGGTTGTCGGCTTCCTTGCGGGCGATGGCCACGGCCATGCCCAGTGCCGCGGAAATCGAAGTCGAGCTGTGGCCGACGCCGAAGGTGTCGTACTCGCTCTCCTCGCGCCGCGGAAAAGGCGCTAGGCCGTCTTTCTGCTTCACCGTATGAATCTGGTCGCGACGACCGGTGAGGATCTTGTGCGGATAACACTGGTGGCCGACGTCCCAGACGATGCGGTCCCTGGGCGTATCAAACAACCAATGCAGAGCCACGCTGAGCTCGATCACGCCGAGGCCGGCGCCGAAATGGCCGCCCGACTTGCCGACCGATTCGATCAGATAGCGGCGCAACTCGTCAGCAGCGGCGGTCAATTGGTCTTCGGGCAGGCGTCGCAGCTCAGCGGGGCTGTCGATGCGCGCCAGCAGAGGATAGCGCTGGGCGTCGATCATGGATCTGAAATCAAAGGCGAGCCGGTAATTTTCCGGCACTGCGCCGTTTGGAGCAAGAAAACGCCGGATTCCGTTCTGCTGCGGCTCAGCGCTTGCCGCGCAACCGGCTCAGTAGACCGCCCTTGGATTGCTCAGCGGCGGCCAGCACAGCGGCGGGTTGGTCTGTTTCGACCAGGCCAATCGCGTGGCAGGCATTGATGAAGTCACAGACGTCGGTCCTGTCCAGCCCACTGCCGGCAACCAGCTCCTCGACCGTGCTGAGTTGCTTCAGCATCGCCGTGGCGAGACGGATGTGCTTGGGAAATTCGCGCTCGGTGGTGGGGTACTTGGACAGCTTGAAGCGCGAGGCGGCCTGCAAGTCATAGTGCAGTTCGCCCTGGCCGCAGCCAAGACCAGCAATCCAAAGCAGACGCGCCAAGGGCTGGCTGCCGATGTCGTTGGCCTGGCGCTGGAATTCGCCGGAGGTGATGGCATCCCAATGATCGGCATCGATTACTTTGCGCTGCGCCAGGGGCAAATAGGGCTTGAGCGGGGTGCCGCCCACATACAGTTTTGCAATCGGATCGATCAGCAGGGCTGGCTCGGCGCCGCGCAGTCGCACCGGGCCCGGCAGCAGCTGGTTGCGCAGGTAGTCGACCAGCTGCAGGTCACGTTCGGGCAGCGGTTCCGGTTCGGGTGCCGCTGCCTGGGCGGGCGCAGGTGCAGGCGCAGGCTTGGGCGGCTCGCTCTTGGCCGCTTTGGCGGGCTTGGCAGGCGCTGCGGCCGGAGTCGCCGGGGCAATTGGTTCGGCGGCTGCTGTAGGTGCAGCTACTCGTTCAGTCAGCATGCCCAGCACGTGGGCCAGACCGTCCTCGGTGGCTGGCCTTGGAAGCATGAAGTCGGCATCGGCGCGAACCGCGGACGTGAGTGCGACGATTGGCCGCGGGCCGCCGCGGGCGCGCAGCCAGGTCATTTGTCCGTACATGGAGTCAACGTCGATCAGCAGAGCGTCGGCATCGGCTTCCGAAACGAGGGCCCAGGGAATGCCGCAGCGCTTCACAGCACCGGCAAAAAAGTCCCGAACCGCTTGCTCTTCACCGCTATCCAGCCCGCAAAGAGCCAAGGTGCGCGCACGCCCCATCTGCCACCTCTCCCACCACGCCGGCCTGGCGCCGGACGCGCAGTGTTGATGATGCTCGGTCTGGCGTCAATTGCGCAATTGGCCAGCATCATCCGCCGGGACAGGCTCGTTAGCAGCCACCTGAGGCGTAACGCGGCAGGCATGTGAAGGGGGGTTGACGCAAATGTGAAGGAAAAGAGAATTCGCGCCTTCGTTTCCTAGAGCGTTCATAGCATGTTGACTCGGACAGTCAGGCTCACCTTTTTTTGCGCCATCATTTTTTGCGTCAGTGAAAGTGCTTGGGCCGATTGTTCTGACAAGAACCTCGGAATCTACGAATGGAACTGGCGAATTCGGCAGTGGGTATTGACTCAGGAGCATTGGAGCGGTTGGGCCCAAACGGAGCCCATGAGAGCGGGTGATATCTACATCCCGGCGTCGTTTTTTGGCGGAGGCGGCGGCACTGGTCCAGGCCATGAACCGCTCCGAATCAGTCCCCGCGAAGCAGGTTCAGACCAACGGAAGCCTGCTCCGGCCGAGGAAAATAGCATAGCTTCAAACACACACTGTATGCCTCAAGTCACCGTGACAGCTGGTGTGGGTCAGGCCGGCGATGTCTTCGTGGTGTTTCGTCGCGTTCTTGGCGGGGGCGGAGGAGGTGGCGCTGGTCGAGGAGGCACCAAAGTGCCGTCTGCCCAAGAGGGGTACCATTGTTCAATAGACTTCGAAGCCCGGCTTGCCAACGCTGCCCAATCCATAAGGGCTCGCAGTCCATTTGCGCGGATTGGCTCGATATGGGTGATTAGCTACAACAATGGTCAACAGGAGAGCTTTGTGGTGACGAGTACATTCGGAACCCTCGGGGTCAAGCCAATCTCAGAGTGCAAATAGCGCAGCCTGATATGTCGAAACGTCTCGTCCAGCTCTCGTGTGTAGCCGTGGTTGCAACATCGGCCGCCTTTTACCTGTCACGGAGCCAAGAGCTCGAGGTTGAGCTGGCGGTACTGAACGCGGATCAAGGCCGCTCGTTGATTGTCGAGAAAGCAAGCCGGATGGCAGATCAATCAGCCTCCGCCTCGGCTGCCCTTTCGAGCGGCGGCACTCGGTGGGTTGCGGATTCTATGGCGGCAATTCAATCGGCCAAGCCCGACTCTCCCTCCGGCATGCTGGATCAACGAGAGCTGCTTCGACACGGTACGGACATCTGCAATTTCTTCGCAGTCAGTGCCGGAACTGGTTCCACGTCAATGGTGGATTTCGTAATGCGGACGTCGGACTCTCAGGTGCTGTCGGATGAGCATCTCCGATCTGCAGCGTTGGTCGATCGGTTTCGCCAGCGCTTTTGCTCCAGCGGCCTCGATGTGGAGGAGGTGACCGCATCGAGCCTAGAGTCACTGCGCGCCGACCTCTTGGAGGCGGATTTGGCGATCATCCTAGACGCCATGGACCTTTCTGAGGGCGCCGACGAGTCTACGGTTCTTGCAGTACGGGACGGCCTCACCGAAGTTCTGTCTACAACTGACAGCCCTACCGCATTCTTTCTTGCCGCAGAATCATTCGTGGGCGAGTCCCCGCTAGCGAGATCGTTTCCGCCTGAAGGCTTTAGGCCGATTTTCCGCGATCCTGTCCATCCGTCGACATACCGCCAAGTTGGGAACATGCTTGCCTACTGTCGGCTGACACCCGTCACCTGTGAGCCGGGTTCGCTTGCCGTGATCCTGTCGTGTTTTCCTTCCAATTGCAGAGAGGGTGAGTCGGTCTTTGGTTATTACTCGCGAACCGTCTCTCCGCAAGTGCTGAATGATGCACAGCGCTATGCAGAGTATTTACTGTCCCTACGCCGCAGCTAGGCCAGCCGCGGTGAGCGCTTGGGCAGGTGGCTGCGCAGAAATTCCATCTGATCGGCCAGGATATTGCGGTTGGAGAGGATCAGGTGCTCGACCCAGCTCGGCCGATAGGGCACCGCCAGCAGGGGCATGCCGGCCTCGGCCGGGGTGCGATTGCGCTTGCGCACATTGCAGTGGATGCAGGCGGTGACCACATTCACCCAACGGTCCTTGCCGCCGCGCGAAATGGGCACCACGTGATCGCGGGTCAGTTGCTGCTTGCCGTATTGCTGGCCGCAGTACAGGCAAAGATGCTGATCGCGGGCAAACAGGGCGGCATTGGTCAGCGCCGGGGTCGGGTCCAGCGCTGTCGGGCGGGCGCGCCCGCGTGAGGCCACGATGGGATGCAGCTCAATCAGGCTCTGCTTGCCGGTGCTGCGTTGCCAGCCACCGTGAATGGTCATGCAGGGCGAGCCGATCGTCCACGCCACCGCATCGCGCACGTAGAGGCAGGTGGCGTCTTGCCACGACATCCAATCGAGAATGCGTCCATTCGCGTCCAGCGACAGCACTCGGGCTTTTTGCCGTTCAGCGCTCGCCGTGTGCACCAACTCCAAGGGCATACGATCCTCCTGGTTCAGGGCAGGCAGGCTCGACGCACCCAGGGGCACGCCGTCCTCCGCATAGGCCAAGCATAACGAATTTGATGAAACCGTAATGACAAGCACGCCCAACGGCGTGCTGGCGCTGAAATTCGGTGGTAGCGGGGGTGGGGTGGCGGAGTCGGGCATCGACTCCGCCGCCGCTCACAGCGGCTTCACCATGCGTAACATTTCGACCCCGAAGCCGGCTTTCTCGTAGGTCGCGATGGCGCGCTCGTTGCCCGGAAAAGCAGCCAGCTGCAGTCGCTCGCAGCGGTGTTCGCGGGCGAAGCTTTCGGCGTACTTGATCAAGGCCTGGCCGATACCCTTGCCATCCATTTCCGGCACCACGGCCAAGTCCGAGATGTGGCAATTCTGGTGGCCAGTGAAGAAATCCGTCACCAGTTGCAGGTGAACGAAGCCCACCCGCTCGCCGCTGCTGTCGTCTTCGGCGATGAACATGAAGGAGCCAGGCGGCTGGTCTTCCAGGTGCCGGATCAGGTCCTTCTTGATGCCCTCCAACACCACGTTGCGTCGCCGCCACTTGGGCAGCTCGAAGTCGACGAAACGGGGCGCCAGCCCCAAGACAAACTCGTCATCGTCCGCGCCAGCAGCGCGGACCAACAACTCAAGCTCCCCTGCCTGGATGTGCATGCGACCAAACTTTTTGGGTTGGGTGGACGCCCCATTATGCCGGTTGCGCCCGCCGAGGGAAGAGGGCGGGCGCAAACGCAAGCTAAATCAGGCGACGAAAGCGGCTTCGTCCAGCTCCATCAGGCTGGCCGCGCCGGTCTTGATGGCGGCGGCGTGGCTGAAGGTGCGCGGCAGAATCTTCTGGAAGTAGAAGCGCGCCAGGGCCCGCTTGCGTGCCGCCAGTTCAGCATTGCCGCTGCGATCGGCTGCCTCCACCGCACGCGCCCACCAGTAGGCCAGTGCGACGTAGCCGGAGAAGAACAGGTAGTCCACCGCGGCGGCGCCCAGATTGTCCGGGTTCTCCATGGTGGCCTTGCCGATTTCCATGGTCAGCTGTTGCCATTCCTGCGCCATCTGCGCCAGCGGGGCGACAAACTCGGCCAGCTGGACATTCTTGGTGTGGCCGGAACAGAACTCCACCACCAGGCCAAGGAAGCGCTTCAGGCCGGCGCCCTGCAGCTGAATGGTCTTGCGACCCAGCAGATCGAGTGCCTGAATGCCGGTGGTGCCTTCGTACATTGTGGTGATGCGGGCGTCGCGAGCCAGCTGTTCCATGCCCCATTCGGCGATATAGCCATGGCCGCCAAACACTTGCTGCGCGTGATAGGTGCACTCCACGCTCCACTCGGTGAGACAGGCCTTGACGATCGGAGTCAGGAAACCGAGCAGTTCATCCGCCGCCTGACGCGCTTCGGCCGATTCACTGCGTTCGAGAATGTCGACTTGCAATGATGCCTGCAGGGCCAGATAGCGACTGCCCTCGGCCAGGGTGCGGCAGGTCAACAGCATGCGCCGGATATCCGGGTGCACGATCAGCGGATCGGCCGGTTTGTCCGGCCGCTTCGGGCCACTCAGCGAGCGCGATTGCAGGCGATCCAGCGCGTAGGCGGAGGCGTTCTGGTAGGCGCGTTCGATCAGGCCCAGGCCCTGCAGGCCGACGGCGAGGCGGGCCGTGTTCATCATGGTGAACATCGCATTCAAGCCCTTGTTCGCAGTGCCGATCAGATAGCCCTCGGCGCCATCGAAGTTCATCACACAGGTGGCCGAGGCATGGATGCCCATCTTGTGCTCGATCGAGCCGCAGACCGCTGGGTTGCGTTCGCCCATGCTGCCGTCGCGAGCCACCTTGAACTTCGGCACGATGAACAGCGAGATGCCCTTGGTGCCGGCGGGGGCGTCGGGCAGGCGCGCCAGCACCAGATGGACGATGTTCTCGGTGAGGTCGTGATCGCCGCCGGTGATGAAGATCTTGGTACCTGAAATGGCGTACTTGCCGTCGGCAACCGGCTCGGCCTTGGTCTTCAGCAGACCAAGATCCGAGCCACAGTGTGGCTCGGTCAGGCACATGGTGCCGGTCCAGCGGCCTTCCACGATGGGGGCCAGGAACGCCGCGCGCTGCCACTCCTCGCCGTGCTGCTTCAGCGCTTCGGTGGCGCCGTGTGAAAGCAACGGGTAGTTGCCCCAGGGCAGGTTGGCCGAGTCGATCATTTCCTTGACCAGGGCCCCCACCGTTTCCGGCAGGTGCTGGCCGCCGTAGGCCTCGGGTGCGGTCAGTCCGGTCCAGCCGCCTTCGACGAACTGCTGATAGGCCTCCTTGAAGCCGGTCGGCGTGCTCACCGAGCCGCTGGCGACATCCAGGCGGCAGCCTTCGCTGTCGCCGCTCTGATAAATCGGCGCCAGCACCGATTGGGTGAACTTGGCGCTCTCTTCCAGCACTGCTTCAATGATGTCGCGGCTGGCGCTGTCGGCGCCCAGCTCGGCGAACACCTTGTCCGCCTGCACCACATCGAACAGGGCGAAGCTCATTTCCTTGACTGGGGCTTGATACTTGTTCATCGCATTCTCCAAAGAAACTCAGCGCAGCACGCCGGGCAGGCCGGGCACCGGCGCCAGCGCACTGCTGTATTCGAAGTCGAACTCACGCTTGGGCTCACTGAATCGCACAGATCCATTGAGCGAATACTTCAAACTGCGCCGCGACTCCATCGTCGAGTCGAGCACGGCGCGCCATTCAGCGCTAGGCCTGAACCGCCATTCCAGTAGTTCCACCGAGCGCGCCGAAACACTGACTTCGCTGCTGAGCAGAATTGGCATGGCGGGGCCATCGGCCAGGCTGATCTGGCCCTCCAGTCGATTGAGCGTCATTGGCAAATCGCTGAAGCTGTTGAGCCGGATCACCGCCAGCCACTGATCGCCCTCAACGCGCAGTTCCTGCAAGCTGACTTCGGGTGGAAACACGCGTTTCGGCGGCCCGCCAGCGCAGGCAGCGAGTGAAAGAATCATCAACAGGGCGGCAAACAATCGAAGGTGCATGGCGATCCAGGGCTCGACGTATACTGCGCTGAAGCATAACAAGGCATTCGTCGATTGGCGGCGAGTGCTCCAGGTCTGTTAATTCAGAGAGTGTTCGGCCAGCGAATGAACAGGGCAACCGGCGTCGTCACCCCGTTTTCCACCTTGGAGCAGGCAGCTGAGGCGGTGGTGCAGCTCATCGCGCCGAGCGCCGATCTCGGCCTGTGGGTGGTGGCCAAGGTTGAGGGCGACAACTGGATTCCGCTGGCCGTGCTTGACTCGGCCTACGGTTTTGCCAAAGGCGCAGTGTTTCGCTGGCATGCCACGCCGGGCCTGCACATGGCGGCGGGCGAGGCGCCGCTGGTGGCCGGCAATGTGGCCGAGGTCGAGGTTTATCAGAACGCCGATCTGCAGCAGCATTTTGAATTCAAGTGCTACGTTGGCCATCCGATCCATGACGGCCGCGGCGAGTTGTTCGGCACGATCTGCGGCTTTGACCCGCAGCCGCAGTCGATTCCGGTCGAGGCGATGATCGCCCGACTTCATTCGGCTGCACAGGTCATCACCACCCATCTGGCCCACGAAGAGTTGATTGAAGACACTCGCCGCCGTGCCGAGCGGGCCGAGCTCGAATCGCGCACCGACCCGATGACCGGCGTGCTGAACCGGCGCGGCTGGGAACTGGCGATGGAGCAGGAGCAGGGGCGTATTGCCCGCACCGGCAGCGCCGCCGCGGTGGTGCTGGTCGATCTCGACGGCCTGAAGCGGCTCAACGATAGCGAGGGTCATGACGCCGGCGATGCCCTGATCCGCCGTCTGGCACGGGTACTGAGCACGCAGATTCGCTCTCGCGATGTGGTGGCGCGATTGGGCGGCGATGAGTTTGCCATGCTGCTCGGCGGCATCGACCACAGCATCGCGGCACAGGTGGTCGAGCGCATTCGCGGCGCACTCGACCGCGCCCGGGTGGCCGCTACCTTGACCTGGAGTTGGGCGGGCGTGCTGGGCTCGCTGGATGAGGCGCTGGCCGAAGCCGATGCGCTGCTGATTGAACACAAGAAGCGGCATGGCCGCTCGGCCTGAGCGAGGTAGACGGTGAATTCCGACGTCTGGCGTCAGCGTTACGAAGACCTGGAACAGGAAGGTGAAGCCAAGGCCAAGCAGTTCGAGCGGTTGGAGTCATTGCTGCGCCGGATCGTCCTGAGACTGTCGTTGGCAGCGCGTGGGCTTAGCGAGCCACTCGATCGGGTGCTTGAGCGCACCAGCGAGGCGATGCGCAAGAATCACGGTGAGCGCGAATTGGAGCCCTTGCTCAATCAGCTGACCGATGCGGTGGCAAACGCCGACACGCCAGCGGTGAGCAAGGCCAAGACCTCGGTCGAGCCGCCCAGCAGTGATGAGCTGAAGGCTGCCTTGCACGCCGTGTTGGGCCAGTTGGAACTCGACAGTTCGCTGAGCGAGCGTGTGCAGGAGCTCGGTAATCGCATCGGCTCCGCGAGCAAGGTTGGCGAAATGGCCAGCGTCTGCACCGAACTGGCCGATGTGCTGTCGGCGCAGCGTGAGCATGTTCGGATCGAGAAGGCCGACGTGCAGCGTCTGCTGATCCAGGTCGATAGTCAGCTCAACGAGTTCGTCGGATTTCTGCGCGGCGATCGCGCCGAGCGCGAAGCCGCCGCCGTCAGTCGCGACGAATTGGACCAGCAGATGCAGGGTGAGGTGCGCGAGCTGGCGCAAAGCGTGCGTTCGGCCAGTGACTTGCCGGCCCTGCAGGCCCAGGTCAGTCAGCGTCTGCGTGCCATGCAGCAGCATCTCACTCAGTTCAAGTCGCGTGAAGTCGAGCGCGCCGAAAATTTCCGCCAGCGTGCCGAACGCATGAGCTCACGGGTCGAGCAGCTGGAAAGCGAAACCCGCCAGCTGCAGGCCTCGCTGGCCCGGGAACACGCCAACGCGACCACCGATGCCCTCACCGGCGTACCGAATCGCTTCGCCTTCAATCAGCGTATCGCGCTGGAGTTCAAGCGCTGGAAGCGCTTTGGTCGACCGTTGAGCCTGGTGTTGTGGGATATCGACCGCTTCAAGGCGGTCAACGACACCCATGGCCATGCGGCCGGCGACCAGGTGATCAAGGCCTTCGCCAAGAGCTTGAGCGGCAGCGTGCGCGAGACCGATTTCCTGGCCCGCTACGGCGGCGAGGAGTTCGTCATGTTGCTGATCGACACCCCGGTCGAGATGGCGCTAAAAGTGTGCGAGAAGGTGCGCGAATCGGTCGAGCGCATGGGCATCAGCAGCGGCGCCGCCATGATTCGCATCACCGCCTCGGCCGGCCTGGCCTGCTTCGCCGCTGGCGACGAACCCGATCAGGTCATCGAGCGTGCCGATCAGGCGTTGTACAAGGCCAAGAATGGCGGGCGCAATCGCTGTGAACAGGGCTAGTACAACACCCGCGTGCGCAAGGTGCCCGGCACCGCTGCCAGCGCCTCGCGCAGTGCCGTCACCCGTGCCTCGTCGACCTTGACATCGATCACCACGTAGCCGATTTCCGGGTCGGTCTGCAGATACTGACCTTCGATATTGACGTTCTCGCGTGAAAAGATCTCATTGATCCGCGACAGCATGCCGGGCACGTTCTTGTGAATGTGCAAGAGGCGCAGGGCCGAGGGGTGTTCGGGCAGGGAGGCTTCGGGGAAATTCACTGCTGACAGCGTGCTGCCGTTGTCGCTGTAGCGAATCAGCTTGGCGGCGACTTCCAGGCCGATATTGTCCTGCGCTTCCAGCGTGCTGCCGCCGACGTGCGGGGTGAGAATGACGTTGTCCATGCCGAGCAGGGGCGATTCGAAGCGATCGTCGTTGCCCTTCGGTTCGACCGGGAACACATCGATCGCCGCGCCAGCCAGGTGTTCAGCGCTGAGGGCCGCAGCCAGGGCATCGATATCGACCACGGTGCCGCGCGCAGCATTGATCAGCACACTGCCGCGTTTCATCCTGGCTAGCTGCGCCTGGCCCATCATCATCTGAGTTTGTGGCGTTTCCGGTACATGCAGGGTGACGATGTCGGCGCGCTGCAGCAACTCGTCCAGGCTGCCGGCGCTGCTGGCATTGCCGAGCGCCAGCTTGGTTTCGATATCGTGATAGATCACCCGCATGCCCAGCGACTCGGCCAGTACCCCGACCTGGGTGCCGATATGCCCATAGCCGACGATGCCGAGGGTCTTGCCGCGCACCTCAAAGCTGCCGGCGGCCGATTTCGACCAACCACCGCGATGGCATTCGGCATTCTTCTGCGGGATACGGCGCATCAGCAAAATGGCCTCGGCCACCACCAGTTCGGCAACGCTGCGGGTGTTGGAATAGGGCGCATTGAACACCGGCACGCCGGCTGCCTTGGCGGCGCTGAGATCGACCTGATTGGTGCCGATGCAGAAGCAGCCTACCGCAATCAGTTTGCGCGCTTCGGCCAGCACCTCTTCGCTCAGTTGGGTGCGTGAGCGGATGCCGATCAGATGAGCGTCGGCAATGCGCTGTTTCAGCTCAGCCTCTGGCAGCGACTTCTGGTGGTAGTCGATGTGGGTATAGCCGGCATTGCGAAAGGCCTCCACCGCGCTCTGGCTGACGCCTTCAAGCAGCAATACACGGATGTCCTGGCGGGGAAAGGAGGTCTTCTTCATGGTGGTGACGGGCGATCGTGGGCGAAGGCAGGGCTGCTGACTATGCCAGAACTCGACCGCTCTGGTGCGCCGCAGCATATGGACGATCGGCATAAGGACTGGCAGTCTTGGCGAGATGGCCACCCACGCCCAAGGCACTCCGAAACGCCCATGAATGGCAATGCTCTCGACGCGCTGCGTCGGCGTCTCCCCGATCTTCGTCTGAAAACCGAGCCGGCTGATCTTGAGTTCTACGGTCGCGACTGGACCCGGCGCTGGACCCCGGCGCCGCTGGCGATCGCCCTGCCCGGGTCGGTAGAGGAGGTTCAGGGCATCATGCGCTGGGCCAGCGAATTCGGGGTTGCCATCGTGCCTTCTGGTGGGCGCACCGGGCTCTCAGGCGGTGCGGTCGCGGCTCACGGCGAGTTGGTGGTCAGCACCGAACGACTGAACAAAGTGCTGAGTTTCGATCGCATCGACCGCAGCCTCACCGTTGAAGCGGGCATCACGCTGGAAGCGGCGCAGAACGCCGCCCGTGAGCAGGGCCTGATCTACCCGGTCGATTTTGCCGCGCGCGGTAGTTGTGCGATCGGCGGCACCATCGCCACCAATGCCGGCGGCATCCGGGTGCTGCGCTACGGCAATACGCGTAACTGGATCGCCGGTCTGAAATTGGTCACGCCACAAGGCGAGCTGCTCGATCTCAATCGCGGCCTGATCAAGAACTCCAGTGGCTACGACCTGCGCCAGCTGGTGATTGGCGCCGAAGGCACGCTCGGCATCGTAGTGGAAGCCACCCTGCAGCTGACTGATCCGGCGCCTAGGTCAAACGTTATGTTGTTGGCGCTGCCGTCGTTTGAAGTGCTGATGGACGTGTTTGCCGTGCTGCGCAGCGCGCTATCGCTATCAGCGTTCGAGTTTTTCACCGATATCGCGCTCAAGCATGTGCTGGCGCACGGCGCCCAGGCGCCGTTTGCGGAAACTTACCCGTACTACGTGGTCAGCGAGTTTGACTGTGCCGACGACGCGCAGGAGGCCGCTGTGCTGGCCGCGTTCGAGCAGTTGGCCGAGCAGGGGCAGGTGCTGGATGGGGTTATCAGTTCCAGTGACGCGCAGGCCGCAGCGCTATGGCGCCTGCGTGAAGGGATCACCGAAAGTCTGGCTCAGTACACGCCCTACAAGAACGATGTCGCCGTGCGGATCAGCGCCATGCCGGCTTTCCTGGCCGAGGCGCAGAGCCTGCTGGGCGAGGCCTATCCGGATTTCGAAGTGGTCTGGTTTGGCCATATCGGCGATGGCAATCTGCATATCAATGTGCTGAAACCCGGGGATATGGCGCAGGCCGACTTCGTCGCCGCCTGTGAGCAGGTGACCAAATTGCTGGCTAAGGTGCTGCAAGAGCATGGCGGCAGCATTTCCGCCGAGCACGGCATCGGCTTGGTCAAGAAGCCCTATCTCGACTGCACTCGCAGTCTCGCCGAGATCGAGTTGATGCGGCAGATCCGGCGTGCGGTGGATCCGGCCGGTCTGATGAATCCGGGCAAGGTGTTTGATTAGGCTGGCGGTCCTTGGTGCGTCCAAGAAGCAGTCTATTCACCAAGATCCTTCTTAGAGTGCGTCTTGACGCGCTGCAGGCCGCCGCAAACCGCCGGCCAATCCTCCACACGTTCGACCCGACCGGCCTTTGAACCGTCTCCACAATTAAAAAGCAATGCTTGCAATGCATTGTTACCTTGCAGTACAAGGTAACTCTGTATTGCGAGGAATGGTGATGGCCGCAACCGACGACAGCGGTACCAAGTGGGAAGTGCAGCTGCGCAAGGGCTCATTGGATCTGGTGATCCTGGCTGCCCTGCGCGGGCGTTGTCTTTACGGGCTTGAGCTGCTGGGGCTGATGCAGGGCTTTGACTCATTCGCCATCAGCGAGGGAACCCTGTATCCGCTGCTCGATCGCTTGCGTCGCGATGGCGTAGTGGATGCGCACTGGAAGCAAGAGGGCGAAAGTAAGCCGCGTAAGTACTACCAACTGACGCCACTCGGAGAGCGCCGGCTCGCCGACTTCACCCAACGTTGGCGCAACGGAGTGGCCGACATCGAACACCTGCTGAGTCACCCAGGCCCTGCGCCGCTCAACCGGAGAGTGCAAGCGAGATGACCGACCGAGAACTGATCCATGACTACTTGAAATCCCTATCAAGTTACTTGTCTCGACTAGATAAGGCCGATGCCGATGAAGTCGTACGCGAGATCGAAAGCCACGTGCACGATGCACTTGAGGAGCAGATCGCAAACGGGCAGTCGGCTGACGCAAGGGCCATCCTGGCCGGCTTGGGCACCCCGCGCGAATTGGCAAGCCAATACGTTGGTCACATTCTGCAGGGCACGCCACCACCAACCGGTTTTCGAGCCATACAGCGAGTTAAGCAGCAGGCCACTCGCGGGCTGTTCTGGGCCACTGCGGTGCTGGGTGCAATCACGAGTGGGGCGCTCGTCCTACTCGCCGCCTACGAACTCTGGGAACCTGCGGCGGTCGGGCTGTGGTCGAGCGAGGACGGCCGAACGCTGGTGGTAGGTATGGTGTCACCTTCACCGGCGAACAGTCGCGAACTGCTAGGCAACCTCCTTGCGCCGATTGCACTGGCGGGCGGCATTTCGCTTGCTTGGTTAACCAAGCGATTGCTCGCCGTACTCAAGCCCAAGCGTTGAGCCAAGGTATTGCTCGACGTTGTGCGAAGTTCATACATCTTATCCATCCGGTTCGCTGAGCCGTGCCATCGATACGTCAGCGACTGGAATAGCTTGGGAGTAAGCCGTGTTTGATCCACGTTCAAAGCATGCGAGCAAGGTCAGCGTGAAGCCGCAACTGGGTGGGGAAACTCTTCCCTGCGCCGGACGTAGAGGGTTTCTGGGGGCGACCGTGAAGGCCGGCGCCGTGGTCACACTGGGACAGCTATTGCAGGGTTTGTCCGGTTGTTCGTCGGCGCCACCGCGGGTGCTGGCTGGGCTGCAAGCCGATCCACACGGAATCTGCGACTTGCCACCAGGCTTCGATTACCGAGTCATCTCCAAGCACGGCGACCTGATGTCCGATGCCCAGGTCGTACCCGACTACCACGATGGCATGGGTTGTTTTACCGGGCCCAGCGGAAACCTGGTGTTAGTAAGGAATCACGAGATATCCACCTACTTTCCGTTCGATCCACCCTCACCAATTCCGGATCTTGCCTACGATCCGGCGGCCAGTGGCGGCACGACCACGATCTGGCTCAATGATCGGCTGGAGATCGAACAGCACTACCTCAGCCTGACCGGTACGATTCGCAATTGCAGCGGCGGCAAAACGCCCTGGGGTACCTGGATCAGCAGCGAGGAAGCAGGGCAGGAAGGTTGGATGATGGGCAAGCGCCATGGCTACAACTTTGAGGTGAACCCATTCCAGCCGCTGCAGCGGGCCGAGCCATTGAAGGCCATGGGGCGCTTCAGTCACGAGGCCATCGCATTCGATCGAAACGGCGCTGTCTATCAGACCGAGGACGATTCCAACGGCTGCTTCTATCGTTTCCTGCCGACTGCGCGAAAACAGCTTGCTAAGGGTGGGCGATTGCAGGCATTGAAACTGATCGGTTCGACCTCGCGGCATACGACTCAGGACGCACTGCAGCCAGGTCAGCGCTACGCCTGCGAATGGGTTGACGTGGATGAGCCCGATCCGGAACAGAACACCGTGCGGCTGCAGGCTCAAGCTAAGGGGGCGGCGATCTTCGTGCGCGGTGAAGGCGTCGTGGCCCACGCCGATGGCGTCTATTTTGTTTGCAGTGCGGGTGGCGCCGAGGGACTCGGTCAGATCTTCAAGTACAGCGAGGAGCCGAACGTAGCACATGGCTGGCTCGAACTGATGTACACCGCACGTGCCGGTGGTTTGCTGATGAAGCCGGACCATATCACCATCGCACCTTGGGGAGACCTGGTGCTTTGTGAGGACACAGGCCAGCACACCAACTGCCTGGTTGGGTTGACCGCCGCTGGCAAGGCCTATCACATCGCCGCCAATTCGCAGGCCGAATGGTGCGGGGCGACCTTCTCGCCCGATGGTCGAACTTTGTTCGCGAACATTCACAAGAAGCCGGGAATGACGCTGGCCATTCGTGGCCCTTGGGCGAAGCTGCGTGTTTAGTTGGGTGAAGCTGTGAGAGGTGGGCGTGGCCTGAGATTCCCGCATTGCCTGAGCCGCCGGGCTTCGCATTGTTCACGTACTACATGTACGATCCTGCTCTTGAAGTCTTGGGGTTTGGAACGCCGGCTTTCGCGTCGGGCACTAGCTAGTAAGCCCGACTGCGACTAAATGGATGCAGATACCCGGCCCTCACCCCAACCCCTACCCAGGAACCTCGCTACGCGAGCTCCCTGGGCAGGCAAAGATCGGCTCCCAAACCCCTCCCCAGCCCTCCCCGAACATCGGGGAGGGAGTTCCGGGGCGCAAACCCGTGCGGCGAATATCGACGCACATCCGTCTCTCCCACGGGGAGAGGGGCTTTTTTATGGCCTCGAACTACGGGATGCTGAGATAGAAGTCGTAGTTCCCGCTGCCGGAGTACGACACCACTCGCCACATGTAGTAGCCGGAGCTGCCGTTGTAGGTGACATCCTCACTGCTGTTCGAGCTGATGCCCTGGGCGACTTTGGTCCAGCCCCACCAGCTCCAGCGATGTAGCTCGAGGTCGAAGTCGGCGTTGCTCGGGCCACGCAGCCAGCCGCGCTGGGTGCCGCCGCTCGAGTAGTAATAGTTGCCGTCCGGTTGATAGTCGTAGTCGCCAGAGTAGCTCAGCGAACCGCTGTATTTGGCGCAAGCGGTGCAGGGCTCATCGCCCGGCGGATCCGGATCGGGATCCGGGTCAGGCGGGTTGGTGCCGCCATCGGCACCGGTCTGCAGCAGCCGATTCGGTGAGCCCGAGCCGGGATTGCCGACCGCATTGCTGACCGCCGCATTGATCAACGCGTTGGTCACCTGCGATGGCGAAGCGCTGGGATTGCCTGCTAAGTACAATGCGGCTGCACCGGCAACATGCGGCGAGGCCATCGAGGTGCCGCTCAGCGTGGCAGTGGCCGAATTGCTGCCGTTCGAAGTCGACAGAATGCTGGAGCCGGGGGCGAAGATGTCCAGGCAGGAGCCGTAGTTGGAGAATGACGAGCGGCTGTCGGAACTGGTGGTTGAGCCGACAGTGATCGCGCTCGGTGCGCGGGCCGGTGAGTAGTTGCAGGCGCTGCTGCTGTCATTGCCGGCTGCCACCACGACGGTGACGCCGGCCGAGCTCAAGTTGGCCACCGCGCTGTCGACTGCCGAGGAGGCGCCGCCGCCGAGGCTCATGTTGGCCACCGCCGGAGCGCTGTGGTTGGTGCGCACCCAGTCGATGCCGGCGATCACGCCGGAATTGGTGCCCGAGCCGTCGCAGCCCAACACCCGTACCGGATAAAGGCGCACGCCCTTGGCCACACCATAGGTGGCACTGCCGACGGTGCCGGCGACATGGGTGCCATGGCCCTGGCAGTCATGGGTGCCGTTGCCGTCATTGATTGCGCTGTATCCGCCACTGACCCGGCCGCCAAAGTCGTTGTGACTGGCGCGAATGCCAGTATCGATGATGTAGGCGTGCACATTGCTGGCCGTGGTGTCGTAGACGTAGGTGCCATTCAAGGGCAGCGAGGCCTGGTCGATGCGATCGAGGCCCCAGGTTGCGTTGTTCTGCGTGGTGTTGATGCGAACCACACCGTCTTCTTCAACGTAGTCGACGCGCGGGTCTTCCAGCAAACGGACGATGTCATCATCGCTGAGATTGTTGGCAACAAAGCCGCGCAGGGCTTCGTTGAAGCTTTGCAGGACGCGCATCCGACGCCCCGGACTTTGCGCGGCGATCTGCTGAGCGACCTGCGCCACCTCCGGTATGTGCCGGCGGTTGGCGATTGATGCCTCGCTGGCCAGTCGCGCGGAATCTTCCTTCAGCACCACGATGTAGCGACCCGGCACAGGTTGTTGCGCCAGCCGAAGATCGGCGGCTGACGCTGACTGAACCGCCAGACCCAACGCGGCACACATCGCCGACGCCAGTAGCGTACGTTGCATATTCATTCCCCAATTCCCCTTTGAAACAATATGTGAAGGCTCGCTTCCCTCCCGGTGCCAGACACCGGCCACCCGCGGCGAACCTGCGCGGGATCGAGCCAGGGATAGGGGTTGTGCGCTTCTCGCGCATCGATGAAGCGCTCAGAAAAATCTCAAAAATTTCTCAATGGCTGCAATTCGGCGGCAATCGAGCGCAAACCGGGCCGCCTCCGCACCGATCTGAACCACCAGGACGGCGGACGGCAGCGTCGGGTGCGATCTCGATCTGCGCTGATCATTGGGCATTTATCCCGTTGCTGCGGTCTCTGGCCGCTTTTCTCGCTCGAACGGCGCGATAAGATTTGTTGCGCTGCAAAATGCGCTGCTGGTCGTGCCGCGTTACAACCAGGGTCGCGGGCAGCGGGGGACGTCTGCCCCATCCTTCGCCGCCGTTCAGAGTGAGGACTGCCGTGGCCGACCTTCGCCATCCGCCTTGGCCGGATGATTGTCCGCGTCTGCAACTCGATGATCTCCGGATCGACTTGCGCTTTCGCCAGCTGATCGATGCCGATGGCACCCGCGAGCTATCGCAACGTCATTTCGACCTGCTCTGCCTGCTGTTAACGGCTCCTGGCTCACTGCACAGCCGTCAGCACTTGCTCGACTCGGTGTGGACCGGCGTAGTGGTGGAGGATGCCAATCTGTCGCAGGCGATCTGGACCTTGCGTCGCGCGCTGGGACCGACGCGGCGACACTGGATTCGCACCGTCGCCAAACGCGGCTACGTGTTCGAGTCGGGCTGCGAGATCAGGCCGCTGTCGGCCGAGGTAATGTACGGAGCGCAGATTTCGATTCCTTCGGCGGACACAAGCCACCGGCCTGCACGCCAACCTCGATGCGTGACCGGGACTGCGCCGGACAGTAGCAGACCGCAACCGCCAGACCGGCGGCGTGGTGTGCGGCGTTTCGCGATGATCGCTGCCCTGCTGGTGCTGGTGGTCGTCGCGGGAGGCGGGTTGCGGCTGGGGCCGCAGCTCTCGCAGCCTGCGCCGGTCATTGCGCTGATCGAGATTGAGCGCGCCGGACACGCCGAGGCTGTGCCGTGGCCTGCGACCTTGCTGCGGGCGCTGGTGGAATGGCCGTTGTCCTTGTCGCCGCGTCTGGAAGTGCTGACCCCGGAGCAAGTCACGCGCAATCTCGATCACGACACGCCGCTGCAATTGCTGCTGGTGTCGGCGCGGGAATCATCCGATCGCGCCGGTCATTGGCAGGTTCAGGCGACCTTGCAAGGCGAGAGCGGCACGCGGCAGGCCGGCGTGGAGGTCAGTGAAGCAGACCTGCCGGCGGCACTTTCTGCGCTCGCCGGGCAAGTCGTCAACGACTGGTGGGGGCTGGGAACCCGCGATGATCTTCAAGGCGCTCACTTGAGCCCAGGCCAAGCTAAGCGTTATGTGGAATTCGTGCGCGCCAAGCAGAAGTTCGCCTGGTCGGATGCCGCCGAGATCGGCAAGGCGCTGGCTGCCGATGTTCCGGACTGGGGCATGCTGCGACTGCAGCTGTCCTCGGTGTTGGGGCAGCTGGGTGAGGTGCAGGCAGCACGCCATCACCTGCAGATCGGTCGCGCCCGCCTTGGTCCGCTACCCGGCGATCTCGAATGGCGGGTTCGTGCTCTGGCCGCCGAATTGGACGGTGACGACCTGCTGGCACTGCAGCAGTATCGTGCGCTGGAGCAGCGTTATCCGGAGCGTGCTCAGTTCGCGCTTGAATCGGCGCGCATGCTGTTGCAGCGGGGCCAGGTGACCGAAGCACTCGAACGCATGAAGCGGGCGGATCTCGATGATCAGCCGCTGTGGATTCAGGTGCGCGCGGCCTTGATGCGCTCGCAGGCCATGTTGCAATTGGGCGATGCGGCTCGAAGCCGGGAAGCGGCCAGTTGGGCCTTGCAGCGCTCACAGTCGGCGGGCTGGCCGCTGGAACAAGGCCAGGCCGAGCTGAATCTTGCGGCCGCCGAGATGATCGATCAGCGCGGCATCACCCGCGATGAGCGCTATCAACGCGCCGCCGAGCTGTTCGAGCAGGGCGGCGATCCCTTGCGTGCCCTCTTGGCACGTCTGGAAGGCGCCAATCTGGCGGGACCAGAACAAGCCGACAAGGCCCTTAACGCGCTATTGGCGCGGGCTCGTCAGGTTGGACACCGGCAGGTCGAGATCCATGCCCTGCTGATGGCAGCGTTCCGCCATTACCGCGACGGTGACTTGTTCAGCTTCCGACGGCGACACGACGAGGCCCGCGCCGTGGCCGAGGCGGTGGGCAACCAGCGCTTGCTGCTGCGGATGGAACTGGATGTTGTTGGATTGGATTTGGATGCGGGGGACTTCAGCGCCGCCGAACAGCGGCTCTTGCGCGTGCGCGAACTTGGGCCGCAAGGTGAGTCGGCGTTCTGGCTGGAGCATTTCTCCGCTGCCCTGGAATGGCGCCGTGGTCGCTTTCAAGCAGCCAGACAGCGTGCCGATGCGGCTCTGCAGGTGCTTCAGGCCGACGGAGCACATGCCGCCACGGTGCAGGCGCTGGGCTTCTGTGCTCGCGGTAGCTTGGCCATCACCGCCGGCGAGCTGAGTCGGGCGGACAGTGAGTTCCAGCGCTGTGCACGCTCAGAAGCACCGGTATACCGACTCATCGCCGAGCTCGGACAAGCGCGCGTCGCTTTGTTTGCCGGCGATCGAGCGCGCGCCTTGCAAGGCCTGCACAGAGTACAGTCCAGGTTGGCCGAGGTGCCGGCTGTGCTTGATCGGCGCGGAATCAAGTTGGACCTGTTGGATCTATGGACCCGGGCTGGCGCCCTTGAACAGGCTGTTCCGCTGGCTGAGCAGTTATCGGTCGAGCTGGCGGCCGTGGGCGGGCCAGGTGAGCAGGCTGGGCTTGCACTGATCAAGGCGCGTATTGCCTTGATACAAGGCGACCGCCCGGCACTGACCTCGGCATTGCAGGCAGCAACGCAGCGAGGTGCTGAGGATGACTGGCAGCTGCAGTCTGGTCTCAGGCTCTTGGCCGCGTATCGGGATCACGCACATGGCCACAGTGCGCTGGCAGTGCAGGCCTTGCAGCAACTCGCCGCCGATTCACGACGCCGGGAAGATGTGGTGATGCAGGTCGAGGCTGAAGTGGCTCGCCTGCTGATTGATCCGCTGAATCGCAGCGAGCACAGCACGCTGTTGGCTGAGAGCGGCTTGCGTGGCATTCAGCCGATCGCCGTACCTGAAGATCGGTTGGCCGCGAGCGGCGCCAAGCTCTGACCGTAAGCGGCGACGCCGCCCAGCCTACGGCCGGCCGATGCACCCTTCGGCGATCTCAGGTGTCACACATCCCGCTTGAATCCACGGACGCCCGGGTGCGCGTCTTGGCGCACCCGGCGCGTCGGATTACAGGTTAGCTAGCCTGGATATTTCGGCGCGACCTCATGAAATATCCGGGCTAGGCCGCCTGTGACTGCGGCTTGCGCGGGCCATTGAGGATGGCGTCGCGTACCGCTTCGACGATCAGCTCGACTTCGCCCTCGGTAATGGTGAAGGTCGGTGTGAAGCGCAGCGAGTTCACCCCGCCGTGGATCACGCCGAGACCCTTCTCGCGCAGGTATTCCTCAGTCGAACCGGCACCGTAGCACTTGAAGTGCGCTGCCAGCTCGCAGCTGAACAGCAGGCCAGTGCCCTGCACCTTGGTGATCTCGCCGCCCAGTTCCTGCTTCAGCTTGCTGAACTTCTCAACGAACAGTCTGCCCTTGGCGACGATGTTGTCGCGTACGTCAGGCGTCAGCTGAGCCAGCACGGCGCAGGCCACATCCATGGCGCGCGGATTGGCGGTCATGGTGTTGCCGTAGACGCCCTTGCGATACAGGTTGGCGGCCTTTTCGCTGACCGCCAGCACCGACAGCGGATACTGACCGGCATTCAGAGCCTTGGAGTAAGTCTCCATATCCGGCGCCGGCAGACTCTCGAAGCCCGGGTAGTCGCAGATCGACAGCACGCCATGGGCACGCAGGCCGGCCTGGATCGAGTCGACCAGCAACAAGGTGCCGTGCGCCTCGGTCAGTTCGCGGGCGGCAGCGTAGAACTCCGGGGTCACCTGCCGGCCCGGGTCGCCTTCGCCCATCACCGGTTCCAGGAACATGGCCTCGAAGAACCAGCCATTGGCCTCGGCATCGGCGAACGCCTTCTTCAGCTGCTCGACCGAGTAGGGCTCGATCACCACCAGGTGCGGGTCGTGCAGCTTGTGGCTGGCCAGGTGCTGGGCGTAGGTCTTGCGGGTGGAGTCAGAGTACATCGCCGGCAGTTCGGTGCGGCCGTGGAAGGCGCCCTTCACGGCCAGACGCTTGATCTGCCTGCCGGCATGACGGCCATCCGGATCGGTGTTGAGCTTGGCATTGATGTCGGCGATGCGGCCGGCCAGACTGACCGATTCCGAACCCGAATTCAGGCAGAGGAACTTGCTGTATGGGCAGCCGCCACGACGCTGACCGATCTCCTTGCGCAATGCGCTGGTCAAGCGCATGTGCGACAGGCTCGGGGTCATGATGTTGGCCATCACCTGCGGATTCGCCATGGCCTCCAGCACCTTGGCTGGGGTGTGGCCGAAGCCGAGCATGCCGTAGCCACCGGAGTCATGCAGTACCGCGCCTTTCAGGGTGACGATCCAGGGGCCGCGGGCAGCCAGGGCGACGTATGGGTTGACCGCATCATCCGGGTAGAAGTTGACAAAGCCGGACTGGGCCTGATGGATCTGATCCTCTTCGTCAGCACGCAGGAAGTTCTCGAATTCGCCGCCGCGCAGGCTCAGGTGGGCCTGGTAGGCGGCCTCGATTGCCTGACCCAACTCCGGATAACCCGCGGCAAAGCGTTCGATGGTGGCGTCATCCAGACCGTTGGAGCGAATGCTGCCGCCGTATTGGCGAAGTTCTTTCAGTTTCTCGATCAGGGTCATGGCGCCTCCAGCATGGAACGGCAAGGCGCGCGCCGAGTCGCCGCGACGCCTTGAAAAGGTGAAATTAAGCCGCTCATGCTATCACTGGGCCATCACGCCCACCACCCCGATGGGCGGTGCCCACAGCCCGGCCAGGCGCCGAGTGATGGCAGCAAAACGGGCGCGGGCGGTGACGGCAGGGGTCGGATCGGCCGATAATGCTCGGCTTGCCAGAAGTGTGACGGCATCGGAACGATGTCCCGCAGCCCACCCTCGCCGACCTCCGCTCGGCCCCAGCGCAGTCTTGCAGATCCGGTGAAACGCAGCGATTTCCACTACCAGCTTCCGCCCGAGCTGATTGCTTCCGAGCCGCTTGAGCAGCGCTCGGCCAGTCGGCTGCTGCGCGTGCCGCCGGCACCGGCGCCGTTCGAAGATCGACAGATGCGCGACTTACCTTCGCTTCTGCGCTCGGGCGATCTACTGGTACTGAACGACACACGGGTGATTCCGGCTCGGCTGTACGGCCAGAAGACGACCGGTGGCCGGGTCGAGATCATGATCGAGCGGGTGATCGGTCAGCATGAGGCAATCGTCCAGCTGGGGGTGAGCAAGCCGCCGAAGGAAGACGCCGTGATTGAGCTCGATGCTGGCGGCAGCTTCCGCGTATTGTCGCGCGACGGAGGCTTTTATCGGCTGCGTTTGCAAAGCAGTGAAACCATGGAGCACCTGCTGTCGCGCGCCGGTCATTTGCCCTTGCCGCACTACATGGGGCGCGAGGCGGTGGCGGCCGATACCGAGCGCTATCAGACCGTATTTGCCCGCCACGCCGGCGCCGTGGCAGCGCCGACCGCGGGCCTGCATTTCGATGCGCCCCTGCTTGATGCGGTGCGCGAACTAGGTGTTGAGATTGGCCATGTCACTCTGCATGTCGGCGCCGGTACCTTTCAGCCGGTGCGCAGCGAACTGGTGCACGAGCACCGGATGCATAGCGAATGGCTGAATGTCGGCGCCGAGCTGGTCGAACAGGTGCGGCACGCCCGCCGCCGCGGCGGCCGCGTCATTGCGGTGGGAACCACCGTGGTGCGGGCGTTGGAATCGGCCAGTCAGGGCGGCGATCTGAAACCGCTGGCCGGCGAGACGCAGATCTTCATCTTTCCCGGCTACAAGATCCGCAGCGTCGATGCCCTTATCACCAACTTCCACTTGCCGGAGAGTACCTTGCTGATGCTGGTTTCCGCGTTTGCTGGCCGCGAGCGTGTGCTGGCCGCCTACCAACATGCCATCGAGCAGCGCTACCGTTTCTATTCCTACGGCGACGCCATGTGGCTGGAGCCCGACGCATGAGTCGAATGCAGTTCTCTCTGTTGGGAACAGACGGCGCCGCGCGTCGCGGACGTCTGAGCTTTCCGCGCGGCACGATCGAAACGCCGTGCTTCATGCCGGTGGGGACCTATGGCTCGGTCAAGGGCATGACGCCAGTTTCGCTGCGCGAGCTCGGCGCCGAGATCATTCTGGGCAATACCTTCCACCTGTTCCTGCGTCCCGGACTCGAGGTGATCGAACAGTTCGGCGGGCTGCACGCATTCATTGGCTGGGATCGGCCGATCCTCACTGACTCCGGTGGCTTTCAGGTGTTCTCCCTGGCGCATCGGCGCAAGATCACCGAAGAAGGGGTCAAGTTCGCTTCGCCGGTAGACGGCTCCAAGGTGTTTCTGTCGCCAGAAGAAAGCATGCGCATTCAGCGCGTGCTGGATTCCGACATCGTGATGATCTTCGATGAGTGCACGCCGTATCCCGCCACCGAGGAGGTGGCGCGCAAATCGATGGAGCTGTCATTGCGCTGGGCCGAGCGTTCCAAGCAAGCCCATGCGGGCAACGATGCCGCCCTGTTCGGCATCGTGCAGGGCGGGGTCCATGCCGGGCTGCGCGAACGCTCGGCCGCCGGACTGATCGATATCGGCTTTGACGGGTATGCCGTGGGTGGTCTGGCCGTGGGCGAGCCGCAGCACGAGCGCGAGCGCACTCTGGAAGACACCGTGCCCATGCTGCCGACGGACAAGCCGCGCTACCTGATGGGCGTAGGGCGCCCGGAAGATCTAGTCGAAGCGGTGCGGCGCGGCATCGACATGTTTGATTGCGTGATGCCCACCCGCAATGCGCGCAATGGCCATTTCTTCACTCGCTTCGGCACCGTGCGCATACGCAACGCCAAGTACGAGAAGGACGTGGCGCCGATTGATTCGGAGTGCAGCTGCTACACCTGCCGTTCTGGCTTCAGTCGTGCCTACCTGCGTCATCTCGACCGCTGCAACGAAATGCTCGGTCCGATGTTGGGCACGATCCACAATCTGCACTACTACCAGGAGCTGATGGCCGGCATGCGGCAGGCCATCGAACAGCGGCGGCTGGCGGAGTTCGTGGTCGATTTCTACCGTCGTCGCGGCTCGGATGGCTGAAATTCGAAGAAATCCGCCGATTGGCCCTTGCAAATCGCCGAATCGTCCCGACGTGGCATAATCGCCGGTCTTTGACTCCGGGCTTGGGCGTAAAGCGGCCCGAATCAACCATTTACGAATTACAAGGACATCGCAATGCAGCTTCTCGACTTCTTGATCAGCCCGGCTTTTGCCCAGGCGACGCCGCAGGGGCAGGGATCTCCCATGTCCTTGCTAGTGATGATGGGACTGATGTTCGTGGTGTTCTACTTCTTCCTCATTCGCCCGCAGAGCAAGCGTGCGAAGGAGCACCGGGCGATGCTGTCGGCCTTGTCCAAAGGTGACGAAGTGGTCACCGCCGGTGGCCTGGCTGGTCGCGTTGACGAACTGGGCGATGCCTTCGTGACCGTTGAGATCGCTCAGGGCGTGAAGGTCAAAGTGCAGAAGCACGCCGTCACGGCCGTGCTGCCCAAAGGCACGCTGAAATCGGCCTAAGGCAAGTCCGCCACCCCTTTCATTCACTTCTGACGCGGCATCGCCGCCCCGGTCCGCCATGCTCGAATTTGCACGCTGGAAATACATCCTCGTAATGCTGGTCTGCGTGATCAGCGTTATCTATGCCGTTCCAAACATCTTCCCGCAGGATCCCGCGGTGCAGGTCAATGGCAACCGCGGCACCGTGGTCGATCAAGCCGTATTGGAGCGCGTACGTGGAGCGCTCGAGGCGAGGGAGATCGGCATCAAGAACGCCGCGGTCGAGAACGGCAGCCTGCTGGTGCGGTTGAACTCGTCCGACGATCAGCTGCTGGCGGCCGATCTGGTCGGTGCCGAACTGGGCCAGAACTACACGGTGGCGCTGAATCTTGCCTCTACCGTGCCGGACTACCTGGAGCGCATCAAGGCCACGCCGATGGTGCTCGGCCTCGATCTGCAGGGTGGCGTGCACTTTCTGATGGAAGTGGATGAGAAGGCCGCTCTCGACAAGCGCGCCAATGTGCTGGTTGAAGATATTCGCAGCATTCTGCGTACGGCCGAGATTCGCAGCACTGAAATCAGCCAGACCGAAAGCGGCGTATTCATCGCACTGCGTGACGCTGCCGAGGCTGGCAAGGCCGCACAGGCGATCACCGCCGAGTTGCCCGAGCTGATCGTTGAAGATGGCAGCACGGAAGGCACGCTCAACGCCAATATTCGCCCGGTCGAGCTGAAGTCGATTCTGGACAACGCGCTGGAGCAGAACATCAGCACCCTGCGCGATCGCATCAACAGCCTCGGCGTGTCCGAGCCGGTCATTCAACGCCAAGGCTCTTCGCGCATCGTGGTGCAGCTGCCGGGCGTGCAGGACACCGCCATGGCCAAGCGCATCCTCGGCGCCACCGCGACCCTGGAATGGCGTGCGGTGATGGGCGACAGCCCGGATTCGGCCTTTGAGGCCGAGCGCTCGGGGCGTATTCCGCCCGATGCCCGTCTGTACAAGCGCCGTGAGCGTGGTGCCGATGGCAATCAGTTTCCGGTTCTGCTGTCCAAGCGGGTGATTGCTTCCGGCGACCAGCTGGTCAATGCCACCTCAGGCTTCGATCCGCAAAGCGGTGGCCCGATGGTGTCGATACGTCTCGACAGCACCGGTGGTCAGCGCATGCTGGAGCACACCACCGACAACGTCGGCAAGCAGATGGGCGTGGTGTTCATCGAGCGCATTCCGGAAAACAAGATGGTCGACGGCAAGGAAGTGCGCAGCATCCGCATCAATGAGGAGGTGATCTCGGTTGCCACCACCCAGGGTGTGTTCGGCAAGCAGTTTCAGATTACCGGCCTGGAAAGCTCGCAGTACGCCAATGAACTGGCCATGCTGATGCGGGCTGGCTCACTGGCGGCACCGGTCGATATCGTCGAAGAGCGGGTGATCGGGCCGTCCCTGGGTCAGGCCAATATCGAGGCCGGCGCGCGCGCCATCGTGCTCGGTTTCGCCCTGGTCTGCCTGTTGATGATCGTCTACTACAAGCTGATGGGCGTGGTGGCGGTGTTCGCTCTGTTCATGAACCTGCTGATGCTGTGTGCCGTATTGAGCTTCCTCGATGCCACCCTGACCATGCCGGGCATCGCCGGCATCGTGTTGACCCTGGGTATGGCGATCGACGGCAACGTGCTGATTCTCGAGCGTGTCCGTGAAGAACTGGCGGCGGGCAACACGCCAGCGGCCAGCATCAAGGCCGGCTACGAGCGCGCCTGGACCGTCATTCTCGACTCCAACGTCACCAAGCTGATTGCAGCGCTGGCCTTGGCAGTGTTCGGCTCCGGCCCGATTCGCGGCTTCGCCATTGTGTTGCTGTGCGGCGTCGCAACCTCGATGTTCAGTTCGGTCACGATCAGTCGTGCCGTGGTCACCACGATTTATGGAGGTCGCCGCAAGGTGACCCACGTGTCGGTCTGAGGCAGGGATACCACCATGCAATTCTTTGATCCCAAGTCCAATATCAATTTCATGGGCATCCGCCGCGTCACCGTGGCGGTGTCGCTTGCCTTGGTGCTGATTTCCATCATCTCGCTGGCAACCCGCGGCCTCAACTTAGCGCTTGATTTCACCGGTGGCACCCTGGTTGAAGTGCTGTACGAGGAGCCGATCGAGCAGCCGGCCGTGGTGGCAGCGCTGGAAGCGGCCGAGGTGAGCGGTGCCGTGGTGCAGCGCTTCAGCTCGAAGAACTTCTCGATTCGGCTGTCGCCGGAGTCGGTGGAAAAGCTGGCCGACGAGAGCGAAGTGTCGCTCGACGAATCCTCGCTGGATGGACGCAATGCCGCGGTCGGTCTGGAAGTGATCAAGGCACTGTCGGTCGGCGGCAACAAGGTCACCATCAAACGCAGCGAGTTCGTTGGTCCGCAGGTCGGCAAGGAGCTGGCCTACAACGGTATCGTCGCAGTGTTCGTGGTGCTGACCGGCATCATGATCTACATCGCCATTCGCTTTGAATGGAAGTTCGCGGTGTCGGTGGTGGCCGGCGAGCTGCACGACGTCATCATCACGCTCGGCTTCTTCTCCCTGCTCGGCCTCGATTTCGACCTGACCGTGCTGGCGGCCATTCTGGCCGTCGACGGCTACTCGGTGAACGACAAGATTGTGGTGTTCGACCGTGTGCGCGAACTGTTCCGCTCGACCCGCAAGACCTCGCCAGAAGAGGTTCTGAACATGTCGATCAATCAGACCTTGGCGCGTACCATCATGACCTCGCTGACCACCTTGTTGACCGTGGTCGCGCTGTATGTGTTCGGCGGTCCAGCCCTGCAGGGCTTCTCGCTGGCGCTGATCGTGGGTATCACCGTCGGCACCCTGAGCTCGATCTTCTTTGCCTCGCCGGTGCTGCTCAGCCTGGGCGTGACCAAGCAGGATCTGATGCCGAAGGCCAAGGACGAAGAAGCGCTGGCACGTCGGCCGTAATCGAGGTTCACGTGGATAAGAAAAAGGCCGCCTTCGGGCGGCCTTTTTTTGTGTGCACGCCGGCCACTATTGGCGTGCAGGATTTGCACCTCTTGAAGGGGGGCTGTTGGTCAACGCCAGGACAGATGCCAGGGACCGAGAATGCGCAGGATCGATCTGCACGCTTGTGGCTCTGGTAGTTGCTGACCGCAGAAACCCGATGCGAACTCTCGACCCGAAACGGACGATGCCTGCCTTGTTCGCACTGAGAGACAGCCCGAAGGGCGGATGAGAGTCCGAGGGCTGCAGCGATGGAATCGCCTTGACGCACCCTGAGTTTGTCGAAGGGTGCCTTACCGAAGCGAGCCCTGAAGGTGCCCACGTGAGCATTGAGGTTGCAATGCTGGTCGGCTGGCTTCGACAAGCTCAGCCAGCGTGGCGGCGACCCGAAGCGGCTCCCCTACCCAGGAACCTCGCTATGCGAGGCCCCTGTGCAGGCAAAGATCGGCTCCCTAACCCCACCCCGGCCCTCGCCGAACATCGGGGAGGGAGTTCCGGGGCACCAGCCGGCGCGCGTTGTCAGTGCGCATCGATCTCTCCCCGTGGGAGAGGGGCCGGGGGTGAGGGCAGGGTGTCGTCAACGTTTGGTTGCAACCACACCCACGGCGTATTCGTACCCTCATCGGCCCTTCGCGCACCTTCTCCCACAGGAAGAAAGGAACAGCCCTGACAGCCCGCTCCTGGCCGTCTCCGGAAGCGGAGCCAGATTCGCCTGGTGGGTTGATCAACCACAGTGGCGCGAGACGCAGCGAACCGCCGGGGGGCCGCTTGCGACGTGGCGCCACCGATCAGTCGAACGCCGTCGCGTACCCGCTTTGCACCATGGCCCGACTCAAGGGGTCGCTGAGCTTGATGTTGCTGGCGATCAGCTGGCCGGCATCGAGCAGCTTGTCGCCGCCGCCGCGGAAGTCGCAGCAGCGACCTCCGGCCTCGCGCACCAGCAGCATGCCGGCGGCGATATCCCAGGGTTTCACTCCCGCTTCGAAGTAGGCATCGGCGCGGCCGGCGGCGACATAGGCCAGGTCCAGCGCGGCTGAGCCGGTACGGCGGATGTCTTCGGCCTCGGCTTCGGTGAGCAGTTGTTCGATCACTTTCAGCTGCGCGCCCAGACGCTTGCGTTCGCGCGGCGGAAAGCCGGTGATCAGCATGGCGCCGCTCAGTTCAGTGCGCTGGGTAACGCGGATGCGGCGCTCGTTGAGAAAGGCGCCACTGCCTTTGGAGGCGTGGAAGATCTCATTGCGCAAGGGGTCGTAGACCACACCATGGATTGGTTCGTCGCGATCGAGCAGGGCAATCGACACACAGTAGTGGCCGATGCCGTGCAGGAAGTTGCTGGTGCCATCGAGCGGGTCGATCACCCAGGTGAAACGGCTGTTGCCCTGCTTGCCGCTTTCTTCGCCCAGGAAGGCGTGATCAGGAAAGGCGCGCTTCAACTCGCGTATGATCTCGCGCTCGGCCTGGGCGTCGACTTCGCTGGCGAAGTCGTGCTTGGCTTTTTCGACCACATTGAGACCTTCGACGCGACCAATCTGGCGCACGATGAGGTTGCCGGCCTGGCGGGCGGCCTTGATCATGACGGTGACCGCAGGCTTTTGCATCCGAAGGTCCATGGGTTGGCTGTGAGAGAACCAACGCCGCTTGCAGCGGCGTCAAACGACCGGAAAGTTTAGCAGATGACAGCAGCTTCGCTGGAAAATGCCGCGTTGACCGACAGCCTGCGTTTTGTTTTGGTGGGTACGTCACACCCTGGGAACATCGGCAGCGCGGCCCGGGCGATGAAAACCATGGGGTTGCAGCACCTGCAGCTGGCGGCCTGCGAGTGCGATCCGTTCGCTGGTGAAGCCAAGGCAATGGCGTCGGGAGCCGAAGATCTGATCAATGCCGCACCGCAGTGGCCGAGCCTGGCCGATGCAGTGGCCGACAGCAGCCTGGTGGTGGGCACCACCGCCAGGGTGCGCCACGTGCGGATGCCGGAATGGTCGCCGCGGCAGGCGGCGGCTGAGATGCTGGCCGAGCTGCGGCGCGGCGGTCGAGTGTCCCTGGTGTTCGGCCGCGAACGGACCGGCCTCAGCAACGATGAGCTGCAGCTTTGTCACGCCGCCGTGCATATTCCCACTTCGACCGACTTTTCCTCGCTGAATCTTGCCGCGGCGGTGCAGGTACTGGCCTATGAGCTGCGTTGTGCGCTACTCGAGTCGTTGCAGCCGCGCAATGACAGCGCGTCGGATGAAGACAGCGACACCCCCGCCGAGCATGCTCAGATCGAACGCTTCTTCGACCACCTCGACCGCGCTCTGCATGCGATCGATTTCCACAAGGGACGCTCGCCAGTGACGGTGATGCGGCGGTTGCGCAGATTGTTTCTGAAAGCGCGCCCAAGCGAGCGCGAATTGCGCATACTGCATGGCATCCTCGCCGATGCGGAACGGATGGCTGGATTGGCACAACAGGACCGCTGATCATCGTGACTGCAGCGTTACAGCTTCGAGTCGTCCGCGCCGCGGCCAGTTGGCTGTTGGCGCTGCTATTCCTTTCTTCGCCGATGCCGGCGATTGCCAGCAATGCTGAGGTGGCCGAAGGCCATACCCTGGTGTTGGGGCGAATCAGCGATGACCCGAAGCGCCACTACGATCAGCTCAAGGCCTTGCTTGAGTATGTGGTGCCGCGGATGAATGATCTTGGCGTGCGCCGCGGCCGCGTGCTCATGGCTTCCGACGTGCAGCAGATGGCCAGCTATCTACGCCGCGGACGAGTCGACTGGGTGACCGAGACGGCCACCACCGGCATGTTGCTGGCCGAGCGCACCGGTGCCCAGCCCTTGGTGATCACCGAACGCGATGCGGCGCCCTTGTATCGCAGCGTCATCTTCGTTCGACGTGACAGTGGCATCGAATCCTTGCAGGAGCTGCGCGGCCACACCATCGCCTTCCAGAACCGCAACTCCACCAGTGCCTACTACGCGCCAGCGGCCGCGCTGTTGGAAGCGGGTCTGCGTCTGGAAATTCTGCTGTCGCCGCGCGATCTGCCAGCGGCGGATGTGGTGGGCTACGTGTTTGCCGAGTCGGAGTCGAATATTGCTGCCTGGGTGCACAAGCGGCTGGTGATCGCTGGCTCGTTCAGCAACCTCGATTGGCAGAATCCGCGTCGCCTGCCACCGCTGTTTCAGCGCGACCTCAAGGTGATTCACACCACGGAGCCCTACCCTCGCGGGGTGGAGATCACCCGCGCTGACATGCCGAGGGCTTGGGTCGAGCGCTTGCGCAAACTGCTGGTTCAGGCAGCCGATGATCCGCAAGCCGAGGAACACCTCAAGCGATTCTTCGGTACCAACCGGTTCTTGCCGATCGATGACGAGTTCCAGCGCGCCTTGCAGCAGACAGCGCAGGCGGCAGCGCGGGTGAAGGCGGTGATCGAATGAGTGTCGAGCACGGCCCGAGGCGCGCGCCGGCGCTGCGACTGGCCGGCTGGACCTTGTTGCTGGCCACCCTGGCCATGGGGACCGTGCTGCTGAGCTTCTGGTTCGGCGTTCGCGAGCAGGCCAACGCACAGCAGGGCCTGAGCGCGCTCAGTGTCGAGGCGATCCGCACCATGGCCAGCACCGGCGTGCGCAAGCGCGGTGAATCGATTGCGCGCATGTTGGCCGAGACCTTGACCAATCCGCTGTACTACTTCGATCTGTCCAGAATCGGCGAAGTGGTCGGTTCGGCGCAGAAACTGCCTGATGTGAGTTACGTGCTGGTATTCGATGACGCCGGTCTGATCGTGCATGATGGCTCCAGCGATATCGCCACCTTTGGCCAGCCAATGAACGATCCGTTTGGACGGGAAGCCGCGGCTGCGCTGAATTTGCAGAGTTTTAGCGGTGACGACCAGGTCGATGTAGTGATGCCGATGTACATCGGTGATCAGCGCATCGGCGGCGTTCGCGTCGGCATGTCGCTGCAGTCGGCGCGTGAGTTTGAGCTGGCCGCCAGCGCTGATCTGGGGCAGCGACTGGCCTCCCAGCGCGAGCAGGGCTTCCGTCGTCTGGCCCTGCTGTTCCTGGCCCTGGCCGCGGCGGCCGGTGCCTTGGTGCTGATTGTGAGCCGCGGCCTGGTCGGGCCGATCCGGCGTCTGGCCGCCGCCGCCCAGCAGGTTGCCGCGGGCGACTACAGCCTTAGCCTGCCGTTGCATCGTCGCGACGAGCTCGGTGAACTGCAGCGCGCTTTCCGCACCATGGCCGACAGCATCAGTCGTCATGAGCAGGAGATTCTTCGGCTGGCCTATACCGATTCGTTGACCGGCCTGGCCAATCGTCTGGCCTTTCGCGAGCGCCTCGACCAGCGTCTGGTCAGCGCGCGGGCGCAAGGGCAGAGCTTGGCGCTGCTGTTCATTGATCTCGACGACTTCAAGCGGGTCAACGATTCGCTGGGTCATGATGCTGGCGATCAGGTGCTGGAGCAGGTCGCTTCGCGACTGCGACAGCGCCTCGCGGCCCTGGACGAAACCGAGCCTTTGCTGGCGCGTCTGGGTGGCGATGAATTCGTCATCCTGTTCAGTGCCGGAGACACCGTGCGTGATCGTGCAAGACAGCTGGCGGAAACCCTGCTCAGCGAACTGCAGCGGCCGTTTCTGGCGGGCGGAGGACAGGCCTTTCTCGGTGCCTCGATCGGCATCACCCTGTATCCCAATGACGCCGGTGACGCCCGCGCTCTGCTCAAGGCCGGCGATCTGGCGATGTATCAGGCCAAGCTGGCCGGCAAGAATTGCCTGCGCTTCTTCCAATCGACCATGGATCATCAGGCGGTCAAGGATGCGCGGCTCGAGGCTGAACTGCGCGGTGCCTGGGAGCGCGGCGAGATCAGCGTCAATTACCAGCCGATTCTTGATGTGGCCAATCGCCGTCTGGTCGGTGCGGAAGCCCTGCTGCGTTGGGTTCATCCACGGCTGGGCGTGGTCGAGCCCAGTGCTTTTGTGGCGATCGCAGAACGCTGCGGGGTGATCGAAGAACTGGGGCGCGAAGTGCTGGTGGCCGCCTGCTGCGAGGCCAAGCTGTGGTTGCAGGACAACCCCAAACTGTTTGTTGCGGTCAATGTCTCACCGGTGCAGCTGCGCAAGTCGAATTTCTGTGATCAGGTGGCAGAAGCGCTTGGTAGCTCAGGCCTGCCACCATCGGCCCTGCATCTGGAGATCACCGAAACGGCAGTGCTGGGCGAAGAGGCCCAGGCGGCAGTGCTGGTTACGCGGTTGCGGGAGCTGGGTGTTCAGATCTGGCTGGATGACTTCGGTACTGGCTTCTCCGGCCTGACGCAACTGCGTCAGGTGCCGATCGATGGTGTCAAGATCGATCGCAGTTTCGTCGCCGAATTGCCGGCTGCCGGCGATGATCTGGCGCTCACCGGGGCAATCATCAGTCTGGCGCATTCGCTGGGGCTCGGCGTGGTTGCCGAAGGCGTGGAGACCGAGGCGCAGTTCGACTGGCTGCGCGAGCGCGGCTGCGACCAGGCGCAGGGCTTCTGGTTGGGGCGGCCGCTGAACGGCGAAGAATTTTCCGCACGCTTCCTCGGCGAGCAGCCGAGCATCAGCTGGGGGCGCAGCAGCGCCTGAGCCGACGCATCGATTCGGCAAGGGGAAGTCTGAACATCCTGTTCAACTTCAAGTTCCGCGCCTCCTGTACTGTTCGACAGGCTCACGGCATGTCCGCCTGCGCGAAAGATCCGGCAATTCCAAGCGGGGCGAGAGTTTCGACCGATGGTGTTGAGATAACAGAGTGTTCGCGATCTTTCGGCGCTGGCACGGCCCTCATTCGACCGCTGCGCGGCTACGCAGGGCATTCGCCCTGAGGTCCTTTGCGCCGATTGCCGCGTTGTTCGGCTGCTACGCAGCAACGGCTACTTCGTAGCCTGCGCCTTCGCTACGCTCGGTCGGCTGCT
>NZ_JACYTR010000051.1 GCF_014841215.1 Pseudomarimonas arenosa
GAATGAGGGCCGTGCCAGCGCCGAAAGATCGCCAACACTCTGTTATCTCAACACCATCGGTCGAAACTCTCGCCCCGCTTGGAATTGCCGGATCTTTCGGCGCGACCTCATGAAATATCCGGGCTAGAGCGCGCCGTGATGTTTGGCAATGGCTGAAGCGGCCGATTCGTCGAGCCCGGCCTGCTCGGCAAAGTCGGGCCAACGCTTAACCGAATCGTTCACTGCGGCGATAGCCTCCTTGGCCCGCGGCACCGAGAAGCGCTCGGCCATTTCGATCAGATCGCCGCGAGTGATGGCGTCGAATTTGCCGCCCACCCCCATCAGGTGATGGCGGGTCCATTCGCCTTGCGGGTTGTAGGCAAAGGTGACATCGAACGCCGGCGACAGCTGCCAGTTGCCCTGCTCCGGCAACAGAAACGCATGGTTCTTGCTGTGATCGTCGTGATTCTTCGCCGCGATATTGAAGGCGGCGCGGCGGAAGATCTCAGTATGGGTCTCGTCGCCCAAGCCCAGGGCGCGCGCGGTCAGGAACAGGGATTCATAACCATGCGTTGCGCGTTGGCGGAAGTTCATGTGTTGCAGGGCGCACAGCGACTGCAGGTGGATGCGTTGATTGCCTGCGCGGTCGAATCGCCGGGTCATGAAGTGCGATCGGCCGTTCTCTCTCAGCAATCGACAATCGGCCATGGCGATGCCAGCTGCGCGCGCCATCAGGTGATAGGCAAATTCGATGCGACCGAATTGGCCGGCCGAGCCCAGCTCACTATCCGGGCCCACACCATCGAATTTGAGCAGCCAATGACTGAAGTCTTCAGGGCAATCGAACTGCCCCGAACGTAGTTCACCGCTCTGTTCATTGAACGCGACCACGGCCTTTGCCCGCGCGCCGCCGGCCGATGTGCCGACGCGAATGATATCGCGCAGTCGGTCCTCGACATCTTCTTCGGAATGCGTAGGCCCGTGAATGGCACGCCTCGCCTCCTCCACCAGACGTTTCATCACCAAGGGCTCGGCCGACTCGCTGGTGGCGCCGCGACTGGGTTTGAATTCCAGGGCGCCCATGCCACGCCGCCCCATGTAGGCTAGGCGGTCGAGCGTGGTGATGCGCTGCTTGTCGACGCCCCGACGTGCCATCCAGGCGTCGATCAAGGCGTTGCCGAAATCATCTGGCAGGGCATCGGAGAGTAAACCGGGCAGACGATGAAACGCGTCAACATCGAGGCCTGGAAAGCTGAAGCGCGGTGGTCGACGATTGACCGGCATGGTCAGCGGGGCGAGGTCGATGCCCAGTCGCACCCAGGCAGGGTCGTACTCGAAGACATAGGCACCAGTGTTGGGATCGGCCATCACCGCCCCCACCCGCCGGTTCCAGATCCGCACCTCGATGAGGTCGACGTGCTTCACTTGGACTTCCGACTGGCACGTTGCGGCTCGGTGCCGCGTTCCAGTGCCGCCATCGGACTGACCGGTGGCGGCGGCGCCACAGCATCCAGTACCGAGGTCAGCCCCAAGGCCTTCAGTACCCGCAGATAGGTCTCAAGGGTCGACCCCTCGCCGTTCTCCAGCTGGCGCAAGGTGCGCTCGCCCACGCCGGCTTTGTCGGCCAGGTCGGCTTGCGGAATATTGCGCTGCAGTCGCTGTGCTTTGAGCCGAGAACCGACCTCGGTCAGCAGCTCCAGCGGAGTCATGCTCTGCTCTTCGTTCATGGGGCGTATCTTCGCCGGTAAATTGCAATTTGCTATTCAATCGGCAGTATACCGCCGATTGAGTATATTCAATACAAATATCTATAATCGGCTATTATCCGCCTGAGATGCGCAGGCGGATCTTCGCTGGTAATGGTTGGTGGTCAATGCATGCTTGGTTCAGATACAGGAAAGTGAACAAGCCCGCACCAAGCGGGCCTTCCACCAAGGCACCCGGCGCCACCGGAAACAGCATGTTGCCGAGCAATTGCCCCCAGTCGCCGTGCAGAAACATGGAAGTGAAAGCATTCGTTATGGCAGGCTGGTCGGCATGCAGGGCATAGCGTTCACCCACGATGTCTTCGCGCAGTCGGTAATAGGTGGGCCACGCCGCACGCCAAGCCTGCTCCTCGCGCGGGTCATCGAACAAATCGCCACGCTGCAGGCGATCGCGAAATTTGGCATCGCGCTGCTGTCATTGTGACAACAGCTGACTGATGCTTGTTGGCGAAGCACGAGGCCATACCAGCAGGGTGCGCTACGCAGTCGCGATGTGCGTAGCCCCCTTCAGGCCCGCGCCACAATCTCCTTCCAGCGCTGCCGAGCCTGGGCGACAGCAGCGGGATCTTGAGCAGGTTCAAAACGTCGATCAAGCGGATAGCTGCGGCGCAGCTCATCGAGACCAGACCACAGTCCTACGCCCAGACCGGCCAGCATGGCCGCGCCCAGCGCGGTGGTTTCCAGCATGCGTGGGCGTTGCAGGTTGAGGCCGCAAAAATCGGACTGAATCTGCATCAGCAGATCGTTCGCGGCAGCGCCGCCGTCGACACGCAGATCGGTGAGTGCAGCGCCGTGGTCAGCGGCCATCGCCTCAAGGATGTCGCATTGGCTGTGGGCGATGCCTTCAAGGGCGGCGCGCGCGATGTGGGCGCGCGTGGTGCCGCGGGTCAGGCCATGAATCACGCCGCGGGCATCCGGTCGCCAATGCGGGGCACCGAGGCCAGCATGAGCCGGCACGATGGTCACGCCGCCACTGTCCGGCACGCTGCGTGCCAGGGCTTCCACTTCGGAGGCGCGCTCGATGATGCCAAGCCCATCGCGCAACCAGCTGACCAGTGCTCCAGCGACGAAGGCGCCGCCTTCCAGCGCATACTGGGTTTCACCGCCCAGCTGCCAGGCAACGGTACTTAACAGGCCGTGCCGACTGCTGGCGATGAATGGTCCCGTATTGAGCAGGATGAAACTGCCGGTGCCGTAGGAAATTTTCGCCTGACCGGCATCGAAGCAGCCCTGACCGAACAACGCCGCCTGCTGATCGCCGGCAATGCCGGCCAACGGCAAGCCATCAGGCAGCTCCGGTACTCCGCGAATGCGTCCACAGACTCCACTGCTCGGCACGATAAGCGGGCGCTCAATACCCGCCACATCGAAACGCTGCGTCAGATGTTCGCACCAGATGCCTTGCCGGAGATCGAGCAACAAGGTGCGGCTGGCATTGCTGAGGTCGGTCAGCGATGCCCCGCACAGGCGACGCGCGAGGTGCGTATCGGCGGTGCCAAAGGCCAGTCGCCGGGTGCCGTGCTGACGTCGCAGCCAGGCAATCTTGGTGGCCGAGAAATAGGGATCGATCGGCAGGCCGGTTCGCGCCCGCACATCCTCTTCGTGGATCTTCAGTTCGGCGCAGGCCTGACTGGTGCGACGATCCTGCCAGACCACGGCACGACCAAGGGCGATACCGCTGTCGGCGTCCCACACGAAGGTGGTTTCGCGTTGATTGGTGATACCCAGGGCGGCCAGTCGGGTCGGATCGACGCCTTCAAGCACCTGCTTCAGTGCGCTGCGCACGCTGACCCAGATATCGTCGTGTTCGTGCTCGACCCAACCGGGCTGGGGAAAATGCTGCGGAAACTCGACCGTGGCGCGGGCCAGCACATTGAGATCACGATCGATCAGCAAGGCGGTACTGCCGGTGGTGCCCTGGTCGAGACCGATCAGCAGGTCACCCGAGGGCGGGCGGTGAAAGTCTGGGCTATGGGTGTCCATGCGCTAAAGAGTAGCACCGACCTGACCCTCGCTCCGGCTACACTGCCTGCCATGGACCGACTTACCACCACTGATGGACTGCAGTTGCACACCCGGATCTGGCCGGTCGCCGACGCCTTGGGCACGGTGCTGATCGTGCACGGCCTGGGCGAGCATATCGCGCGCTATGAGCCGATGGCTGCGCGATTGAATGCGCGGCACTGGCAGGTGGCGGGCTTCGATCTGCGCGGTCATGGCCGCAGCCAGGGGCGTCGCGGCGCCGTGTCGGACAGCGAATCCCTGCTGAAGGATCTGGCCCAGGTCATCGACCTCGTCAGCCAGACCATGCCCATCAAAGGCGGCCCGGCGCCCCTGATTCTGCTTGGCCACAGCATGGGCGGCGCCATAGCCGCCCGCTTCGCGGCTGAAATGCTGGCCGAGCAACCGCGCCCCTGGCAGCGCCCCCTGCAGGGACTGGTGTTGTCATCGCCCGCCTTCGATCCCGGCATGCGCCCCTGGCAGAAGCTGCTGCTTGCCAGTGTGGGACGGTTGGCACCTGACCTGGCCGTCGGCAATGGCTTGCAACCGAGCTGGATCTCACGTGACCCGGAGGTGGTGAACGCGTACGCGCAGGATCCGCTGGTGCACAACCGGATCACGCCGCGCTTGGTTCGCTTCCTACTGGCAGCCAGCGCGAGCGTGCTGCAACGCGCTCCCCACTGGCGTCTGCCCACGTTGCTGCTGTATGCGGGAAGTGATCGTTGTGTCAGCCCCATCGGCAGCCGGGCATTCGCCGCAGCCAGCGCTGGCAATCCTGCTGTTGTCAGCCGCGAATTCGCCCCGCTCTTCCATGAGATATTCAATGAGCCAGAGCGGAACGAGGTGTACAAAGAGCTCGAGACTTGGCTGCAGCAACGAAGCGCGGAGTCATGACAGGCTGCTGAATCAAGTCTCAGCAGACTGCCAGGAAAGGTCTGAACAAGTCCATCCTGGACTCTTCAGACGCGCCGAGTTCGGCACAGGTCCGGACTCGCCTCACGCTGATCAACAACGTACGTTGTTGATCGCGGCGGTGCATCCTTGCACTATCGCGCGCCAAGGACGGCGCGCTCGGAAAGCAAACCCGCAAGTGTTTGATTTCCAGCCTGCTAGGGTTGTCGCGTAAACCCCTTCAGTCCGCCGATATCCTTGGCATCGCGACTGATCTCCACCGGGCTCAGGGTGTAGGCCACCAGCAGCCGAGCCAGGGAGGTCAGAGCATGGGTGTGGATGCGCTCATAGCCGTGACTGGCATCGATCCCGAAGGTCAACAGGGCGGTACGGATATCGGCACCGGCGTCCAGGGCGGAGGCCGAGTCGGAACGGTAATAGCGGAAGACATCCTTCTGGTAGTCGATTCCGTGCTGCTGACATAGCTTGACCAACTTCCGCGTTAAGTGCCAATCGAACGGACCGGTCTGGTCGGCCATGGCAATGGTGACGCCGAATTCAGCGCTGTTTTGTCCAGGGGCGGTAGTGCCGTTGTCGATGGTGATCATCGAAGCCACATGCGGCATCAGCACCGAGGAGGCGCCCTGCCCCACTTCTTCGGACACGGTGAAGATGAAGTAAGTGTCTACTTCCGGCTGCGTGTCGCACTTGCAGAGCGCCTTGAGCGCGGCAAACAGCACCGCCACGCCAGCCTTGTCGTCCAGATGCCGCGAGACGATGAACCCGCTGTCGAGGAACTCTGGCTGCGGATCGATGGCGATGATGTCACCAATGTCGATCCCCAGTTCGCGCAGGTCATCGGCGTTGGAAGCCTTTTCGTCGACCCGCAGCTCAACGTAGTCCCAACCGGTGGGTTGGGTGTCAACTTCTTCATTGAAGGTATGACCCGATGCCTTCAAGGGCAGGATGCCGCCGCGCAGCGCCTTGTGATCGGTGTAGATCGTGCAGCGCGCGCCTTCAGCAAATCGCGCCGACCAATGCCCGATGGGCACCACTTGCAGCCGGCCGTTCGACTTCAGAGCCTTGACCTGTGCCCCCAGTGTGTCGAGGTGAGCAACAATGGCGCGCGCCGGCATTTCCTTTTTTCCAGGCAACCTAGCGCGCACAGCGCCGCGCCGAGTCAGCTCGAAGTCCACGCCTAGACGCTGCAGTTCTTCAGCGCAATCGCGCGTGATCTGATCGGTATAGCTGGACGGGCTGGGTATCTCCAGAACGCGCTTCAACCGCTGCTTCAGGTAATCGGTATCGATGTTAAGTGGCATCGTCGTCTCCTGTGGGTCAGTTCTTCTCAGCCAAACTGCATCCGGACCGCGAAGCGAAGCGAAGCGAATCAAGCCCCTCTCCCCTGACGGCCGGGCCGCGAAGCGAAGCAAGCCCCTCTCCCCGGAGGGAGTGGGGTTGGGGTGAGGGGGAGCGTCCAGCGCGTCGAGTATTCGCCCCCTCTCCCCCGCCCCTCTCCCTCGAGGGGAGAGGGGCGCAAGGCGAACGCTCGGCGTATCGACATGCTATGGATCGCGGCCACAAGCGTCTCCGAGCGCGTCTCGTCCAAATTGCGGCCGGGCCGCGAAGCGAAGCCAAACAAGTCCCTCTCCCCTGGAGGGAGAAGGGTTGGGGTGAGGGGGAGCGTCCAGCGCACGTCGAGTGTCTGCCCCTGCCCCTGCCAGTGGAGAGGGAAGCAAGGCGGGGGCTTGCCAACCGGTCATGAGATCGGGCCATGTACCCTCCATGATCTACCCCGACCGTTGCGGTGCGGGTATCGATAACGGAAACAGTAGATCTACAAAGCGCTCTGCGGTGGGATGAGGCTCGTGGTTGGCCAGGCCAACGCGCTCGTTGGCCTCGATGAACACATAATCTGGTTGACTGACCGACCGCACCATGAAGTCGATCCCTACCACCGGAATGTTGATCGCCCTGGCCGCCGCCACCGCTGCGTTGACCAGCTCCGGATGAACTTCGTCAGTGACGTCGTGAATGGTGCCGCCGGTATGCAGGTTAACGGCTTTGCGCACCGCGAACAGCGCGCCTTTGGGCGGCACGTCGTCAAGGGTGTAACCCGCCTCGGCGATACAGCGCTCAGTTTCGCTATCGATCGGAATGCTTGACTCGCCGCCGGTGGCCGCTTGACGTCGTCGGCTTTGGCGCTCGATCAGCTCACGCACGCTGGTGTGGCCGTCGCCGAGAATCTGTGGCGGGCGTCGGGTGGCCGCTGCCACCACCTTGTAGTCGATCACCACCAATCGCAGATCTTCGCCTTCGACACAGCGCTCGATCAGCACCTGATCGCAATAGCGGCGCGCTTCCTGCAGCGCTCGGTCCACCGCCTCACGCGTCTGCAATCCCACGGCCACCCCATTGCCCTGCTCGCCTCGCGCGGGCTTGACCACCACCGCGCCGTGTTGCTTCAGAAAGGCGTCAAGGTCGCCTGTCGCATCGATCTGTTCTGGCACGCTGATGTTGGCGTTTGACACAACGCGCCGGGTCAGCGACTTGTCGTCGCAGATCGACATCGCCACGGCGGTGGTCAGCTCGGAGAGACTTTCGCGACAGTGAATCGAGCGGCCGCCATGGGTCAGACGGAACATGCCGCTGGCCGCGTCGGTCACTTCGACATGGACCCCACGACGCCGCGCCTCATCGACAATGATGCGTGCATAGGGATTGAGCTGGGCATCATCCCGTGGACCAATGAACAGCGGCTCATTGATAGTGTTCTTGCGCTTCAGGGCGAAGAATGGCACCCGAAAGAAGCCAAGCTTGTCGTACAGGGCGATGGCCTGTTCATTGTCGTGCATCACCGAGAGGTCCATATACGCCGCACCGCGTGCCTGCAGGTGCTCAGCCAGGCGACGAACCAGGGCCTCTCCGACTCCAGGGCTGGCGGCATTCGGATCAACCGCAAGGCACCACAACGATGAGCCGCGTTCGGGATCGTCGAATACACGTTGGTGATCCACGCCAGTCACAGTGCCGATAACCTTGCCAGTGCCATGCTCCACCGCCACCAGGTAGGTCAGAGCTGCATGCCTTGCGCTGTCGGCGAGAAACTCACGCGGAATCGGCACCATGCCGCGCTGCGCGTAGATCAGCCGCATGCCTTCGGCATCACTGCTCGATGCGAGCCGACGCACGCTGAAACTGCGCAGTTGGCCGTGGTCAGGTGCATAGGTGGTCAGATCGAGCCGGTAGGTATGCGATGGATCGAGAAACAGCTCCTGCGGCGCGACTGCCAGCACAACATGCGGATTGCGAATGTAGAAGGCGATGTCTCTGGTGTCAGCCGCCTCGGCGCGGATCGCTTCGATCAAGGGCTCGGCCTTTTCGAAGGTCTGGCCAAACAGCAGCCTCCCCCAGCCGCAATCGAGAATCACATCGCCTTGCAATTCGGCATGTTCGCCGTAGTAGATCGGCGGCTTCAGGGCCTGGCCACGAAGTCGGCGAAGCCGTATGGCGGTACTGGTCTCTGCACCATGGGTGTCGACCATGATCGATCCTCAGAGTCGATGCGTCTGCAGCCAAAGCTCCAGCGTGGCGGCCTGCCACAGCTCGGAGCCGCGCAGGGGCGTAATGTGCTCGGTCGGCTCGGAGAACAGCTGCTCAAGCCATGTGTTATCGAATAGACCGCGCTGGCGCGCGGCAGGCGACGAAAGCGCTTCGCGCACCATGGCAAGGTAGTCGCCTTGGATGTATTTCAGTGCCGGCACCGGAAAATAGCCCTTGGGCCGATCGATCACCTCGTGCGGAATCACCTGCCGCGCCGCTTCCTTCAACACGCCCTTGCCCTCGTGCTTGAGCTTGTGTCGCGGGGGAATTCTCGCTGCCAGCTCGACCAGTTCGTGATCGAGAAACGGAACACGGGCCTCCAGTCCCCAGGCCATGGTCATGTTGTCGACCCGCTTGACCGGATCATCGACCAGCATCACCTCGCTATCCAGGCGCAAGGCCTTGTCGACCGCCGTTTCGGCGCCGCTGGCGGCGAAATGCTCGGCCACCAGCGCGCGGCTCGCATCTTCGTCGATCCGATAGTCGGCCTGCAGCTGGCGCTGCAGGGTTTGATGGTTGCGATCAAAGAATAGCCTTGCGTAATCACTTAACGGGTCGTTGGATGATTGCAGCGGCGGATACCAGTGATAGCCAGCGAATACCTCGTCCGCGCCCTGCCCCGACTGCACGACCTTGACATGCTTGGAGACTTCTTGCGACAGCAAAAAGAAGCCCACGTTGTCATACGACACCATCGGCTCGCTCATCGCCGAAAATACGCCTGGCAGCGCCTGCAGCAGGCGTTGAGACGGCACCACGATCTTGTGGTGCTGGGTGTCGAAGTGGCTGGCAATCAGGTCGGAATAGATGAACTCATCACCAGCCTCGCCGTTGGCCGCCTCAAAGCCCACCGAAAAGGTGTTGAGATCACGTTGTCCATTCTCGGCCAGCAGACCAACGATCAGGCTGGAATCGAGCCCGCCCGACAGCAGCACACCCACCGGCACGTCGGCCACCATGCGGCGCTTGACCGCGATGCGCAGAGCATCCAGGGTGCGCTCCTTCCAGTATTCGCCGGAACGCTCGCGATCGGCATCGTCTCGTTCGTAGCGCGCCTGCCAGTAACAACGATCACGGAAACGCCCATCGCGTTGGTAGACGCGCAGCGTCGCCGGTTTCAACTTGTGTGCCCCGCTCAGAATGGTGCGCGGCGGCGGCACCACGGCGTGAAAGCTCATGTAGTGATGCAGGGCCACACGATCGATCGAGGTGTCAACGTCGCCACCGGCCAGCAAGGCCGGCAAACTGGAGGCAAAGCGCAGGCGGCTGCCCTGTTGGCTGTAGTAGAGCGGCTTGATTCCAAAGCGATCGCGCGCCATGACAATACGACCGCTTTCGCGTTCGTGCAGCACAAAGGCGAACATGCCATGAAAACGCTCAACGCAGGCCTCGCCCCAGGCATGCCAGGCCTTCAGGATCACCTCTGAGTCGCCGTCGGAAAAGAACCGATATTGCTTGGCTTCGAGTTCCTGGCGCAGCTCGCGATAGTTGTAGATGCAGCCATTGAAGACCAGCATCAGGCCGAGGTCAGCATCCAGCATGGGCTGCTCAGCACGATTGCTCAGATCAATGATTCTGAGCCGCCGATGAGCGAAGCCCACTGCGCCGTGCGCGACGATTCCACTGCCATCTGGTCCACGCGGGGCCAGCACCTCGCTCATCCGGGCGATCGCTTCCACATCCGCCGGGCGGCCGTCGAAGTTGATCTCGCCTGTCAGTCCACACATATTGTTTCACTCTCATGGTGACGCACCTCACTTGCCAGTGAGGACCGAGAGCGTGCTGGGACAGGAAAAGCGCAGTCCGCGACCGGGCTGCGGTGTGACAGCTCCCGAATTTCGCGTTTTGAATTGAAGAAGACGGCTCAGTTTACTCGTTTCGCAGGTGAGGGTCAAAAACGAGTCCGCGCATTCATCGTTTTAAGCGACATGTTAAGTTGGGGCAGCGCTGGTGAGGGAATCTGTGACAAGCGCCTCCCCACGATACGCGTGATGTGCGGCGGTGGTAGGAGCCTAGTGGGCACCTTCAGTGCTCGCTTCGGTGAGGCACCCTTCGACAAGCTCAGGGTGCGTCAAGGCGATTCCATCGCTACCGCCCTCGGACTCTCATCCGCCCTTCGGGCTGTCTCTCAGTGCGAACAGGACAAGCCATGGCCCGCTTCGGGTCGCCGCCACGCTGGCTGAGCTTGCCGAAGCCAGCCGACCCAGCATTGCAACCTCAAAGCTCGCGTGGGCACCTTCAGGGCTCGCTTCGGTGAGCCACCCTTCGACAAGCTCAGGGTGCGTCAAGGCGATTCCATCGCCACCGCCCTCGGACTCTCATCCGCCCTTCGGGCTGTCTCTCAGTGCGAACAGGACAAGCCATGACCGCTTCGGGTCGCCGCCACGCTGGCTGAGCTTGTCGAAGCCAGCCGACCCAGCATTGCAACCTCAATGTTCGCGTGGGTACCTTCAGGGCTCGCTTCGCTGAGGCACCCTTCGACGGGCTCAGGGTGCGTCAAGGCGATTCCATCGCTGCAGCCCTGGGGCCACCCGCCCTTCGGGCTGTCTCTCAGTGCGAACAGGACAAGCCATGACCGCTTCGGGTCGCCGCCACGCTGGCTGAGCTTGTCGAAGCCAGCCGACTCAGCATTGCAACCTCAATGCTCGCGTGGGTACCTTCAGGGCTCGCTTCGGTGAGGCACTCGCCCAGCTGTTGTGGTCGCCTGCACGCGAATCTCCCTGTGCAGCCTCGAATTCCCAGCCCACTGCGAGACACTTCGCAGTCCTCGCCGCAACAACCGACAATGGTGTCTATGTCCGCAACAAGGCTTCGTCGATGAACCGCATGCACCTGCTCGATACCGCGCCGATTCCTGGCGGCGGTGAACTACGCCTGTTCCAGTGTGGTGACATCTACACGATCAAGATCGCCGGCGGTGGCGATCTGATGAACAGCCGGGTACGCGAATCGGAGAAGGCGCTGGCGCGGTTGCCTTGCGAACGCATTGCGCGACGTCCGTCCGCGCGCGTGTTGGTAGGTGGGCTGGGGATGGGGTTTACGCTCGCTGAAGCCTTGTCGGTGCTGCAACAGGATGCCGAAGTGGTGGTCGCCGAGCTGGTGCCCGCGGTTGTCGAATGGAACCACCACGTGCTCGGCGAAAAGGCCGGTCATCCGCTGCGCGATCCGCGCACGAGGGTCGTCGTCGACGACGTCGCGCAGGTGCTGAAAGCAAACCGGGGAGGCTTCGATGCAATCCTGCTCGACGTCGACAACGGTCCGGAGGGACTGACGCTGACTGCAAACGACAGACTGTATTCGGACCTCGGTCTGGTCAGTGCAATCGAGGCGTTGAAGGCCGGCGGCATACTTGCCGTATGGTCGGCCGCACCGGCACCGTTTTTCACCCGCAGGCTGCACCAGTCCGGTCTGCGAGTTGAAGAACACATCGTTCGTGCGCGCCCGAATGGCAAGGGCGAGCGGCACATGATCTGGCTGGCTATGAACTAGATCAGAGTATCGGCGATGAACGCGAATGCTTCGGCACGTTTCAAGGTCAGCGGCGATAAGCCGTGGGGTTTCGCCGAGTTCCGACGTCCCTCCGGCCTTGACCAGTACCCCGGCCTGGACTGCGAATCAATCTCCGAAGAGGTCGCTGTGCGTCCCTTCAGTCAGCAGGTTCGAGCCTTCTTGCGGGCGCGTCGACCATCGTAGTAACGCTTCTACAATGCTTGTCAGAAGCCGTGCCGTGACCATCCTTACCAGCCGCGAACTCAACCAGGGCATCGGGCGCGCCAAATGTGAGGCCAGCTCGTCGTTCTCTGGCTCCGTCTCTGTCTTCACCAACGCCGCTTTCCGATGTGCATGTTAAGTAGGGCGTGCACGAGGCGGGCAGCTTGCTGGAGCACCGATTGTCGCGGCCAACGCAAGCACCTTGTTCACGCCACAGGGAAAGACCTCCCTCCGTTACCGCGTCGGTACCGGAACGCGCTCCAGCTTGAGAACATCCGGTCTGACGACCTGCGCTACCCCACCCGCGCCAGTCGACGCACCGCGAGGCCGCCACACAGCACGCCGAGGGCGAGCAGCACCGCACCGGCGATGGCCGGGTCGATGAAGGAAAACGGCTCGATGCCGGCCAGGCCTAGAGCAAGCTGGTTGAGATGGAAGGTCGGCCAGATCACCACCCAGGGTTCCAGCGCGGCAGGCAGGGGAATGAACAGTCCCGACAGCCACATCATCGGCAGGAACAGCAGATTGCCCCAGGCCGGGGCGGCCGAGGCGGAACACCAGCTGCCGAGCAGCAGGCCGATCGCGGTGAACGGCAGACTGCCGATGAGCAGCGTCACGCAGATGATGATGAGCTGGGTTGCTGAGGCCGTGAGCTTTCCAAACAGCAGCGCGGCAATCAATACCAGGGCCAGCGCCAGGCCGGAGATGAACATCGACATCAGCAGCTTGGCGACGATGACCGCGCCGGGTGGCGCCGGCAGGGCACGCTTGAGCTGCAGCACGCGTCCCTCACGCTCGGCGGCGAGCAGCGCGGAGGTGAAGATGCCCGGCATGGATACCGCCAGCACCGAGAAGCCGCAGAACAGGTAGTCGGCAAGCGCTGGGCCGAACTTGCTTTCAGCCAGCGCGGGGCCCGCCATTACCACGCCGAACATCAGGTAGACCGCCAGCGGCACGACGATGAAAGGGATGGCGAAGCCGGGCGAACGCAGCGCAGCGCGGATCTCCATTCGAGTCTCGGCCGCATAGGCGGCGACCAGGCGTAGCAGCGGAAGCGGCTGGCGCGCAGCGTGGTGCGCGTCGAAATCGGCAGCGATCGACAGCGGTGTAGCAAGGGGCGTGCGGGCGCTCATGCGGCCTCCCGGGTGAGTTCGTTGAAGGCTTCGGCCAGGCTGGCCTTGTGGATTTCGAGATCGCGCAGGCTCGAGTCGCTCGCCAGCAGGCGGCGCACCACGCTGTCGGCGTCCGAGGCGGTGAGCTGCAGCTGGCCGGAATCGCTGCTCGCATCGACCACACCGGGCCAGCGCCGGATGTCCTCGACATTGAGAGCGCTGGCGCAGCGGATGCGCTTGCGCGCGACCAGATCGCGCATCTCGCCGACGCTGCCTTCGGCGATCAGTCGGCCGCGGGCCAGTACGGCGACGCGATCGGCCAGTGCCTCGGCCTCTTCGAGATAGTGGGTGGTGAGTAGTATTCCGCAGCCTTCGTCGAGCAGCTGCCGAATGCCCCGCCACATCGTTTCGCGCGCGGCGACATCGAGCCCCACCGAGGGCTCGTCGAGAAACACCAGCTGCGGCCGACCGACGATGGCCAGGGCGAACTGCACCTGCCGCTTCTGGCCGGTGGAGAGCTTGCCGTAGGCCTTGTCGGCCAGCGCCTGCAGGCCGCACAGTTCGATCACTTCGTCGACGGAACGAGGTGTTCGGTAGTAACTGGCCGCCAGGGCGATGTGCTCACGGGTGCGCAGCGTCGGCGTCAGGGTCACGTCCTGCATCATCACGCCCACCGCCAGCCGACTGGCCGTGGACAGCGGCGAGCCGCCCATCAGCACGGCTTCACCGGCATCGGGCTGCAGGGTGCCCAGCAGCAGACCGATGGCCGTAGTCTTGCCGGCACCGTTCGGCCCGAGCAGGGCCAGCAGCTCACCCGCGCGCACGGCGAGATGCAGGCCGTCGAGCGCCGGCTGGCCGTCGTAACCTTTGCTGGCCGCGACCAGCTCAGCGAGCACGTAGGCATCGGCTTCGCGTGCCGGGTTGTTCTGCGCCGGGCTCTGCTGCGATGGATCGAGCTGTGATGGATCGAGCTGTGATGGATCGAGCTGCGCCACATCGACTTGTGCCGGGCCGACCGGTTGCGTGGCATCCGGCGCCAACGCCACAGTCGCAGCGTCCGCGCCCTGTGCCGCGCTGCGGGATGGCAGCGTCCGCGGATAGCGGCGACCGTTCAGCACCTCACCGAGGAAGGTGTTGCGCACGCCGTAGTGATAGGCGAGCAGCAGCGGCGTCAGCGTCAGCGCAATGATCAGCGGAAACTTCACCCACGAAGGCAAGGCAAGACCGGCCAACAGCACCTGCCAGGCGAACACCACCGGCAGATGGGTAAGGTAGAGCCAGTACGAGGCGTCCGAAAGGTAGCGATGCACCCGATTGGGTTCGGCGCAGAAGCGCCAGGCGGCACCGAGCAGACCCACGGTCCAGCACCACGCAGCCAGCGCATAACACAGGGTATAGCCGACACGCCCGTTGGCGCCGCCCGGCAGCGTCCCGGGCTCGAGCGACGGCGTCGGCCCGATCAGGCTCAAGCAGATGGCGGTGAGCGTCAACGCGGCGAGAAGCTGACCACGCCATTGCCGCGCGAGGTAGTCAAGCAGGCCGAGCTGGCGATGCACGAACCAACCGAACGCGAACGCGCTGCCGTAGGCCAGGCTGGCCGGCCATTGCGGGGCGAGGCCGTGATCCGGTGTGCGAATGCCAAACCACAGATGCCCGTCGAGATCCGCGAACAGCGCGAGAAACAGCGGCAGCGCCAGCAGCAGCGGCAGCACACCGCCGCGCGCGGCGCGGCCGAGCAGGCGATCAAAGCCAGCCGCCAGATGGCCCTGGCGATCGACCACCCGATCGGCGACGAACTGCACCACCAGGGCAAGCGCATAGAAACCGAGCAGGTAGTACAGGAACCACAGATGGATCAGTGGAAAACCCTGCGGCGGAGGCGGCGCCGGCGCGTCCGCCGTCATCGTTCGCGACAGTCCCCAGATCACCACTGCGATGGTGATCGGGGCGAGGACAATCCAGCCGACGACCAGCGGCGCACCGACGCGCTGCAGACGGTTGCCGATGAAGGCGCGCGCGCCGCGGCGTTCGACCAGCAGGCGGGCGAAGAAGCCGGCAATGACGAAGAACAGACTCATCCGAAACAGATGGATGGTGAAGAAGCCAACCGCCATCAGCGGGCTCTGCGATGCGTCCTGCGCGGGAATCGGCAGGAAGAACGACATGCAGGCGTGCAGCACGATGCCCAGCAGCAGCGCCAGGGCGCGTGCGGAGTCGAGCGCGTGGAAACGGTGTGTGGTGTGCATGATCAGTTCTCAGGTGAGGTCGCGTCGCCGCGAAGGCAGGGTCAGGGCGAGGCCGAGCGCGATCGCCGCGAGCAGCAGCTCGGCCGCCATCACCGCGAGCACGTCCGCGCTCCACCAGGCATCGGCGGCCTGGGCCCGTTGCGCCTGCTCGGTCAGGCGATACAGCCAACTCAGCATCGGCGTCACCGTCAGATTGGTCAGCAGGATGGCGGCGATCGACCACACCTCGGACAGGCTGACCACCACGATCGCGAGCAGCACGAAGAAGTTCAGCAGGAAAAACAGCATCAGCGCGACGAAGAACGGCAGTCCGCCATCCGGGCGTGCGGTGAGCAGGGTCGACAGCAGGACGAAGCCAGTAAGCACCACCCACGGCACCAGGAAGGCGATCGTCGCCGCCCAGACCTTGGCCGTCATGTACTGCGCAGGCGTGATTGGCAGGCTGAGCACGAACAGATGCGAGCGGTCCTGCCGCTCCTTGTAGATGCCGAGCATGCTCAGCAGCACGCCGAACGCAATCACCGCGGTCATGAACAGGATGAAGCCGAAGCTCGGCCCGCCGCCCGCCTCGCTCGAGCCCGAGAGCCACAGCGCCACCACGCCAACCAGCACGGTGGCGACGATCCAGCTGCGATAGAAGCGCAGATCCTTGGCGATCAGCACGCGCGTCAACGATGTGTTCATTCGCCCATCTCCCGACGCTTGGCCATCACATTGGCAACAAAGATTTCTTCCAGGCTCATGCGCTGGATCTCGAGCACCTCGGCGCCCAGCGCCTGCAGCCGGGCGGTCAGCTCGGGCTGGAAGTCGCGGCAGGTCAGCTGAACCAGTCGTCCTGAACGCTGCGTTTCGACGACACCGGGCAGGTCGGGCAGCGCTCGCGTCTCGTCCAGGCTCACGCTCAGCCGCCGCCAGCGCTCGATGAAGGCCTCCTTGTCGCGCGAGTCGACCAGCCGGCCACGATCGAGAAAGGTGACCTGATCGCAGATCTGTTCGATCTCCAGCGTGTTGTGCGACGAGAACAGGATCGATCGTCGATCGTCCTGCACCACCTCCATCAGCTCGCCGATGACTTCCTGGCGGGCCACCGGGTCGAGCCCTGCCGTGGGTTCGTCCAGCACCAGCAGGGCCGGCCGACGCGCCAGCGCGAGCAGCAGCAGGGCTTTCATGTGTTCGCCGCGCGACAGGGTCTTGACGCGCTGCTCGCCGCGCAGGCCGAAGTGGCGCAGCAGATGCTGCGCGTAGATCGCATCCCAACCCGGATAGATCGCGGCGACGAAGTCGAGGTGCCAGCCCAGGGTAGCGCCGGAGAACAGGCGCATGTCTTCGCTGACATGGCCGATCTGCCACTTGGCCTCGACCTGCCCCGCCGGCAGGCGATGACCCAGAACCTCCACCTCGCCGGCGTCGGCCTCGATCAGGCCGGTCAGCAGCTTCATGCAGGTGCTCTTGCCGGCGCCGTTCGGCCCGACCAAGCCCATGATCTGCCCGGTCTCGAGCCGGAACGACAAGCGATCCAGATGAAAGAACGGATAGCGCTTCTCGACGTTGTGGAATACGACTGCTGTGCTGCTCATGATTCGTCCGACTTTGGCCTGTGGAGGGTCTGGACAAGTCCATCCTGGACTTGCCAGCCCGCGCCGAGTCCGGCACATGTCCGGACTCGGCTTTCGCGAATCAACGACTTGCGTCGTTGTCCGCGGCGGTGCGTCCGTGCACCGCAGGAACCTCTGAACGTGTTCAGAGGTTCCGAGTCTCTTGGCGCTTGAACGCGTCGTTCAATCGGCCCTGCAGGGCCTTGCTGCCCATCCCGAGTTCGTGCGCCACTTCGACCGCCCGGTCCAGATGCTGATCGAGCTCCTGCTCGCGCAGCTGACGCCCCAGCTCGACCTTGTCGGCCACGAAGGTCCCGACGCCCTGGCGGGTGACGATCACACCCTCGTGCTCGAGTTCGAGATAGGCGCGCTTGACCGTGATCACGCTGACCCGGGTGGCCGCCGCCAGCGCGCGGATCGAAGGCATCTCCTGACCCGGCTTCCAGTCGCCCACCGCCACGCGCCGGCGTATTTGCTCCATGATCTGGGCATACATCGGCGCCGGATTGCTCTGCGAGATGGTGAGCTTACTGTGCATATTGATATACACAGTAGCCGCACAAGCCCGCTAATGCAAGTCCCGCCCCCGCGCTTCCACCGGCGCCGCCTTCGCCGCCGTCCCCACCCTCGCCACCCGCTCCACCGAACGGAGTTCCTGCGTCGCCATCAGCGCCGGCACCGCCGCTTCCGCCATCTGCGGCATTTCCGCCGTCGCCGCCTATGCCCTGAGTTCCGCTGCCCGAAGCAGCGCCGCCCGCGCCGCCAAGTCCATCGACGCCGCCTGGGCTTCCGTCTCCCCCCGCCGTACCCGGCGTGATGCCATCCGCACGGTCACCCCCATTCGTTTGTCTGACGCCGGTGTGAGTCAGTGATCCGTCAGCCGCTAGCGTCACCGAACCAGCAGGTCCACCATCTCCGCCGTCTCCTCCGACGGCCCCTTGACCACCTGCACCTCCGTTACCGCCCTGCCCGCCGGCAACGTCAATACGGCCGGTGAACACAAGGCTGCCGATTGAGTGAATGTCCACTTGGCCACCCGCCCGGCCCACAGCACCGCTACCGCCGGTTGAGCTGCCGGCCGCGCCGTTGGCGCCGACGAAACTCAAGCTACCCGCTAACATAACGTTGATCACCGCGCCGTCTCGGTGAACAAGGTCGAGTTCCAAGCCTGCCAGCCAAGGCCTGGAATAGCCCATGACCGGGAAGTGCCGGCAGAGGTGAATTGGCTCGTGCGTAGTGCGTAACACATAGTTTCACCTTGCCTACTTCGTCCGGCCACGCCCCCCAACCATCAAACCCTTACCTTCTCCTCATTGCCTCCACATTCCCATGCCACCCTGCGGCTTCGTTCAACCGGATCCGCGCCGATGCTCGCACTTCGCCCACTGACAGCCGCCGTCATCGCCCTGTTCGCCCCGGCCGCCGGCTTTGCCGCAACAATTACCGTCGACACCACCGCCTCAGGCATCAACGACGCTGATGGCTTCTGCTCGCTGCACGAGGCGATCCAGAACGCCAACAGCAACACCGACAACGATCGCACCGGCAGCGGCGAGTGCGTGGCCGGCAGCGGCAGCGACACGATCGTGCTGCCCTCGGCGCAGACGATCACGCTGACAAGCGCCCTCGCCACGATTGCCGGGCCGCTAAGCATCACCGGCAACGGCACCCGCATCGAGCGCGACGACAGCGTCCCCTGCACGCTGGGTGCGCCAGACCCTGGCAGGTTTCGACTGTTGCTGCAGGGCGCGTCAGGCAGTCAGCTCAACCTATCCGATCTCACCCTGGCCAACGGCTGCGGTGCCAACGGTCCAGGCGGCGCCATCTCGATCGGCGCCGGCAATCTCGTGCTCGATCACGTCACGCTGGAGAACAACAGTGCGAGTGGCGCCGGTGGCGCTGTGTACGCGGGCACCGGCAGCGGCTCGATCACGATCAGCAACAGCACGCTACGCGACAACTATTCTGCAGTCGGAGGTGGCATCGCCTCCTTCGCCAAATTGACCCTGATCGACTCGGTGGTCGAAGGCAACAGTGCTGGCGGTAGCGGGGGCGGCATCTATCTGTATCTGCATGTTGCCGATGCGGGCAGCACGATCACCGGTTCGGTGGTCGCCGGCAATACCGGGGCGCTGTCTTCGTCCCAGCCGGGCATAGGCCTGTACCAGACAGGGGGTGAGCTCACGATCGAGAACAGCACCTTCGACGGCAATCGCTCTGATACCACCGGCGGTGCCGGCGCGATCGGCCTGTTCGGCGGCGGCACGCTGTCGTTGACCGGGGTCACCATCGCTGACAGCGGCAGCACCGATCCGCAGATTCGCGCCTCGTCGTCGACGCTGTCGGTGACCCGGTCGATCATCAGCGACGGCAGCAGCGCCTGCAGTCTTTCCAGCAGCACCTTGTCCGGCAGCGACAATCTGGCCACCGACAGCAGTTGCGACGCGCTCGGCGCCACCGTGGTCAGCAGCAGCGACCTCGCGCTCGGTGCGCTGGCCGATAACGGCGGCCCGACCTACACGCGTCTGCCAGGCCCTGGTTCGGTTGCCGTCGACGCCGCCAGTGGCTGCAGCGGGCTCGACCAGCGCGGCGAGGCGCGCGACGTCGATGCCGACGGCAGCACCGGCAGCGACTGCGATATCGGCGCCGTCGAGGTGCAGAACACCGCCCCGACCGTGGTCGCCGACAGCGCCAGCACCGATCAGGACAGCAATGTCAGCGGCAACGTGCTGGGTAACGACAGCGATGTCGCCGCGGATGAGGACAGCGACCTCGCCGTGGTCGCTGTCGATGGCGTCACCGGCAATGTCGGCAACCCCATGACGCCGGCTGCCGGCGGCACGCTGACAGTGGCTGCCAATGGCGCATTCACCTTCGCGCCCGGCGCCGATTTCCTGTCGCTGGACAGCGGCGACAGCGCGACGGTAAACGTCGCGGTCAGCGTCAGCGATGGCTATGCGACCAAGGACGCCAACCTCAGCATCGAGGTCAGCGGCATCAACGATGTCCCAACCGCGGCCGCGGTCAGCGGCAGCATCGGCGAATCGGACGCGGCGGCAACGTTCGCCTTTGCCGGCAGCGACCCGGACAGTGGCGAAACCCTGAGTTATGCGTTCACCGGCGCGCCGTCGGCCGGCGTGGTGACCAATCTCGGCAACGGCACGTTTTCGTTCGATCCGAACGGCGAGTTCGAGGCGCTCGACGTCGGCTTCAGCAGCATCGTCACGCTCGGCTACACGGTCAGCGATGGCGATCTGACCTCAGCCTCGGGCAGCATTGAGATCACCGTCATCGGCAGCAATGATGCGCCGGTCGCCGGCGATCTGGCGCTGACGACCAGCCAGAACAGCAGCGTCGGCGGCAGCGTATCGGCCAGTGATCCCGAGTCCGATCCGCTGGTCTACACCCCGGCCTCTGCGCCGGCCCAGGGTACGGCCGGTATCGCCAGCAACGGCAGCGTCAGCTTCGATCCGGGCAGCGACTTCGACGATCTCGACGACGGCGAGTCGCGTCAGGTGAGCTTCGATTACCGCGTCACCGACGACAGCGGTGCCTCCGATATCGGCACGATCACGGTCACCGTCAGCGGTATCAACGATGCGCCGGTCGCAGCAGACGTCGCCGCGCATGTCGGTGAGGACGCTGCCGCCGTGATCGCCTTCGATGCCAGCGACGTCGATGACGAACCGCTGAGCTACACACTGGTCGGCGCCCCGTCCGCCGGTAGCGCGGTCAACAACGGCGACGGCAGTTTTACCTTCAATGCTGCCGGCGCTTTCGACGACCTCGACGACGGCGAATCGCGCGATGTGAGTTTCCACTACACCGCCAACGACGGCAGCGTCGACAGCGCGCAGGCGACCGTGACCATCACCGTCGACGGCGCCAACGATGCGCCGCTAGCGGTGGACGACGGCTATTCCATTGTGAGCGGCCAGACACTGGCAGTGTCGGCGGCCGAAGGTCTGCTCGCGAACGACAGCGATGTCGATGGCGACGGCTTGTCGGTGGTGTCCGGTACCTATACCCCCGCCGGCATAGGCGGCACGCTGATCCTGGCCAGCGACGGCGGATTCGCCTACCTGCCGCCGGCCGACACCACCGGCACGGCCCACTTCACCTACACGGTCAGCGACGGCACAACGACCTCGACCGCTACGCTGGAGATCGACGTGATTGCCGGCAACCTGCTCGACCTGCAGATCAGCAAGTCGGACGGCGTTGATCATGTACAGGCCGGCGAGGTGCTCACCTACACGATCAACGTGTTCAATGCCGGCCCGGCGAATGCCGTCGGCGCCCGCGTACAGGATCTGCTGCCGGCAGCGCTCGGCAACGCCGCTTGGAGCTGCGAGGCGGTGCCGCCCAGTGCCGCGACGGCGTGCAGTTCGGCCAGCGGTAGCGGCGATATCGATCAGACGGTCAACGTCGGCGCCGGTGATGCGGTCGTATTCGAACTCATGACGACGCTCGCCGCCGACTACAGCGACAGCACGGTCAGCAACACCGCGACGGTCGCCGCGCCGGACGGCTTCACCGACAGTAACTCCGGAAACAACAGCGCGACCGATGTCGATCGAACCGACCGGGTGTTCGCCGACAGTTTCGAGACCACGGCACTGCACGTCGTCTACGCCAAACGTAGCACCGTGCTTGATAGCGAGGCGATCTCCGCCAAGCTCCCCCTCGATGCCGGCCTGAGGGCGCAGCTGGTGGCCCGTGCCGACGACCCAAACGGCCTGCTAAGGGTGCACGCGCGACGCGGTGCTGAGGGTGGCATCGAACTGCGCATCAGCCGCTACGAAAACGGCGAGTGGATGCAAGGGGCCTGGCAGCCGGTAATAAGCCCGCGGGTGCAGTTAGTCTGGTAGATTCGCCGCGGCGGTTGAACGAGCCGCCCCAGGCGTACCGCCTGGCGCGCAGCGAAGCCCAGCGTGATGTCGCACCCAAGGCGTGGGCTTGCCCAGCCAGCCATGGATTCCGGCTTGCGCCGGAATGACGAACGGGGCGTTACTTTCGACACATCCGTGCACTGATCGAAGCCACTAGCCTGCATCTTCCTGGCGCAGCGGCGCATTCACAGCGGGCCATGGCCTTTGATGACACGATCCGCGCCTGATTGCGCTCAAAACGCGCGATCTGCCTCATCCATCTTCTGCGTCATCGCCTGCTCCTTGGCGGCTCGTGCCGCCCTCAAAATGGAGCAATCACACAGTTGAGATTACAGGCTCTGGCCTTTCGCTGCGTCGAGGCAAAGGCACAATTCAACGTCCGTCTATTGATCTTTCGAGTCGGGCGACAGTAGCTGTAAAGCCCCTCTCCCCTTGCGGGAGAGGGGTTGGGGAGAGGGGGAGAAACCCGCCGCTTCGACTCGCTCAGCACAGACTTTCGTCAGAGCCATGAACACAACCCAGCCTCCTGCGCAATCGCCAATGTCACCGGCCGTTACTTTCGACACATCCGGGCATTGATCGCAGCGACTAGCCTGCATCCTCTTGGCGCACCGGCGCCCTCACAGCGAGCCACGTCCCTGCATGACAAGGTCGCTCTTCGGAACCAAGACCGGTGCAGGCTGTTGATGGCCGGCTATTTGATTCCGCATTCAACATCACCACCGATGTGGGCGAAGCCATCGAGAGCATGGGCCGAGGTTGATAGCGAACTAGCCGCATGCTGGGCGGCCAATGTGGCGGTGTTCAATAACCTATCGTTCAGTCGAACATGTCGCGCGAATAACAACGCGATCAACCTTGTAGCTATATGGGCCACGGCCAACATCACACTCAATTTTAGGCGCAATGTCCATAGTGCTAGATCTCAACGGAAACTCGCCAACCTGCAGACTAAGGAAAGTCATGAAATCCATAAGCGCATCACTGCCGCTACTCTCCATGCTGTTGCTGGGCAGCACAAGTCATGCCGAAGCAGCTCTTGAAGGCCCGTATCTCGGACAAAAGCCACCGGGACTAACGCCCGAACCCTTCGCGCCAGGTATCGTGACCACAGATGGATTTGATGATGGCGGCGTCTTCACCCCCACAATGGATGAGTTCTATTTCATCCGAAAGCGGCCAGACAACAGCAAATTCGAAACTGTCATCTACAAGCAACAAGGCAACCAATGGGTTGAGACAGTCAGCAAAGAACCTCGACCCTTCTATCCCTTCTTCTCGCCCGATGGCAAAACCATGCATCTTGGCAAGAAATACAGGGAGCGCACCGACTCCGGCTGGTCTGAGACCAAGGATCTTGAGGCGCCCTTTTCTGAAATCGCCATCATGAGCCTTTCTGCGTCGTTGCATGGCACCTATGCCATTGACGAAAGGCATCCAGAGGACGAAGGCGTTCTTCGATTCTCAAGACTGATCGGTGGCAAACGTGCAGCGCCAAAACCCTTCAACGACTCGATCAACTCCGGAACACGAAACTCTCACCCTTTCATCGCGCCCGATGAATCCTACGTTATGTGGGATGGCATCAAGGACGGCGGATTTGGCGATGTCGATCTGTATATCAGTTTCCGACAGCAAGATGGTTCATGGGGTGAAGCCATCAACCTGGGCGACAAGGTAAACACCGACGCCTACGAAGCAGGGCCAAAGGTGACACCCGATGGGAAGTACCTGTTCTTCGTCAGAAACATGGGCTCGGACCAGTTCGAGAACGTGGATATTTTCTGGGTGGATGCGAAGATCATCGAAACGCTTCGGTCCACTAGGTGAGCGATATGCGAGTCGGGTGCGATACCGCAGTTGGAGTCCCATCGACCCGACATGCCTGTTGATCCAGTTGCCACTAGGCGGCACCGACTGCATTCGAGAAGACAATATGCCCGATAAGCAGAGGCTTCACCTCATCCTATGCGTTGGCTTCAGTCTACTGGGGCTGGGCTTCGCGCTTGACCTTGGGTATGCCGAGTACAACGGGCGCAAGTTCCAATGGCGCAGCGCAATTGAAATGCTGGGTTGTTTCCTGTTGGCTTGGTACTTCCTGCGATTGCGTAAGGGCTGACGGTTGACCCGGCCAATGGATTCGGCGCCCAACGACGCCGCTCCGGATGGTTGAGGAGGACTCGACCCAAAGCGTACGCCACACCGCTGAACTACTGCGGCACCACAATTCTCCCTTATCATCCGCCGATGCGAGGCGGCAGCATTTTCCTGGTGTACGGCGTCCATGGCGGACGCCCCAATGACGTGTACTTCGGATCGTTCCGCACGCGCGAGGATGCCGAAGAAGCAATCGCTCGGCTGCACGCGAAGGAAATGCATGGCGCGAATTGGGCAGCGAAACACCACGACCAGGGCTTTGTGATCCGCGAGCTCGTGGTTGAGACGGATTTCGAGGTTCCCCAAAGGCCGAAGCCGCGCGATCGATTCTGCGCGCACGCGAAGGAAGGCTCCGTCGGCTGCGCCCAAGTGGAGGTGTTTGAGCGCACGCCGCAAGGCCTCGAAGAGCGGGCGCGGTACGCGCGCAATCACGCGATGTTCGAAACCTTTGAGCCCTTTCGCCAACGCGGCCGAAACTTCGCACTGGTGTCTCGCGACTACACGAAGTCAGCGGTGCTGGACCTGGCCACGGGGGAGATTGTCGCCGAAGAGCCCGACAACGAGTGGGACTTCTGCCCGGTGGGATTCTACGTTCCCGACTGGTGGGATCTTCACGACGATTCGGTCCTGCCCGGTTCGCCATACTGGTCGAAGGACTGCGAATTGCCAGATGGAACCTTTGGCTTTGTTTGGGGCTGCGTGTGGGGTGACGACAGCTCATGGAAAGTGCAGTGGCTCGATCTTTCGCGTGTGGCGGAAGGCGCGCTCACGCGCGAGGAGCGCTTTGGGTACGTCGAGGTGTCCACGCGCGACTGGCATTCGCCGGCATTGTCGTTGGAGCCCCCGCCTTCCGGCGGCAGCGCGCCGCCACCGTTCATCGGGGTGCGATTCAACAAGGGCAAAGCTCGCGCGTGCATCGATGTGCTAGTGGACTTCGACCTTTCCACCGGGCAGCCCGTCGACTGGCAGCGACTACGAAACGAGAATTTCGACTGATTTGCCAACGTCGACACACCCTTTGGACGCCAGACCAACGATCTCCCAGCGTGATGACTGTTTCCGAAATCGATGATCAACGCGCCCTCCGCAGAAGCCGCTGTTAGCCCCTCTCCCTGTGGGAGAGGGGTTGGGGTGAGGGCCGGGTGTCTTCGAGGCCGAGTAGTGCTGCCTTCTAGACTCATGGGGGCCATCCACCCTTCGGGCACCGCGGATCGAGTCCAAGGCTCTCCTCCCCCTGGGAGAAAGCAAAGAGCAGGCGCGACGAATCGACACGTTTAGACGGGGTGCGCGGGGTTTTTCGTAACGACATGCTCAGTCTGCAACCCATTCCGATCGAGGATGAACGCGCGCGTTTCGCCGGCCTGTTGATTTTTCGCGAACAAGCCTGGCGACAAGCCTGTGAGGATCACCGCAACTACTGGGCCTGGCGTGCCGAGCGCAATGAGGCGCGCTGGCAGGCGCAGGAGCGCGGCGAGCTGGACTACGACGCCAAGAACCTGATGCACACGATTCGCCTGCTGCTCTCTGGCCAGTCCATGCTGCGCCGCGGTCTGCCGATCATTCGCTTCGAAGGCGAGGCACGCGACCTCCTGCTGAGAGTGCGCTCAGGCAGCATGAGCTACGACGAGATCATGAGTATTGCTCAAGATATCGCAGACGATTGCGAGCGAGAGCTCGAGCGCAGCGACCTCCCCGAACGCTGCGACGCATCCGCCGCCGATCGCCTATTGGCCGATCTCACCACCCAATGGGAGCACCGATGTCAGTAGACGAAAGCGTGCGGGCCGCGATCGAAACGTCGATCGCCGAGATCGAGCACAACAAGCAAGTGCGTGTGCTGTTTGCCGCCGAGTCCGGCAGTCGCGCCTGGGGCTGTGCCTCGCCCGACAGCGACTACGACGTCCGCTTCATCTACGTGCACGAGCTTGAATGGTATCTGCGCGTCTCCGAACCCCGCGACGTGATCGAAGCCCGGTTGCCCGGCGACCTCGACCTCAGCGGCTGGGAGCTACGCAAAACACTGCGACTGTTCGCCAAGTGCAACCTTGCGCTAAACGAATGGCTAGGCTCACCCATCGTGTATCGATCTGACGATGCCTTCGTCGAACGCCTGCGCCAGCTCATCCCAACGTTCTTCCGCCCCCCACACGCCGTGCTCCACTACCTGCGCACCGCGCAATCGATGTGGCGCGACCACCTCGACCAGCCCAGCGTGCGACTGAAGAAAGTGTTCTACGCACTACGCCCCCTGCTCGCCTGCCGCTGGATCGAACACACCCTTAGCCAACCCCCAACCGAATTCGAAAAGCTGCTGCAAGCCGAATGGGTATCCGACAGCGAACGCCAAATGATCGGCGAGCTACAGGCAGCGAAAGTGCAAGCCTCGGAAGCGGATCGTTGCCCGATGCCAGCTGAACTTTCCGCTTGGTTGGTGGAGCAGATGGGTTATTTTGAGGGTGTGGGGCCGAAGCTTGCGGTTCAAGCGTCGGGGGAAGGTCGGGAGCTTGATCGGGTGTTGGCGGAGTGGGTTGTGGGTTTGATGGGTTTAGCGGGCGCGGGAAGGTGGGAACGGCCTTAGCCTCCAGTTTCTGTAGGGCGGGTTTCAACCCGCCAAACAGACATAGATGCAGTCGGGTAGACAAGACACTGCCGCCACGCACCAAGCCAGGTTGGCTTTCTGTCATGTATTCGGCGGGTCAAAACGTCAAATCCCGCCCTGCGCGGGCTAGCTGGCTACTCGAAAGCAGACATTCAAATTCGGGTGGAAATGGATTACACAGGAAGCGTCTATTGTGGCGTTTAGCGCCGCGTTGCGCGGCTTCTGGCCTATCGATTGGCAGAAAACATGAAAGCCTTTACCAGTGGCCCGCTTCAACGCAAAGTTGGGGCGTCATTCAACAAGCGCACGGAATCTTCTCATTAGAAGCGGAAAATCGGAAGTCGCATGCCCGTCTCGTTCTGCGGCGGCAAGCTCAACGAGGTCATCGTCTGTGAGCGCAATAATGAGGCCTCGCTGGTCTTTCGCTGTATCGATGCATCGCCGTTCGAACAGGGACACATCCTCAAGGCTTCGGCAAACCAAAAGACCAAACACACCCCGCATCGGAGAGAACCGACCAGCGAGTTGGTCAAGTTCTGGATTCCCCAGTTCACGGCCGTAGTTTTTGCATTCAACAAAAACAAATGCGCTCGGGTAGTGCTGACCCAGCCAATGAAAAAATCCTGATCGTGATTCGTTCGTGTAGGTGATGTCGATTCGCTTTCGTCCATCATGAATCTCGCGCTGCTTCGTGGGCGAGCAAAGTGATGGATAAAAAATGGCCGTTAGAAGCTGCTCTACCACATTCTCGTAATTCGTAGCATCGGCATTTCCAACCGGTGTGGATCGAAGTGCATCTATCAGCGCATTCCAATCCGGCGACTCCATGCCCTCAATTTCGGCAAACTGCTCGTGAAGTAGCGGCGGCGGTGGATTACCCTGCTTTTGCTCGCGATACCCTGTCAGTGCCTGCGGGTGTTTGATTGTCTGCTCAACAACGGCAAGCTTGTCGGAGCCGTACTTTTCAATCAAGGCCTTCTTTGTTACACGGCGACGTCCGTCCTTAAGCACCTCAACCAAACTGGAATTCTTGTTCAGCTCTTCCAGTTGCATCTCAGGAAGGAGAAAGTGCCTGTAGTACTCGCCAAGTTCATAGCTAAGGCGATGCCGGACAAGTATCTTAGGCACTAGAATTACTTTGCCATAGGTTGTTATGGGTAGAGGTAGGAGCTCCGAGCCCCAACGTTCGCTAACAGGATCCCAAATCGGACCCGACGCGACATCCGGAGACAGCGGGACTCCATAGTAGGCACACGCCGACTGCGTGTAGCGAATCAGCGGCCCGCGGATGATGTTACAAACCGCATCCGAGACCATATCACGCCCAATTCCCTCAATGAGTAGGCAAGTGTCTTCGAGATCCTGTAGCAGCCCAGATCGAGAAGCTTGGCTTCGTGACAGCGCCTCCCAGACAGAGTTTGCTGATTTGTCGCCGAATCCGTGGCCTTGAGATTGACCCTGCGAGTAGCCGAGGTGAAACTCATTCCTTTCGTTCAGCGACGACAGCAATCGCCTCGCATCGTCGTCATCGCCCGTCTGAATCCGATTCAGCACGGCCTGAAAGAAGTGTTGAACGAGGGATGCACACTCGTGGCCAAACCCAGACTTTAGGCCCCTCAGCGCAGTGGGGTCCACAAAGACAGGAAGGTCGGTGTCCAACTGAACATCGACAAAGTCCAGGAACGCCTGCGTCCGTCCTAGCTGAAAGAATTCGGAAACGCGCACGTCTCCGCCCTATGACGCCGAACGCCACGTCAAGCGGCCGCAGTGCGACCACCGTTCAGGAAACATCAAAGGTTCTCCCCGCGGTTCGCTTGAACGCATAGTTTGACTGAACACGTTCGCGTTGCCCACCACTAGAGTCCCTCAATGAGCTGTTCCAAGAACTGCTCGTATCGGAACATCGTCAGGCTTTGAGGCGGAGTCTGCTTCATCGCTTCGTGCGCGCGACCTTGGATCTGCTTGAGCGACGACAGAAGGCGCTCCTTGTCGGGATTCGACTCAAGCAATGCGCGAACCGCCACGTTGAGAGCAAGATTCTCGCCTTGTAGAAACAGGCAGTACTCTTCTGCGGTTTGTGGAATCACCGGAAGTCTCCTTGGGTCTTGAAGCGCGCGAGGAAGTGGTGCGATTAGGTTCTGCGTGCTGTCCAACGCCGCGCTACGCGGCCGCTGGTCGGTACACCATCGGGAAACACGATAGCCTCTCCCCGCGGCCCGCTTTAACGAATAGTTGGGCGGCAGCACAGCACTACTCAGTCTCGGCCGCGAGAATGAGCGTCTGCTTTGTCACCTTGATGGAAACGTTAATCTGTTGTGGCGGGATAAAGAGCACGCACCCGGCACCGTGACCAGACTGGACCTCAGGAAGGAAGTGGACGCCTGCCCACCCAGCAGCTTGAGCCTCGGCGGCGAACCAAGAACGGACGCTCTTGGAGATTCGTTTTGCGTCAATCTCTTTCGCCTGGTTGTAGATCGCAAGCATTCTCTCGGCAGTGCAGAGAACTGCCCGGTCTTTCAGCTTGCAGGATTTCGGGTCAGGAAACTTGTACTTACGCGCCATGCTGCCTCTCCTCGCTGTCAGGATGGTCGGAACAGTAACACTGCAGCCCAACTGCGATTGGACGTCAGATTAGCCGGCAGACGTGACATCTAGCTTCGCTCCCAACAAGTCAACGGCCCTGCAACTTTCAGAAAATTCCTACATGGCGCCACGAGGCCATTTGACAGATACCGCGTCATCTGGCGCCCAACCTGACAGCCAAGTCCATTCTCGGCACGGTCCAGCCATGCCAGCTTCGACTCATGGCGCCTGCTTTCTCGATGGGGGGAGTCGACCGTCTGCAATAGATCGATACCGCCGGTTGTGGCAACTTCACGTCTCTCCGCGCAGTCTGAGCCGGTCGACGACCAAACATCAAGTGAAGTAATTCACTTCCAACTCGCCTTGAAGGCATTTGATAGCCATGCCGGTCAAACGCCGCGAAGCATTCAGCCTCATCCGCGTGCGAGATGTGCGCCTGCCGTGACACCGGATAGGTTGAACCCGCCAATCGGCAACCCTCGGTGCAGGCTCTTGTCGTTCGGTTTGGTAGTCGGCACAGCGAAGCGTCTGGTTTAGATCAGGGCCCTGCCCCCTCACCCCAACCCCTCTCCCTCGAGGGGAGAGGGGTTTCCAAGCATCAAATCAAAACACAGCTCTCGCCCAGGCCTCATCATCAACGGAGCTCCCCATGACCATCGAAATCCGTTTCCAGCAAAACGCCTCGGTCTCGGCCTCGCTCTCTCCGGCGGAGGTTTTCGCGCCGCAGCCTTCCAAGTCGGTCTGTTCCGCAAGCCGCAGTCGATGGGGGTGTCGTGGAAGGTCATGATTCGGCGCTGGGTCCACAATTGCGAGGGGCGACATGACTGAGCCGTTGGTGTGGAAGGATCAGGCCCGCATAGATAGCGGCAAACCCGCTACCCATGCGGCGGTGATCGGGGTGGGGCACTATCCGCATTTGCTGGGTGGTGGTGGGCCGACAACCGATCTAAATGGCGGCCTGGGCCAGCTGACCTCGCCGCCGGAATCGGCCTACGCCGTTGCGCGTTGGTTGTTGGATGAGTTCAACAATCCAGATACACCGCTGGCTTCACTCAGCTTGCTGGTGTCGGCGCCACAGTCAACCACGTTCTCGCACCCGCAACTCGCTGCACCGGTCACGCCTGTGTCGGCCGATAGCAGGAATGTGGTGCAGGCGCTGCGCGACTGGATTGCGCTCGGCGACATCAACGAGCAGAACCTGATGTTGTTCTTTTTCTGTGGCCACGGCGTGGCGCGTGGGCTGGAAGGGCTTACCCTGCTGTTGCGTGATTACGGCCAGGTGCGTGCCATGCCGATGGAAGGTGCGATTGACTTCGCCGCGATGCAACGCGGCATGGCCCGTTGCGCGGCGTCGCAGCAGTGTTTCTTTGTCGATGCTTGCCGCACGGTAACCGACATCGCACGCAATACCACCGCCAGCGGTCAGCTGGTGATCCAGGACGATATCCATCGGCCGTTCGAATCGGATTGGAACTACGCCGTGCTGTTTTCCACCGTGGAAGGCGAAGCGGCTTATGGCCGGCGTGACAAGCCGAGCTTCTATACCGAGGAACTGATTCGCGGCTTGAACGGCGGCGCGGCCAATAATCGCAGTGCCGATGGCCGCTGGCGGGTTAGCACCGGCGACTTGAACGCATCGATTCACCGCGGGCTGTCGCTGCGTGGGCCGAAAATCAAGAATCCGGCGGTGCGATTGGTCGAGTTCGAGTTCCATCTGCCGAAGAACGCACCGCGGATACCGGTGACCGTGTTCTGCGACCCTAGATCCGATACCGAATTGGCTGATCTTTCCTGTTGGCGAGCCGGCGAAGAGATCAGCCGCCGTGGGCCGGCGCCGAATGAATGGCGCACCGAACTGCCCACGGGCGTGTACGACTTCAAAGCGCAGATCGCGGCGCGCAATGGACAGCGCGCCGGGGAAATCGTGGTGCCCCCTTACCGCGACTTTATGATTCAGGTGCCGAAATGAGCGTCAAGATGGCGGCGCGCGCCCTGCTCTTCCAACGCGAAGCCGAGGCCGGCCTGGTTGGCAGCGTGTATCGACAAGCCCCGCAAGGTCCGGTGTTTGTGAGCAAGATCACCGTGCCGATGGTCGATTGGTCCAGCTCACGGCGTGAACAGATCGATCCACTGAGGAATGCCGAGGCCGGGCACTATCTGCTGCAGCTCACCCTGCCCGATGGGAAGATCGCGAGTGAAAGCTTCGAGATCGCCAGCGGACGTGACACTGAAGTGGTGGTGGATGTGCCGCACGAGGGGCCGGCCGAGTGGACCTCATTGCAGGCCATGAGTGGCGGGTTGAAGGCACGCTCCAGCTTGCTGCCGAGCCAGCCGGTTGCCTTTCCAAGCTATGCCTCGCTGGCGGCCGACCCGCAGCATGGGTTCTCCCTGCATCTGGTGAAGCCGCACAGTGGCGGTGAAACGGTGGGCCTGGCGCAGCTAGGTGAGTTGATCCAGGCTGATCTCAGCGCCAATGAATCGGCCGAACGTCTGGGCGATTGCATCGAGATTGCCACGCCGGTGCAGGAGATGGAAACCGATGCGCTATTTGAGATCGTTTACGGCGGCTCATTGGGCGATGGCGCCACACGCGGCAGCTTCCACTTCGGCGCGGGCTCAGACCTTGAACGGGTGTATCTGCTGGTTCGGTCGAACCAGGGCGCTTCCCTGGTCTCACTGCCCGTGCCGTGGACGCGCGAGGGCAACGAGATCGAAGTCGAGCTGCTGCTGCAAAAGCCTTCGCCAGGCGCGGTGCCGAGTTATTCGCTCACCATCGGCGATCCGATGATCAACACGGCGCTGGGCTATCTGAACAATGGCGCGGTGTTGGAAGCGGCGCGGCTGATCGATTTCGACAAGGCGCGCGATCTGCTGTTCCACAAGATCAGCAGTCCGTTGGCCGCCAGTTTCGGTGGCTATCTGCTGATGCTGGGGCTCGATCGGCGCGTGTACTCCTCGCGCGCCGATGACTGGAAGCATTGGCTGGATAACCTCGACAACTGGTTTAACTGGCTGCCCGATGGTGCCATTCTGCGCTCGGCGCTGTACTTCGTGCTCGGTGACAAGGATGCAGACGGCGCCTACGACGCCCTGCATCGTGGCTTTGATCGCGGGCTGCCGTTCTTCACCTTCGGCCTGCGATTGATGCTGGAAGGCTTGCGCCGCTTCGCCAGCGAAGGCGATGAGCGCTCCAAGCAGCGGCTGGCCCTGCTCGAACCCATCGCCATGGCCACTGACCCTGAGCACAGTTTTCTTAACCTGAATGTCGCGCGGCACTGGCACGATCAGCAGGCCAAACCCACCATGGTGTACGCCCATGCCTGATTCCCTCAGCCTCACCATGCTGCCAGCCAAAGAAGGCGACTGTCTGCTGCTGAGCTACGGCGCGCCCGATGCGCGGCGCCACGTGCTGATCGATGCCGGCCGCAACTGGACCTACAAGAATGCCTTGGCCAACCTGCTTGCCGAGCAAGAGATCAAGACACTCGAACTCTTGGTGGTGACCCATGTCGATCGCGATCATATCGATGGCATGCTGGCCTTGATGCGCGACCCTGCGCTGGACATCAAGGTGCGCAGTATCTGGTTCAACACCTGGGCGCACCTGGAGGGCGAATCGATCACCGTGGTCGACACCGAGGACGACGATACGGAAGCCTTTGGCGCCAAGATGGGCGAGGAACTCAGCGGCCTGATCGTCGAGAAGGGCTGGGCCTGGAACAGCCAGTTTGGTGGCGCGGCGGTGGTGGTGTCCGACACCGCCTGCGGCAACATCATCACGCTGGACGAGCTCAAGCTCACCCTGCTCTCCCCTACCCGCGCCAAGCTCGATGAGCTGAAGCCAGAATGGGTCAAGGAATGTCGCAAGGCCGGCATTACACCGGGCGCGGTGCTTAAAGAGTACGTGCTAAATGAGGAAGACGACGAGCTGGAATCCTTCGGCGCAATCAATATCGACCTGCTCGCCGCCGAACCCTTCAGCGGCGATCACTCCGAAGCCAATGGATCGAGCATCGCCTTTCTCGCCGAATACGGCGGCCGACGCATCCTGCTCGCCGGCGATGCGCATGAAGATGTGCTGGTGCCACAACTGCAAGCACTAGGCGCCACGCCGACAACCCCACTCGCCATCGACGCCTTCAAGATTCCGCATCACGGCAGCAAGTACAACGTATCGAAGGACCTGCTGCAGCTGATCGACTGCAAGCATTACCTGATCTCCACCAATGGCAATTACTTCAAACATCCAGATGACGTTGCCATTGCCCGCCTGATCAAGTTCGGCGGCGACAACCCCACCCTGCACTTCAACTACGACACCCAGTACAACCGGCATTGGCGCAATGCGGGGCTGCAGGCCGCGCACGGCTATCGGGTGGAGTATCCGGAGGCTGGGCGAGATGGGTTCAAGGTGGTGGAGTTCGGTGCTATCAAATCGTAGGGTGGGCGTGCCGCCCACCATCCCGCTTGTTGAGCGGCGCCGTGAACTCAATCGTTACACCGGTGGGCCGCAGGCCTGCCGTGAGCCTGTCGAACGGCCCACCCTACGATGCTGTCGAACGGCCCACCCTACTACGCGATGGCGCTCGCTCTACACAATGCGTTGCGCCGACCTGTAGGGTGGGCGTGCCGCCCACCGTCGTTCGTATTGACCTTCGCCGTGAATCCGATCGTCGCGATGGTGGGCCACAGGCCTGCCGTGAGCCTGTCGAACGGCCCACCCCACAACCGCCTTGGCGTAGGGTGGGCGTGTCGCCCACCGCTGCAAGTTTCGTGCATCGCCTTGGTTCCTGGCGTTGCGATGGTGGGCCGCAGGCCCACCCTACGATGCTGTCGAACCGCCCTCCCGCAACGCTGCGATGGCGCTCGCTCTACACAATGTGTTGCGCCGACCTGTAGGGTGGGCGTGCCGCCCACCGTCGTAGGTTGTGCGATGCGATGAGGTCAGGCGGCCTGCGGGGCAATACGCTGCGATGGCAGGCGGCCGCAAGCTTACATGCTGCGATGGCGGGCCGGGGCCCGCCCTACACTTTGCGTTTCGCTGGCTCGTAGGGTGGGCGTGCCGCCCACCGTCGTAGGTTGTGTGATGCCATGAGGTCAGGCGGCCGCGGGGCTATGTGCTGCGATGGCAGCCGGCCGCAAGCTTACATGCTGCGATGGCGGGCCGGGGCCCGCCCTGCGTATTCCACGCCATGCCGGTCGCAGATTCCACGGCATGCCGGTCAGTGATTCCACGCCAAGCCGGTCACCGATTCCAGCGCATGCCGGTCGGGGTGTAGGCGGGTAACCCGCTACCGTCGGGCCTCCCACGAACAGGAGGTTGGCGGTGGCTCAACGGAGGTTACCCATGCGTAAGATTTTGGAGATTTTGCGGCTTCACTTTGAGGCCGGTTTGAGTGGGCGGGCGATTGCGCTCGCCGTGTCGTTGGCGCTGTCGACGGTGCAGGAATGTCTCCGGCGTTTTCAGGCGGCCGGACTGAATTGGCCGACTGATTTGGACGAGGAGGCGCTGGAAGCACGGCTGTATCCTCGACTTGCATCGGCGCCTGCCGTGCCGTTGCCGGACTTCGCTGCCGTCCAGACGGCCTTGGTCAGCCATAAGGCGATGACCCGGCGCCATCTGTGGCAGCAGTACCGTGCCGAGTACCCGGATGGCCTGGGCTACAGCGCGTTCTGTGCTCAGTTGGCGACGTTCACCGAGCAGCAGGCGACGGTGTTGCGGCGCGAGCATGCGCCGGGCGCGGCGATGCTGATCGACTATGCCGGGCCGAACTTGGCGATCATCGACCGACAAACCGGCGAGGTGCAGCCGGTGCGCCTATTCGTTGCCGTGCTGGGTTATTCGAACTACACGTTTGCGCTGGCCACGCGGGGCGAGACCACCGCGGATTGGCTGGCGGCGCAGGTG
>NZ_JACYTR010000052.1 GCF_014841215.1 Pseudomarimonas arenosa
AGCTTACGGACCGTGAACAACTGCTCCATGAAGACATCGGCTCCGCGCATCGGGCTTCCTTGCCAGCGGTGTATCTGAAGGATGAGACAAGTTTACGATGCGAGGAGGTATTTCAGCAGCCTGCTAGGGCTTGGAATAGTTGTGGTGTTCGATCGATCGGCAGGCATTGTCGTTGAATAGATAGCGCGCGGACCCGAACAACTTGGCTCTACCGGTTATTTGCCATCGACTGGGTGGGAGACCGGCACAACCTGTGCATCGCTCATCAGGTCGTCATCACCTCGCGCTGCCGCAGGCCGGTCGCGCGGCGCCTTGCGCAATTTACCCTTACTAGCGGCGCTGCCGGGTCGGGGCGTGGCAGCGCTCGACTGCGGCGCCGGATCTGTCTCGACTGGGGCCGCGGTCGCGGCGCACGGCTGGTTGCGGTGAGCCGGAGGCGGTGCATCAAAGTCCTGTCGCTTTCGTCGGTGCATGTAAGCCTTCTTCGTCGACATCGTTGCGCTAGCGCAAGTTCGCGACTGGTGTGGAGAGTGACCACTGTAGTTCCCCAGTGGTCCTTCGTCGGTTCGATATCGCACCTTGTGAAGCATCCTGCCTTTGATGTGCTTTCTGGCGGTTACAGTGATGCGTTGCCGATCGATCAGGCCTGTCGGTAATGCGGAGGCAGCCGAAATTTCGCGGGAGCGGAGTGCGATTCACTAGTGCCGCAAGGTTGGCAGGCTGCTGAACCAGGTGTCTCAGACATTCACATTGGGCTGCGTGGTAACGCGTCGTTATGCCGGCCGCGAGCGCAGCACCAGGGGCTAGTCGTTGAGCAAGAACACCTCGGCACGACGATTAAGTTCACGGCCGTACTTGGATCCGTTGTCAGCGGCTGGCGCCTGGCTACCCTGGGCGACGACGAATATCCGCGAGGGGTCAATGCCACGCATCAGCAGATAGTCCCTGACTGCATGAGCACGCCGTTCGGACAAGAGGTAGTTGGATTGCTGAGGACCACTGCTGTCGGTATGGCCAATTATTCTGATACTGCGTCCGGGGTGTCTTCGCAGGAATTTTGCCAGTTGCAGCAAGGCGTCCATGTCTCTTGCAAGAACAGACTGTCCCCGATCAAATGTGACTTCCAGCAGCGCCGTTTCCCATTGGGTGGTGGGTTCGACCTCAGTGCCGAAGCGTGGGGCGAACTCGGTCGTGCGCCGGACAGCCGCATCCGCATCGGCCCGGTCCGCGTTGGCATCGTCCTGATCGATCGCTGTGCTTGAGCTTAGTGCGTCGCGAGCGGCAATTCTGGCGTCGAACGCCATTCGGCGTTGCGATTCTGAGGCATCGGCAGCTATCCAGGCGCGGTAGTGCGATGGCGGTGTCTCGCCGAGTGGGCGAGTGGCGACATCCGGGTCACGCGATTGCGTCGATGCGAGCGAACAGGCGGAAATCGAAAGACAGAGAATGATGGCCTTCCATCGAAGCGCTGCACCGACTCCTTGAGAGGAGTTTATCCAGGTGCTCCGCCCCGGCCGGTGGCTGACGTGGCCGTTGTGGCGCAAAAAGAGCCCTTTCAGGGCGGAACGCATGACTCTCAATCGACCGATCTCTGACTGCAACCATGCTGAGAACCAAGCTCCACTTCTTCTGGCATAACCATGGGTTTGATCTCGATCGATTTGAATCGCGGTGCAGTGCCGCTTTCTTGTGGCGCTGGGCTGCTTTCAGAAGCAGTCTGCGGGCTGCTAATAGGCCGACTCTTTCCGCCGTGCCCTTCCGGATCAGGGTTCTGGAGCGCCAAGGCTTCCAGGAGATCGATGGGGTTGGAAGCTCGTGATGTGCCGTTCATGCAGCTCTCTACCGGGATGTCAGGGATCACCAGACTGCGCCTGTTTGCTAGCGCTGTCGGTGCGCTATCGAACGCGCGCGCTCCACGGGGAAATCTGAGCAGGCATGGCAAGTCGACCCTCTATGACCTGAGGTGACTGACTCGGGGAAGCGGCCGCCGCAGCCGGTCTCCTTGGGTGCGATAACGCACTGAACCCTGCATCATCGAACTGTTAGTTTGGCTGTCGATGCCGAAAGGCGATGGCCGCGTTCACAGACTATGCAAACAGAGTCGCTCAGCACTCAACTAAGCCAGGCATTCGCCGATGGGCCGTGTGCATGAGCGCCAGATTCGCCCTGCGTTGCCTGGAAGTCTCGGCATGGATCCTGGGCGTCGGCCTGCTCGGTTTCTATATCAGTGCGCGGGCCAGTGGCGAAGCGGAGCGACGCGAGGCTATCTCCGAGTTTGCCCTGCGCAGCAGTTTCAAATCCGCAGGCAAGTTCAATCAACCAAATGGCCACGAGTATCAAAAGCAGGCCCCGAACAGCGAGTTCGAGCCTGGGCCGGATCCGAACTCCACGCTGGATGCACGCCAGAAAGCACAATGGTCAATTGGGCGAATCGAACGGTTTGAGAGCACTCAAAGCAGCGTCAGCGCTGACGATGGCGCTGCAGTTGCGATTCTTAGCATTCCAAGGGTCGAGCTAGAAGTGCCGGTTCTCGCGCAGCTCAACGAACGCAATCTCAACCGCGGCGCAGCGCTGGATTCCGATAGCGCGCCCCCGCACAGTGATGGCAACGTGGTAATTGCAGCGCATCGTGACGGCTACTTTCGCTCTCTACGTCACGTGGTTGTCGGCGACTCGCTGACGGTCGAACTGACAAACCGCCAGCGTTCCTATCGCGTCACCTCGATTTCGATCGTCGCGCCGACCGACCTGTCGCCCTTGCTCAGCACATCGGTGGCCAGCATCACCCTGGTGACCTGCTATCCATTTTTCTTCGTTGGCAGCGCGCCTCAGCGCTATATCGTGAGAGCTGAGGAGCAGCTATGACGTAGTCCGCCCGACTGCATCCCGCCCTGAGTCGCAGTCGGTTTCACCTTCTTCCACTGGAGCACGACATGAACGTAGCACGCATCAAATCAAATCCGATCGCTCTTTCCATTTTGCTGGCAGGCCTTGCATGTGCGACATCCGCCCGCGCCCAGCAAAGCATGGACACCGACAAACTGCCTGACCCTGCAGTCGATAAATCCGACTGTGCCGGCATGATCTGGAACACCGAACTCGTCAGCAAGTACCCGCGTATCGCAAAGGGTTGCCGCGAAGTCGTCATGGTAGACGGCCAGAAATGGGCCCGCTTTGAGGCGGCGTTTGTTCGCGCCAATGCCGATGGCTCGTTCACTTCTGAGTTTATGGATGGGCGCAACCACACCTTGGGCAACGTCACCTTGATGCCACGAGCCGATCAACGCGCCACCATCGACGGCCGCAAGGTGCGCTTTTCTGACCTCAGCCATAATCAGAAGCTCAATTACTACGTGCCGGAAGGTGCCACAGGTTTCGCCTTTGAGCCGGTCGCCAGCAGCAGCGAATACGTACCGATTGTGCGCTACGAAGAAGTCGAAACAGTGCCAAGTCCGAGCGTCGATCGGAGCCTGGTAGCCCAGGTCGATCCGTCGACACAGCGTCAAGCGCGGCATCTGCCGGATACCGCAGGTCCGCTACCTTTTCTGGCGCTGGGTGGGCTGGTCAGCCTGATTGGTGCTGGGGGTCTATCACTGCGTCGCCGCTTGTTCCAGCCCAAGGCGTAAGCGCTCGGCAGCCAGCGAGCGCACTCAGCACTGATTGACTGCTGATTCGGGCGCGGGCCAAGGATGGCCCGTCCACGGCGGGGTAGGGCGTGGCGAGTTCGGCCATGCGCCGGTCTCGGCGCCCCACTCAAGAACGCGGTGCTCGTACGGTTCGATGTCGGGCTAATGGTCTTCGCGGACTCGGGCAATGGCTCGATGCGCCGATGGCTGAACAATTGGTTGAGGTAACAAGCGATCCGTTTCCTTTTTCACCACTGCGTAGCATTCGCAGCTCAGTTTCTCCAGCCTTGGGCGATCCAGCACGGTGATATGGCCACGACTGTATTCGATCACTCCGAGCTTTTGTAGTTTGCCTGCCGCCTCTGTGACGCCTTCGCGGCGCACACCCAGCATGTTTGCAATCAGTTCCTGAGTCATCGTCAGGTGATTGCTGGGCAGACGGTCGAGTGACAGCAACAGCCAGCGACACAGCTGCTGGTCGATCGAGTGGTGGCGATTGCAGACGGCAGTCTGTGCCATTTGGGTGATCAATGCCTGGGTGTAGCGCAGCATCAGCACAAGCAATTCGCCGTGACGATTGAATTCGTCTTTCAAACGTTGTCCAGGCAAGCGGTAGGCCGAGCCTTCGCTCTGGACAACCGCTCGGCTGGACGTGCTCTCACCGCCCATGAACAAGGCAACGCCCACCAGGCCCTCATTTCCAACGACCGAGATCTCAGCAGAGGAGCCGTTTTCCATAACGTAGAGTAGCGAGACGATACTATCGGTGGGGAAATAGACGTGGCGCATGGAGTCGCCAGGTTCGTAAAGCACTTTGCCCAACGGAAGACTCACCGGCTCAAGCAGCGGAACGAGCCGCGCACGGACTTCGGCTGAGAGAGCACGAATAAGCTGGTTTGACTGGGGAGAAGTTGCTTCTGTCATCGCTATCTGAGCCTTTTGGTCTGGCGGCCTGTCACATGCGACCCTGGGTTCGGCCTTCAGAATAGCGTCGAGAAATCAATGCGTATGTACGATAGCGAACATACTGTTGGGGCCAGCCACGAACAGGCTCAACGTGGATCAGCGGTGCGCTGACGCATTCGGAAATCACGCACTTACCAGCAAACTACACGCAGCCGCCCCGGGACGCGAACGGCCGCTGGCCGTCACATCTTCGCGTCAGCGGACATCATGCAATTGCCAGTGGCTGCCCGCCAACCAGCGCAGTCGCTGCCGCAGCAGGGTGCTACTGAGCGTTGTGTTCACCACCAGGTCGATGGCCGTGTGCGACTGCTCGCCGCGCACGCTTGCGCCCTTATCGATGGCCGACGCCGAATCGTCGATCTCATCGGGTGCCTCTTGCATGCTGCGCCAGCGCTGAAACAGCGTGTCTGTTCGCAAGGCGTCTTGCAATTCCTTGGCGAGCCCATCCGCACCCGCGGATTGGAAGCTCAGTTGGGGCTCAGTGCCGCGCGCCAGCGCGGGGTTCGGAAGCCGGATGTAGTAGCGAGTCATGACAGTGCCCTCGTGAGCCGGGTCGATTCAATATCGGTCGATGTGTGGGGCGGGTCAATCGCAGAGGGAAAGAGAAGCGGAAGCCGCGACGGATGTATTGGTTAGCGGTTAGCGAACGGATAGACCCTTGCAAGATTCCTATTCTGTTGATCCACGGCTCCGCAATGTACGGCTGAGCTCAATCGGGAGCACCTTATGAATCACGCTTCGAAAGACACCCATGGCAAGCGCAAGCCGGATGACGGCGCTGGCAAAGGTCCGGGTCCCAGCATCCGCCATGGGCCAGGGCCGGAACTGATGAGCGCCGCCGCGCTAGTGGGTGATTCAGTGGTCAATTGCCACCACGAGGAAGTCGGCGATATCAAGGAAATCATGTTGGACATGCGGAGTGGACGGGTGGGTTATGCGCTTCTCTCGTTCGGCGGCTTCCCGGGCATGGGTGAGAAGCTGTTCACAGTACCTTGGAATGCGCTGACGCTCGATACCCTCAACAAGCGCTTCATATTGGATGTGGAAAAGGCCCGTCTCGAATCGGCACCCGGATTCAGCATGAACAACTGGCCGAATATGGCGGATGCTACCTGGGCCAGAGAAATCCATGCCTACTACGGGACTCAGCCCTTCGGTCCGTGAGGCTTGCACTATCGGTGACTCGCCGAATTGCGCTGACCGCGAAGCGGGCCGGCACATCTTGCTGCTCCCGACGCATCGCCGTCGTCACAGGTCTCGCGACTCGCCGTCGGCAATTCGGCGGCAGCGTGCACATGGCGCGCTGTCCTTGGGCAAGTCGGGAGGCGGGGCTGGTCATTCAGTTGCCATCGGCGTTTAGCGCAATTGCAGGTAACTCCGTCAGCGTCATCAGAATGTCTGCGTACCAGGCACAGTTGAGCCCCAATGCCTCGTCGAGCTTGAGATCGCGGGTGCCCAGATCCACACGTGCGGAGTGAATCCCGAGCAGCATCCAGGGCAGGTCGCCCCGAGCCGGATCTGCTTGATCCACCCGTATCACGACCGGAGCCCCGCTGGTGCCGCGATGGGTACGCGCGTCGGTGAGGAAATAGCCAGCGCCCTGAAAGCGCAGTCCGAACGAAGAGGCGATAGCCGCTTGTCGTACCACCGGCATGTGATGCAGCAAATCGTGAAACCCAAGCGGAAAGCCCACGACCAGCAGAGCGCTACCTACTTCGATGTTGGCATCTGGGTCGGGCAAGTGCTCGGGCGTAAAGGCTCGGTAGACTAGTGAATCGGGCAAAGCAGCCCGGTTGATTTCGATCACCGCGACGTCGATCTCGCCAGCATTGTCGGTTCCTTGCCGCCAGACGCTTTTTCCGTCCTGGTAAAGCGGAATCGAGAAACCTATCGACTTTGCGAGATTGGCTCGGTCAATGTGCAGTTCGATCTCGACGCGACTGGGAAAATGTTGAGTCGGCTCGTCGACGAACACATGACGACTGGTAACCAGGAATAGCCGGCTGTCACGCTCGAAGAAAAAGCCGCTCGCATTGGTCAGGCCTATGTCGCCATCAAAGGTCAAGATCTGCGCGGCGCTTAGCAAGATGGGTTCGACAATCATTCGATTGAGGCTGCCGCATGCCGCTGCCAGCGTCGGTGCGGTGGCGAACATTCAGTACCAGTCGCAATCCGTTCCAAGCCGCAAAATCGTTGCGAGCAATCTCCGCGTTTGTATGCGCCTGATCGTCCATCGATTGAGGCCCGCATATGCAGGTCCACCGCTCGAGTGAGCGCTACCAGACCGACTCGCTTGCTTTGACGCGCTACGCTCGAGGTCAAGGCAAGTGGCCCGTTTCTTTCGTGTCGGGCATTCGTTTGATTGGCCGTACACATTCGCGCGGTAGCTGCAATCGATTGACATCGGAGGAGGAATCGAGTGTGACAACGCCCATGCATCCACTCACGTCGCTGTTCGACTCCGTGCTGTCGCTCGATCGTCAGCCCGACAATCAGGCGTCGCCGGGCTGGTTCTTTCCTAACAGGGCAAGCGGTCTGTTAAGCGTGGCGGCGGCCATACTGGATCGCAAGGGAGCTTTGCTGCAATGCAATGTAGGTTTCTCTCGGTTACTGCCGGAGTCGACGCGGCTGCTGCCTGGTGCAAACGTCGGCAAGCATTTCGTCGCCCCTCGGTTTGCCGATCTGGTGCGCGCCGCTGAATCGAGCCGCTTGGCGGGATATGCTGGGCCGCTGGCTGTGGGCAGTCCATCGATGTCCCTGCTTCCACTAAGAGCAAGGGTGTGGCTGAGTAGGCAAGGCGTGCACCTGTTGGCCGAATACGATATTGATCGACTACAAGGCATGGCCGGCCGGAGCCATGAAAGCGACCAGCACCAAGACTTATTGCAGGCGCTTCAGCGAGACTATGACCAGCTCAAGCTGCATACCGACAGCGTCGTGCAGACGTCCTTGACTGACCCCCTGACTGGCGTCGGCAACCGCCGTAAATTGGACCAGGCCTTGGTCGATGAAATCAGTCGAGTGGACAGGGGCGGTGGCCCCCTGAGCGCGATCATGATCGATCTTGACCTGTTCAAACGAGTAAACGACGAGTTCGGACATGCGGCAGGCGATGGCGTCCTGGTCGGGATAGCCCATCAGCTGTTGGCTCATCTCAGAGCCAGCGACACGATCGCCAGAATAGGCGGCGAAGAGTTCGTTGTTCTGCTTCCCAACACGAAGATCAAGAATGCACTCCAGAAGGCCGAAGTGATGAGGTCGGGCGTTGCCGAATCTTCGCCGACGAACACGAACAAAAAATGCACGGCCAGCTTTGGTGTCGCACAGCTGCGACCCTCGGAGAATGGGGCGTCTCTACTTCATCGCTTGGATGTGGCGCTTTATCGATCCAAGGCGGAAGGCCGCAACCGAGTGACCTCGGCCGAAGTGCATAGCGTTCGAAGCATCCCATCGCCATCCCCGGCGACCTAACTGCTCGACACAAAGGAAGGCTGCGCATATGAATCAATATCGCTTTCGCTTACCCGACTCTCCGCAACTGGCAGCAGGGCAAAGCGCCTTGAACCTGCAGGAGCTTGGCCCCAACGGCTTCGCTTTGGCGCTGCAACGATCGCTGCGTCAAGACGTGTTTCTGGAGGATTGGCATGACTCGCCCGCAACCATCTGGCTTGACCCCGTGTTTGATCCGCGTGCCACGGTCACCGGCAGACAGGAGCATCTGGCAATAGAGCTGTTGGTGAAAACGAGTCTCGGTCGCCAAGCCTTGTTCGAGCGTTTGGATCTGCTGGCCGGGAAGCATTGGGAATTGGTGGTGCCCGCCAAGGCCATTTGAATTGTTGGCTCTCCGCATTCGCCGCGCCGCTGACGGGCAAGGGGCCGCGGGCAAGGATGATGGCCGCCGAACTACCGCAGGGTCATCCTTCGTTTGGTTTGAGAATGCGTTGTCCGGGCTTCTGAGCGGGCGTCTCCGGCATAACAGTAGGCTTGATCTCGGTTGAAATGAATCGCGGTGTGGGGTTCGCATCCTGCAAGGCGTCGTGGTTGAGCCTGTGCGGCTTCGGCCGACCGGGTTCTTGCTTGCTGAGGCTGCCGGGTTCGGCAGCTCGCTGTCTGGTCTTCATGCGACGCTCCGGAAACGATGAGTCGGCGGGTACGAGGGCATGAGCTGAGTGAGGCTCTCAGGGGGGGCGGTTGCCTTGGTGGTGTCGGCACCTCGCTCACCTTCATCGCAACAACTTCAGTCCCTGACCGTTAACAGAAGAAAGCGGCAGGGGAGGCCCCTGCCGCTTGTGCCGCGCTGATTGCCTAGCTACGAGAGCTTGCAATCAGTCATGGGTTGCTTGAACTGCCTACTGCTTGCGAGCAGTAGGCATGTTCACCTTGTCGATCGCGTGGATTAATCCATTGCTGGACGGGATGTCGATAGAGATGACGTTTGCGCCGTCAATACTGAAGCTCGATCCTACCCCCTTGATTGGCGCCGACTGGCCCTGAAGCGTCTCAGCGGAGGTCGCCTTGCCCATATCGGCAGCAGTCCGACGTCCTTTGATGACGTGGTAGTTAAGTATCGAGACAAGCTCAGACTTATTCTCTGGCTTCAGCAGTCGATCAAGGCCACCACCCGCCAGCTTCTCAAACGCTGCATCGGTGGGCGCGAAGACCGTAAATGGGCCGGGCCCGCGCAGGCTCTCGCTCAGCCCGGCAAGCTCAATGGCTTTGCTGAACGTATTGAGCTTGCCGTTGGCGCTGGCAGTGTCCAGCAGATTCTTGTTACCACTATTTGGGGTGGGTTGAATGCTCATGTTTGAATCCTTGGATGATCGGCTCACAAAACTGCAAGCCAGGTACGGCCGCGGCCGCAGACACCGGTGTACCGGTGTTACGAGGCTCAGTGCGTCGGGTGGAGGGTGTGCAGCTGAGTGGCCGTTACGACATTGCGTCGATCGTCGTAGTGCCAGAGCAGCATGCGCCTTGGTGTCTGAACCTAAGGTTGGGTGTCGTCGGATTCAGTGATGCATCTTGCCAGCACATGCCTTGGTCTTGCCGAATTGCGTGCCTGTGCCAATAGGCGATGACACCGGCCTCGCGCCTGATGCATTGGCTTATATGGTCAGACACGCCTGAAAGTGAACGTGCAGTCTTGCCGTGTTGCGTTGCCAGAATCAGCGCTTCAATCAACAGCAAGTTTCGCCCGTAGGGCGCCGTGCGCAGAAACTGACCGGCTGCTGAAAGCGCGTTCGCAGTAGCCTTTCCCTGCGGCGCAAGCTGCGAGACATTGAGTTTCATGTGCATCGAAAGGCCACTGAGGGCGCGCGCGAGGCACGGGTAGCGCCGGCGTGGCGGTGTAGTCGCTCTGCAGGGCTGGCCACCACAGGAGCCCCCCAACCGCTCTCCTGACGGGAAAGGGGAGCCAGAGAATCTGCCGCTTCGAATCGAGGGCAGCGATTCGCTGAATCATCTCCAGCAACGTGAGAGCCGATTCGAGCGGCGCTGATCCGTGGCGGCGGATGCGTGAGTGAAGTTCAATGCAATGCTTCCCGAGGGTCAATCCTGCAGTTGAACATCCACTCGCACTTGCACGAAGCGTCCGGGACGTTGGTTGGTAATCGACTGGTAAGAATGGCCTGCATAGGCGTAGGTCACCCGATAGCTTGTGTACTCCGGATAGCGGTGGTCGCCGTAGCGTCGGCGATAGTCGATGTCGGTTACCGTGCGACAGCGCAACTCAGATCCAGATGTATCGCGAAATCGATCGTAGCCCTCATAGGTCCGGTTCTGGCGATCGTTCGCCCGCTCATTGGCGCGGTCATTGGCATGCTTGCCAACCCCGGCACCAATCACGGCACCGGCAATGGTTGCGGCTTTTCGGCCACTGCCGTCGCCTACTTGGTTACCCAGTGCTCCGCCAACGATCGCACCGATAATGGCGCCGGCAGTGCTGCTGCTCTTGCGCTCGTTTTCATAGCGATAGAGTCGACCGTCGCGGTCTCGATAGTAACCACCCTCATTGCGATTGCTTTGCTCGTTCCAGCACTCCTGGTAACTGTAGTAGTCGGGTTGACGTTCCATCTGCTCAACGCGCGTGACTCGGGCGCGATCGAGTCGGCTGACCGATTCGCCGTCGTTGCGTTCATTGTGTTCGGCGAAAGCACTGCCAGACAGGCCGGCCAGTAAAAGCGCCAGCCCCGTCGCCAGGGGGCGTTTCTTATTTGCTGTGCGGATCTTCATTTGTGACTCCAACGTAGCGAGTAGGTTGACCTGTAAAAGCTCATCAAGCGGAAGCTGACAGGCCTCTTGCCATCCGCCACATGCATCCACACTATTCGTCCACTGCGCGCCCGTCGGTGTGCTGGCACACGAACACAAGCCCATCGCGTGCCTGCGTTCAGGCTGATTTGTGGGCTTTCATTCTCTGGACTAGACGTTTCACCGTCGGGCTGTGGGGGGGCGCGCAGACAGTCCGGCAAGAACGTTGCGCCGAGTGCACTAGTTTGGACTCGCTAGCGCCGATAGCACTCGCAAGCAGCGCTCACCAGGGCAGGGCGGTTCAAGATCTGAATCTCTCCTCGGCTATAGCGGATCAGTCCGCGACGTTGCAGTGCCCCAGCGGCGATGGTGACCGCGCTGCGCTGTACCCCCAGCATGTCTGCAAGCGTCTGATGCGTACGCTGAAAGCTGCCGCCCGGCACACGGTCAGCGGTGCTCAACAAGTACCCAGCCAGCCTAGGCTCAATCTCATGGAAGCGCGCACAACAAGCGCTCAGCCCCAGCTTTTGGTAGCTATTGAACAGATAGCGACCCAACGGCCTTCTTAGACCTTGATGAGCCTCCAGCAGCCGGCACAGATCGCCGGCCGCGATTCGGACCGCGCTGCCTGCGCCTTCGACCTTGGCGAGCCACGGCGCCTCGATAACATCTAGTACCAGACTGGCACCCAGCATCCCTTCGCAGCCGATCATGCTGACATCAAACGACGCATGGCCGCGCAAAGTAACCATCTGGGACACGACGCTGCCGGTCGGAAAATACACATGCGTATAGGGATGCCCCTCGGTGCACAACACTTGGTCGACTTCAAGCACCACCGTCTCACCGCATCGACGCAGCTGTTCGCGCACTCCGCTCGGCAGGGCTTCGATCAACTGGTTTGGGGCATTTTGGCTTTCGGTCGTTGCCATCGGTCAGCGTCTCTAGCAGTCTGCGGGAAGACTCGATCGTCAAGCCTCCTCGGGGCAGGCAGTAAAGCGAGCGCAACGCGCTGCCGTGAGCCTGTCGAACGGCTCGCCGGAGAACAACAGACTTAACCTCCGGGTGCGCCATGAGCGGCGCGTGAGACCCACGCCGTTGGATAGCTGACGCGGCCGCTTGCTTGGACTCAATGTGCCGGCCGTTGAACCAGCTTGCCAAACCTCGGTCGCCTCGATCTGTTCGTTGCCACGCATTACCTACCGCGGTCGAGTCGCACCTTGATCCGTACCGGGCTCAAACGGTCTGCCCATGATTGCGTCGAGACTGGCGGGCACACGGCCTTGGCAGGGCGGGGTGGAGATGGCGGATTCGGTGAACGATCGCTTCCCATATCGGCGAGCCGCGGAGCTACATTCCCCTAGAAGTGCCCCAGCACGACCAAGGCCAGAACCACGGCAAGCGCCACTCCCAATCCGCCGCTGGGACCGTAGCCCCAGGAGCGGCTGTGGCTCCATCTGGGCAAGGACCCGACCAGCATGATGATCAGCACCACAAGAACAATCGCACTCAGGGACATGGGTCATCTCCTTAAACGGAATGCCGACGAAAAGCTCCACCCTGGCGCCTTTCCAGCACCTGGAGTTTCGGTTTCCTTCTTTACACCGCACCCTCCTGGGCTGGAGTGGGTCAGCGTTCCGTTCGATAGAGCACATAGCGGCTTCAGGCCGAGAGATAGCGACTCACTAGCATCGCGCGCGCCTTTCGTGCCGCGTAAGGCAGGCAGCCGAAGCGAGCCTCGGCCGCCTGCTACTGGACTGAGGTTCGACCCTAGCGTTTGCCAGGAAGCAGGATCAGCAGACCACCTGAAATCAGGCCGGCGATGCTCAGCCATAAGGGCACGGTGATCGTTTCCTTGTCTTTAACGGATAGTTCAATTGGGCCAAGCTTTGTGCTGTGAGTGTCCTTGGTGTAGGTGAATCCACCGTAGGCAAGACCCAGCGCCCCGGCGACCAGTAGCACAATGCCGGCAATTCGAGTGGCTTTCATCAGTGTTGCTCCTTGGAAAAAAGTTTGGCCCGAAAAAACCCGTCCTGGCCTCGCACCCCTTGCAGGAAGGGACGACAAGAATGAGGACCTCATAGAGGAACAGCCGGATTCGGCACAGACCAGAGCCGCACCGGCACGAAACCACCGACCCGGCCGTTCGATCATTCCGCTGCAACTCTATTCGAAGATGGATGAATCAGCACCACGAGCTTGCGCGCATGACAAGAAACTGTTCGGTGCGATGGCGCACACGCAGACTCGGCCAAGAGCTTGCTTAGCTGACCCTTGGTTCGTCAGCGCACCGACAGGACCGGGTTGAAATGACAGGCTGCGCTACATCCTCTTTCGTGCCTGGACTCGGCGAAAGGCTCCGCAGTCAGCGCATCGTCCCCAACTGCGGTTCTAGCCCAGCGACGTGCCCATCTTGAGAACGTCATGAAAAATACATTGAGAATTGCGCTCACACTGCTGACGACAACTGGCTTCGCGCTTGGCCTCAGCGCCTGCAACACCATGCATGGGTTGGGCAGGGACACCCAAGTGGTGGGCGAGAAAATTGAAAAGGAGGCCGATCGTCATATCGACAACAAGCACGATGATGGTCGGCCCGGCCATGAGCACGAGCGACCGACGCAAGGTGAAATGTGATGACCACGCTCTGTCTGGCCGACTGGGTCAAATCCCAGGATGATCGCGATCGGGAATATCTTGCACGGAGCAAATTCGCCTCATTGGCCTATGCGCCGACCAAGCGCATAGCAAGGTTGGTCTCATCGGCGCTGCTGCCCACCCCTGCCAGCAAAGCAATACCGAAAGCGACCCTGCCACTTTATCCGGCTTACCAGGAATCGCCCACATGAAGGCGTTCGATCTGACCACGGCCCTCGCAGCCGTGCTGCTGGCAAGCGGCTGCCAAGAAAGCGCATCCGAGACCGCCAAGGATGTCGCTGAGGCCCAGGACAAGGCCGCACAGAACGTCGTCACAGCGCGGCAGGACGCTACCAAGAAGCTCAACGAGGCGGATACTGATCTGGCCAGCGCGGAACGTGCCTATGGCAAAGCGGAGGCCGGTGCGCGAAAGGAACTTAACTCAGCCGAGGCAGTGGTCATGGTGAAGGCGGCCGAAGCTGATTTTGATGTCGCGAGCACCGCGTTGGAAGGTCGCTATCAAGTAGCTGTGCAAAAATGCGATGCGCTGCAGCAAGTGGAGGCCAAGGCTTGTCGCAGTGCGGCCACCATGGCGCATGCGACTGAACTTTCCGTGGCTACTGCGCGACGAGATGCGGCCTTGGTGGCCGCCGAGCATCACAAGCAGTGACCCCTGGGGTTCGGCATGGAAATGGCAGTCCGGCGGCGACTCGTCGGGCTGGCTGTCAGCTCTGCTTGAAGCGATGCCCACGCTTGCCAATCGAATCGCGCACATCCACTTCGAGATCGATTTCCAGTCTGCCGCCATCGGCCAGCTGAATCTGCCACTGCAGGCCTTGCTTGCAGGGCAGCCGATCCGCATAGGCCCGCAGCGCTTCGCTCTCAACACGCAGCTCCAGCGCCAGCAGTCCATCAGCGGTCTGCGCCGACCAACGCCGCGCGCTGGACACACTGCCGTCCACCGGCTGAATCCGAGCGTGGATCTCGGTACTTGCCGCCAGCCGCTGATGGTGAAGCAGCGAGCGCCCGGCCAATAGCTCAGCCAGTTCGTCTTCAGCGATGCGCAAGCGCAGCGATTGTTGCTGCAACTGCAGTTTCATTTGCAGATCGCCTGCCACTGTTCGGGAGTATTGCAGTTGCGAAGTCCGTCCAGCAGCTCTGCCGGACATTCAATGGTGCTGCCATGCAATCGATGATGCAGTGCAAGCAGGGAACGACCGCCACTGGCCTGCGCCAACAAGGCATCGATCAGCGCACGGACATGCCGATCCAGTCTCAGCGCCATGGGCAGCACATGCTCGCGATAACAGGCCGCCGCCGAGGTCTCCATTAGCTTGACCAGCGGGATCAGATGGGCTTGCCGCAGCAGTGGCATGTCGACCGGCACAATCAGCCAGCAGCCATCAGACGCGTCGACCAGGGCCGAATGCAGGCCGCCGAGCGGACCCAGACCTTTTTGGCGGTCGGGAATGCCAAGGAATTCAGGATAGTCTCCGCTGACCCGAAGTTCGGTTGCGCCAAACGCCTTCATATGTCGAACCTGGGCAGCCAGCAAGGGTTGCCCATGCCAATCGAGCATGGCCTTGTCGCGCCCCATGCGCGACGAGCGGCCACCGGCCAGGATCAGAGCGTTCCATTTACCCGTGAACATGTCGATTGGGCGACAATGCCGTAGGCGCCGGCGGTTTCGCCGGGTCGTCGTGTTCATGGCCGCACAGCGAGCAGCCCTCGCTCCAAGCACTGTCACCGTCGATGAAGTGCTCCTGCTTCCAGATCGGTGCACGGTGCTTGACCGCCTCGATCAGGGCACGGCAGGCGCGAAAGGCCTCGTCGCGATGCGGCGTACCGGCTGCGACCACCACCGCGATATCGCCCACCTTGAGCCGGCCGCAGGCATGCGCAACATACAGTTTCAGCTGCGGGCCAAATTCCGTCTGCACTTCGGCGGCGAGCTGGCGGAACACGTTCAAAGCCAAGGCCTGATAGATGTCGTAGCTGATGCCGACCACCTCGCGTCCGTGGTTTTGCGAACGCACTTTACCCACGAACATGTTCAGTCCACCGAAGCGGCCATCGCTGACAAAGTCGAGCGCGGCAGCCGGGTCCAGTGCCGCCTCGCTGACGTTCAGCACCGCGCAATGCAGGGAGTTTTCGATAAGCATCTCAGCCTCCGCTGACCGGTGGAAGAATCGCCAGCTGACCGTCTGCAGGAATGCGATCGTGATCGCGCAGCAGGGCGGTGTCGCTGGCGAAGGCCGACACTCCGACCAAGCCTCGCTTGTCGGCCTTGCCGGTGGCTTCGAGATGGGCGCAAAGCTGGGCGCGCAGATCGGCGATCGAGTCGCCATCCACCTCCAGGGTCAGCGTGGGCGCGCTATGCAGGTCGCGAAACGCGCCGAACAATGCCAGCGTGACAGTCATGTCAGGACTCCCGAGAAAACAAGAGGACTAAGGTGGCACAGGCTGACTACGATGACCAGATCGCTTTCGGCCAACGCCGGGCGATCGTGCTCCACCACGATCCAGCAGTTCGCATCTAGCAGAGGACGGATGCGAAAGCTCTCCTGGCCGGGCAAGATGCGTGCGCGCAGCCTGCCCTCAGCATCGAGTTCCACCCGCCCCTTGAGGTGCAGGCGTAGCGGTGGCTTCTTCGGCAGTGCATTGGCCAGCGGCAAGCGCAGCGCGCTCTCGGCCGGCAAGCCCAGTCGCTGGCGAATCGCCGGCTCGACAAAGAAGCGAAATCCCACGGCGCTGGACACCGGGTTGCCGGGCAATCCAAAGAACAGCTGGCCGTCTGGCAGGGTGGCGAACAGGATCGGTTTGCCTGGTCGAATGCGAGTCTTGTGAAATCGCATGGTGGCGCCAAAGCGTTGCAGCGCTTCCGGTACGAAGTCGAAGCGGCCCATCGACACCGCACCGGTGCTGATGATCATGTCGGCACCGCTGGCCAGGGCGCGATCCAGGGCGGTCACAAAGGCATCAATGTCATCGCTGACGGTGTCGGTAGACACCACCTCAGCGCCGGCGTCGGCAGCGCGTAACTGCAGGTAGGGGCGATTGCTGTTGCGGATCTGCCCGGCGGCCAATGCTTGCCGCGGATCGTCGACCAGCTCCTTGCCGGTGGAAATGATGGCAATGCGCGGAGACCGCGCAACCTTGACGCTCTCGATGCCTTGCGCAGCGAGCAAGGTCGTTTCAACTGCGCCCAATCGGCAACCGGCGGCCAGCAAGGGCTCACCGGCGCGGATGTCCTCACCGGCCTTGCGCACATGTTGGCCCGGATGCACCGGTTCCTGCAGCTCGATTTCGGCGGGCGATGAATCTTCGCGTTGAGTGAGGCCAATGCACTCGACCGGAATGACGGCATTGCAACCCGATGGAATCGGTGCGCCGGTCATGATTTCGATAGCGCCGGCCTGATAGTCGCCGGCAGCATCGCCGGCCGGCAGCAAGCCCACCACCGGAAGCTTGCTTCCAACCGGCAGTCCGTTCTCCGGGGCGAACAGGGCATAGCCGTCCATGGCCGTGTTGTCGAACGGCGGCAGGTGCTCTTGGGCCGAACAGGCCTGGGCCAGAACGCGCCCAGCGGCTTGAGCGCAGGGCAGGGTATCGAGCTGCGCAGCACCGGCCAAAGCGAGGATTTCCTGCAAGGCGTCGGCGTAATCCATCATGGGTGTGAACCTCCTTCGACCATCGCCAGAGCGTGGTCAAGCAGTGGCTGCCAGACTTCCCAGCCCTCGGCTACGGCGCGTGGATTGCCGGGCAGGGCCAGGATCAGCATGCGGTTGAACTGGTAGGCACTGGCCCGGCTGAGCCAGGCCAATGGGGTGATTTCGCTGGTTGCATGGCGGAAAAGCTCGCCGAAACCGGGTACTTCGCGCAAGCCCAAGGCGGAAAGTGCATCGGGGGTGCAGTCTCGCGGGCCCAATCCAGTGCCGCCGCTGAGCAGACAGAGCCGCACACCCTGGGCTTCCAACGCGACCATGTGCTGCTGAATCAAATCGGTTTCATCCGGCAGCACCCGGTACTCGGCGATATCGGCACCCAGCTGTTGCAATCCGTCCAACAGGATCGGGCCCGAACGGTCAGCATAGCGGCCATCGGCGGCGCGATCGCTAAGCACCAACACCGCGGCACGACAGGCCGGCAGCTGTAGGGCTGCCTTCGGCTTCAACAGGCGGCGCTCGTGATCATCGAGGGTTGAATATAACAGGGCACCTCGATTGGCCTCTTCGAGCAGGATCTGCTGACTGTCGATCCTGGCGCTTCGGCCCTGTTGGTGAAACCACTGGTGCAGAACCAGCAAGGCTGCGCCGAGACCTGCCATGGCCGAGACTGCCAAACCTTCAAGCTGATCGGCCTTGACTTCGCAATACACGCGCACCCGTCTGTCCTGAATCATGGGCAGCAACAGGCGTAGGTGCTGAATCTGTCCTGGCGCCACTGTATTCAACGCACAATTGGGTCGCAGCACAGCATCGCGGCAAGCGACCTGACACAGTCCGAACAGGGCCGTGTGCAACTCAGCGGCCAGTGAGGCTGGGTCCGACTCGGCCTGCAGTACAAGCTCGCCGCGAGCCACGCCGCGCGCGCGCTGCCGAAGTGCAGGGCTTGCATTGCCCAGCACCGGCACCGTCAGCCAGTCACTTGACATGGCTAGCCCCCAACCGAAGCCAGATGCCGGGTCAGACCGGTCTCGCCCTCATGCAGTCGGTGACCGGCTTGCTTGTAGGCCAGCTGGCCGCTCAGACGTGCGACCAGATCCGGCAGGTCCTGATCATGTTGCAGCAGCGGGCGCAAAGCGATGCCGAACTCGCCGAACAGGCAAAGCCGAAGATCGCCCTTGGCCGTCACTCGGAGTCGATTGCAGCTGCGGCAGAAGTCCTTCGAGTACGGGGCGATGATACCGATGCGGCCATGATAGTCAGGATGCGCCAGCTCGCGCGCCGGGCCTGCGTCCTCGGCCCGTGGCAGCTCGCGCCAGCCCTGATCGATCAAGGGTTGAATCAGTGCTTCCGTGCTGCGGTGGTGACGAGTGAAGTAAGCCTGGTTGTCGCCGGTGCGCATCAATTCGATGAAGCGCAGGGTGATGCGACGCTCGCGCAGATACTCAAGCCAACTGGGCAACTCATCGTCGTTCAGATCGCCGAGCAACACCGCATTGAGTTTCACTGCATCGAAACCCAGGCTCAGGCTGTGGTCGATCGCTTGCATCAGCTCGGCGTGATAGCTGTGCCCGGTGATGGCGGTGAAGCGATCAGTCCGGAGGCTGTCCAGGCTGACATTGAGCGCCGTCAGCCCGGCTGAGCGCCAGGCATCGACCCTGCGTGCCAATACGCAGCCATTGGTGGTCAAGGCCAGCTTGCGCAGCCCAGGCGTTGCAGCGGCCTGGGCGATGACCTCGGTGAGATCACGCCTGAGGCTCGGTTCGCCGCCAGTCAGTCGCAGTTTGCGCAACCCCACGGCGGCAAAGCCGCGCAGCAAGCGGCCGATTTCATCCAGGGTCAGCCAGCCAGGCTTGCCCTGCGCGCGCCAGCCGTCCGGCAGGCAATAACTGCAGCGCAGGTTGCAAGCCTCGGTAAGCGACAACCGAAGGTAAGGAAATGTGCGGCCGAACGTGTCGGTCAAGGTGTTCATTGCAGCTCCCTTCCAATCCGGGAGGCGATGCCGTTTCCCGCATCACCCGGCTAGCTGCCGAAGCGGCTAGCGGCTGCCGTCCATGTCGGGCTGACGAAGGCTGGGCAGCTGGGAGCGAATCTTGTTCGCGAGTTCAGTTTGCGCCGCTGGCCATGGGCCATCCATGACTCAAGTCAAGCAGGGCGGAATTGCAGGCGAAACGCTTGCTGGAGGCCACTTGACTTGGATCAGGGTGTGCCGGCGGCAAAGCAGGTCTGATGCGAACATCCCACCCGCTGTGTCGAACGCCATGATGACCTCCAACGCCCCCGCGCCTCGGCCCGAAGCTGTGGCGTTCAAAGAATTCGATCGCCTGGCACAGGAGAGCAATGGCGATCCCATCCCGCGGCCGCTGTGGCTCAATCTGCGCCTGGACCAGTGGTCCTTGAGCGGAAATGGACTCGATCTTCTGCTGTTGGAGGCAGAGCGTCTGGGCAAGCGCTTTGATCGCGATCGCGACGTCCTGGGCATCTGCTGCCGCTGTGAACAGCTCCCGCCATGGGATGACTTCAACAGCTTGATCGACTCGCTGTCGCGCCGCTTTCATTTTTCCGTGCGTCCGCCGGCCGAGAAATTACTGCAAGTGGCGCAGCCCGGCAGCGATCAGGCCCGTTCTCTCTGGCAGCAACAGGGCTGGAAGTTGGAACTGGCCCCGCCCTGGTTTGAGCCTGGCGAGTCCAGCCGCTGTGATGTGTTGCCGCTGGGGCCGGCAGCCCGAGCCAGTCTGGGTGGAATCAGGTTCGAGAATGAGGCCGATCCGGACACCTACCGAGCGGCCCTGCAAGCCGGGCGTCTGGCGATCGCCCGCCGGCTGCATGGCTCAGCAGCCCCCATCGCCTACGTACCGGCCTGGCGTTGATTCGTTCTGCGACGACAGCGCAATGGCTATCATGCACGCAGTGCAGCAGGTGATGGAGCGAAGATGAACTCGATGCGGCTTAACCCTTCGGCTCAGCCGATCGCCGATGATGGCGATGCGCTGCATTTCTGTTCCACCTGTGCGTTTTCTGCCGCCTGTCTGGCCGAGGGCTATGACAAGTCAGCCCTGGTTGAACTGCACTGCCTGGTTGAACACGTTGGCCCGGTGACGGCAGGCACGCACCTGTTTCGAGAGGGTGACCCCTTCAATGCCATCGCCGCGGTTCGTGCCGGCACGGTAAAGACCTATGTCACCGATGCGCAGGGCAGGGAACAGGTGCACGGGTTCTTTCTGCCCGGCGAGGTGATTGGTCTCTCAGCCATCCACGGCGGTCGTTATCCCTGCAATGCGATAGCGCTGGATACCGTAACCGTCTGCCGTTTCTCGTTTCCGATGCTGAGCCTGCTGGCGGCCAAGATGCCGGGTCTGCAGCGCCAACTGTTCAGTCTGTTAAGTCAGGATATCGGCAAGGCCAGCCTGCTGGCCGGCGACTTCAATGCCGATGAGCGGATGGCGGCCTTCCTGCTCTCGCTGTCGAAACGCTATGCGATGCGTGGCTTCTCGCCAAAGCGCTTTGCCCTCACCATGTCGCGCGCCGACATCGCCAGCTATTTGCGTCTGGCCTCGGAGACCGTCAGTCGGGTGTTTCGCCGCTTCACCGACGAGGGCCTTCTGAAGGTGGATCGGCGCGAGATTGAGATCCTCGACCGCGACCGGTTGGAAGCACTGGCACGCAGCGTGTTGCGCGATCAGTGACGCACGATGGTGGGCCACAGGCCCACCGTACGGCTGCGCTTTGCCAGCAGGGTGGGCCTGTGGCCCACCATCGTGGGTTGGACGACTACACGAGCCCCAACTCTTTCACCATGGGCAACACTTCCTGCCGATACACCTGCTCGGCCTGTTCCACATCGAAATCCTGATGTTTCAACTTGCTCACCCCAAATTCCTTCAGGGTGAAATGAACATCGGCTTTCACTCCCGCCCGGGCCAGGCATGCCGCCACGCAGTGCATGATGCAGCCATCGAGAGCAATGATCGGGCGGCCGCTGGTGGCAGTGCGTACCAGTCCAGGCACGCCACCACCGACACCAGCGATGCAGGACATTTCCGCCTCGCCTTCACGATCCATCCAAAGCGCGATCTGATTCGCCATCTGCGCTGCACTGGAACAGCCTGAGCAGGCGTAAACCAGAAAACCCCGGCGCCCCGGTATCGCGGCGCCAGAGTTGACCTTTGAACTCACAGTTTGAACTCCACGCTCAGCCACAGCTTGTCGACGTCGGCGCCAAACCCATCGCTATCGTAGTTCGAGTACTTGAACAAGGCATTCCACTTGGGAGCGAAAGCCCAACCAAGCGCTGCGCCCCACTCACTGCCATAGTCAGCGCCGCCGCGATCAGCCTGGTAATCGTGATAGACCAGCTGGGCATTGAAATCACCGAAGCCTCGCTTCCAGCCGATATAGCGGTCGTCCAGCCCATTCACCGGCGTGGTCAGAAAACGATCAGCCCAGCCATTGAAGGCATGTAGCGTGGCCAGCGGCGTCTGAAAGCCATAGCGCCCGTCGCCACCGAGCTGCTCGATACCGGCGCTGAATGTGTTGCCGACCAGCTTGACGCCGCCCTCAACAGCAAAGTAATCGGCGCGGTTGATGTCAGCACCCTCCGCATACGGGCGCTGCCGCGTTGCCTCGACACTGGCCTGCCAGCCGACCGTGGCATCCGCGGCGCTTTGCGCCGCATAGCGCACTCCGAAGTTCTTGTGTGACGTCAGCGGCAAGGTCTGGTTGTCGTACAGGTGTGCATAACCACTCAAGGTTCCCGGGCCGAGTTTGTAGCTGGCATCGATCACATGGGTATCAAGATTCCAACGCGCCTGATTCGGGTTCTGGTGGCCTTCGCCGAAGATGCGTTGCACGCGGTCGAGATAGCTGTAACGAAGGGTAAATCCCTGTGCCGGACTGATCTGAGCATCCAGCGCGTCGAAGGTCTGCTCGTTCTGACGCCATCCCACATTGCCGATGAAACGGTGATTGCCATAGGCCAGGCGCTGGCGTCCGAAGGTGACCCGGGTGCTGGCGCTGTGCGTGTAGTCGATGCGCGCCTGATTGATCTCGGTGCTGTCCGGATCGACCACCGTGGGGTAGGCAGTACGACCGTTGTCGGTGCTATTGAAATCTTCATCGCCAAGATGAGCCGTGGCCTCGAGTTCGGCATAGGCCGACCAGGACGGAGAAAACACGTACTTGTAGCCGGCACGAACGCGCAGGGTGGTGGCTTCGGCCTGGTCGACGAAACCATCATCGTCGACCTGCTCGAAGCGAAGTCGCGCTTCGAATGTGGCTGCCGATGCCGGCCCTTCTGCCATGGCGGTCGGGCTGAATAAAATCGGGGCGAAACTGAGTGCTAGAGGAAGCCATTGTCGAGCGTGCATACACATCGTCCTATTGCATTGGGTTCACTACTGGTTTCATTGTTGACCGCCGCATCGCTTTCCGCCTTGACCTGGGTCAGTTGCCTCAGAGGAGCGGGTATCGACCCCAGACTTCATTCAGTCGTCCTTCGACGAGCGCATGGAGCGTCGAAACAGGCTCCGCGATCCCGTCGAAGCGAGCCTCGACAGCGTAGGGCCCTGAGCACACGCAACACCTGCGGCGTCGCGGAGCATCGGCGCAATCTGACGTGAGTGCGACCCGATGCCCACGGTGATTCAGACGTCGCCCGCCAAGGGGTAGAGGTCCTCTTCTTCTCGCTGAATGCGATTGCACAGGGCCTCGATCAGCCGCGCGCATTCACACCGAAATTCTTCGGGTTCACGTCGAATGTCCCGCGCGCTTGCGAAGCGATCAGCGAAGGCGTCCAGTTCTTGCCGCAGTCCGCCGACTTCCCGTCGAAACCTCTCGGCGAGCAGGGCCGCCGGGCTGTGCCGCAAGTCCATCAAATGCGGATACAGAAAGTCATCTTCGATGGCCAGATGCAGGCTGAGTTTGCTGCACAACCTGTGCAAGCGAGGCAGTAACGACTCCGGACTGTGCGCAGGCTCTGCGTCAAGGTCGCAGCGAATCTGTTCCACCAACGCAAGGATTGATCGGTGATCCTCGGTGAATTGGCGCATGTCCATGAATATCGCCCCAGATAGCGAACAACGAGGGACAGTCTTGATCAATTCCCACTGCACAGATTTGACAGCGGTCAAGTCCGGGCCACGGCTAAGCTGATCTGGGTCAAGGAGAGCGGTGCGCGGTTTTGACAGCATGCAGTCACTCCATTGGGCAGACCGTCTCCGTGAACAGCGCCGCCATCGCCGCTACGCCCTCGACCTCCTGGCTGACTGTGACACCGCATCGCGCGCTGTTCGCCGTGGGGGCCGGCAATCTCTGTCTGTCCATGCTGTGGTGGGCGCTTTGGCTAATCGATATCCGCTGGGGGCTGCTGCAGTTGCCGAGCACGCCGATCTACGCCGGCTGGCTGCACGCGGTGGTGCTTCCTTACCTGGTCCTGGCACCGTTCATCTTCGGCTTCTTGTTTACCGTTTTCCCGCGTTGGATGCCGGTCGCGCCGTTCGGTCGCTGGCATTACCTGCCAACCGCTGGCAGTCTGCTTCTGGCCCAGCTTGTGCTGCTTAGCTCTATGTTCAGTGGCCCGTTGGGGCTGCATATCGGCTTGCTGGTCGGCCTGGCTGGCTGGACCAATGGCCTGGTGCTGTTGCTGGACCGTCTGCGGCAAGACCGCAGCGACTGCTGGCATGCGCGCAGCATCACTCTGGCCATGGCCTTGGGCTGGCTTGGCATGCTGGCCATCTGCGTGCACCAGTTCGCGGCCAGTCACGTCTGGATCGATCTGGCGATGAAGCTGGGTGTTCACGGGTTGTTGCTACCGATCTATCTCAGCGTTGCGCATCGCATGTTTCCGTTCTTTGCCAAGTCGGTGTTTCCGCAGTACGAGGCCTGGCGGCCGGTGGGTTTGCTGGGCGCATTGTGGGCGCTGTTGATTCTGCATCTTGTGCTTGAGCTGAGCGGAGCACAGCGCTGGCTATGGCTCAGCGACCTGCCAGCAACCGTGCTCGGTCTATGGATGGTGAAGCGCTGGTGGCCGCCGCAGGGCGCTCCCTTCATTCTTCGCGCGCTGTTTGTCGGCCTGCTGTGGTGGCCGATCGGGGCGGCCTTGTACAGCGTACAAAGCCTGCTGCTGTGGGTTGATATCGCTGCCCTGGGCCGGGCCCCTCTGCATGCCTACACCATTGGTTTGTTCGGCGCAGTCTTGGTGGCCATGGTCAGCCGCGTCAGCAGGGGACATTCTGGCCGCCGGCTGGAAATGAATCGGATCGACCGCTCGGCCTTCATCGCCATCCAGGCGGTGGCGGTGCTGCGCATTCTGGCGGAATTCGGTGTCGACTACTGGGCGGTGAATGCCGTTGCTGCGATCGGCTGGGTGTTGGTGCTGCTGCCCTGGCTGCTGCAATGCATGTGGATCTGGTCGACCCCGCGGGTCGATGGCAAGCCAGGTTGAATGCCGTGACCGACTCCAGTCTGTTCCCTTGCTTTCTCGGGCCGTACGGCGAGAACGACAATCTGCTGGAGAAACTGGTGGTCGAGTTTCTACGCGACCACGTCTACTGGCGGCGCAATCTGCATCCGGAAGATCCGCCGGCCATTCCTACCCACGCGGCGCAGCAGCCTGGGTTCCAGGCCTTCGAGTCGAAACTGAGGCGCGAGTTGCATCAGCTGTCGGCTGCCTTGAAGCGCTCGGTGCCCTTCCATAGCCAACGCTATCTCGGTCATATGGTCAGCGACTTACTGATCCCCGGCATGGCGGCGCAGATCCTCACCTTGCCGTACAACCCGAACAATGTCAGTGATGAGGCGGCGCCGGTCACCATCGACATGGAGATCGAAGTCGGGCTGCAACTGGCGCGCATGATTGGCTATCCGAGCGATCCGAATCAGCCGGCCTGCGCATTCGGTCATCTGACCTCCGGTGGCACCGTGGCCAACTACCAGGCGCTGCGGCTGGCCCTGGCAATCAAGGCATATCCAGTGGCCTTGCTCGCGGCTGCGCCGCCCGACCTGGCCTTGCCCGAGAGCGACTGGGCAGCGTTCAATCTGGCCCCGCAGCAGGCGATTGAACACTTCGTTCAAGCACAGGCCTGGATGCACAGCCTGCCGGTGGCCGAAGCCCGACTGTGGCGACAGCGTATCGAAGTCGAGCGCATCGAGCAGGTGGGGCAGGTTGGCTTCTTTGCCCGACATCCCGAGTTGCGTCCGCCGGTGGTATTGGTGCCTGCCACTGCGCATTATTCTTGGAGCAAGGGCATGAAGCTGCTCGGCCTTGGGCGACATCAGTTGCTGCAAGTGCCGGAGCGGGAGATGCGCCTCGATGCTGACGCCTTGGAGCGCCTGTTGATGGAGCTGCATGCTCAGCGGCAACCGGTGCTGGCCTGTGTCGGCATCTTGGGCAGCACCGAATTCGGCACGGTTGACCCGATCGATCAGCTATGCGCGGCCCGCGATCGATGGTCGCAGCAGGGTTTCGGCTTTGCCGTGCATGCCGATGCCGCCTGGGGCGGCTATCTGGCCACCTTGATTCGCGACCCGAACGGCGCCTTGCGGAGTCGCGAGCAGGTCAGCCGTGAATTTGCCCGCTTTCCCAATCCACCCACCTACTCCGCCCTGGCTGCCTTGCAGCACACCGATTCGATCACCATCGACCCGCACAAGCTGGGTTATCTACCTTATGGCGCAGGCGCTTTCGTGGCACGCGATCAACGCCCTTTTGCGCTGCTGGCCGAGTCGGCTGACTACGTGTTTCAGGAGTCTGACCACAGCGATTATTTCAGCCGCGCTCGGGCACTGGGTCAGTACATTATCGAAGGCTCGAAATCGGGCGCGATGGCCGCGGCGGTTTGCGTCACCCATCGGGTCATGCCACTCGATCATGCGCATTTCGGTCGCTTGCCCGCCGCCACCATTCAAGCGACCGAGCACATGCGCGATGCCGTGGCTGCCCTGCGGGAGAAGCTGCAGGGGATAGCAAGACTGGTGCTGCCGTTTGAACCCGATTGCAATCTGATCTGTCTGGCCATCAACCCGCAAGGCAACCGGTCGTTGGAACGGTGCAACCGCTTCATGCGCCAATTGCACTGCGAGATCCGCAGCGACAACGGCGTAGCACGGCAAGATCGCGAATACTACGGCTGCGTCACCACCATCCGCAGCGATGCACTCGGTGGTGAGGCAATGCAAGGACTGCTGCAGCAACTTGGGCTCGACTGCGGATCCCCCGACGAAATCGAGCGCCAGGACACCCGCCTGATCGTGCTACGCCACACCTTGATGAACCCGTTCCTGATCGATGAAGTGAACGATCGCAACTATCTCGATGGCTACTTCGAGTTTCTGCAGCGTCGGGTGAAGGCCTTGGCAGGCGCGCTGCAAAGCGCGGATTGCCGTGTCACTGAAGATCTCAGCCCGCTGAAGCCGTACGCCACGAGCGCTCGACAGGCTTCATGAGACTTAGCCCGTCGTTTGGCTGTTGATGAGAAGGTCCTGCTTCCCGGCTTGCAAACCATCCCTTGGCTGAATCTGCGGCGGCAGCCGACGTCCGGCGCTGGTATGCTGGGTCCGAGTGATCAACTCACTCCTCCGGTGCGCCAGGCCGCTCCACTGCGCCTGCGCGCCCACCGACCGGTGCCGTTCTTGGCTCTGCCCGGCAATAGCGAGAGGTCGCAGATGCCGCCGGCGGGCAAGCTCTGAGAAGTCCGGTCGGCTTCGACATGTAATGCTGCAGTGCAGCAGGGAGTATCGCCATGAAGACTTGGGTTCTGATTGCCAATTCGGCACGGGCACGCTTGTTTGAGGCCGAGAAGAAGAACGGTGGTCTGACCGAGCTGGCCGACTTCGTCCAGCCGGATAGCCAGATGCGCGGGGTCGATCTCGCCGACTCGCGGCCGGGTCGCGTGCAGGAAAGTGCCAGCCCTGAGCGACACAGCATGGAGCCGCACACGCACCCTCGTGACAAGTCAGCCTTGCAGTTCGCACATGGACTGGCCGACATCCTCGACCGCGCCCGAGTGGAACACGAATACGATCGTCTGGTGCTGGTAGCGCCGCCTCGATTTCTGGGCCAGTTGCGCAACTCACTCGATGATCAGGTGTCGCAGCTGGTGGTGAACTCGGTCGACAAGGACATTTCCACCGCGACGGTGGATGAAATTGAAACCTTGCTGCGGCACTGAACGCAAACTTTCGCCGTTGGACAGGACGCAGGCTGGGTATTAGTCTAGGCTGAAAGAAGGGACGCCGCAGCTGTCTCAGTGCGGCGCCCGATCTGTCGATTTCGGTACAGCGTGGAGGGCGTCTGTGCAGGCATCGGATTCCAACAACAGCCGCAGTCGCGAACTGCGGGCATTTCTGTTCCTGACCGTGGTCCTGGCGCCGCTGTTGTCGGTGCTGATCGTGTCCGGTTACGGGTTTCTGGTCTGGGTCTGGCAGATTTTCCACGGCCCGCCGGCGTATTGAGCGATGAGCGCGCTCCCCAACCTTGGACGACGGGCCTGGCTGCGCGGCGAGCAGCATCCGGGCGAGGCGCTGCGGCCACCGCCGGCCATCGCCGAAGCGGATTTTCTCGATCGTTGCACGCGTTGCGATGCCTGTCTGCGGGCCTGCCCGGAGCAGGTGCTGGTGCGGGGCGACGGCGGCTGGCCTGAATTCAATCCGCAACTGGGTGAATGCAGTTTCTGCATGGACTGCAGTGCAGCCTGCACCGAAGGCGCGCTTGATCCAGCCGCGGCGCGCCCTTGGCTCTTCACAGCCAAGCTTGATGTTGAGGGCTGCCTCGCCCGACAAGGGGTGCATTGTCAAACCTGTCGCGATGCCTGCAGCCATCGCGCCTTGCAATTCGTGATCTCCTCACAGCCGGTTCCACCACGGGTGCAGAGCGATTTCTGCACTGGCTGCGGCGGCTGTGTGGCGGTGTGTCCGAGCAATGCGCTCAGATTGGAGCAGCCATGAATCCGCTATGCCATATCGCCAGCCTGGTCGCCTTTCACCATGCACAGGGCGCAGCTGAACTCGATGCTGTGGTGGCCAGGCAAGCGGGCCTGAGTCTGGCCCTGCGCGCCGAAGGTCGCAGTGTGCTGCTGCACGAGGCCGAAGAGCAGGTGGCGCTAACCGACTTGCTGGCCGAGCTGCAGGCGCTGCCCGGGGTATTGGGCGTGCATCTGGTGTACCACCATGCGGAGCCGCTGAACGACTTACTTCGGGAGGTAGAGGCATGAGCACTCGCCGCGATTTCATCCGTCAGTCTGCACTGAGCACGGCCGCCGCCGCCGCGGGCATTGCGATGCCCACGCAGGCCGCCAATGTGGTGCTGGAGCGCGCGCGTACCGAGTTGAAATGGTCGAAGGCGCCGTGTCGATTCTGCGGCACCGGCTGCGGCATCAATGTGGCGGTGAAGGATGGTCGGGTAGTGGCCACCCATGGTGATATTCACGCCGAGGTCAATCGCGGCCTGAACTGCGTCAAGGGCTACTTTCTTTCCAAGATCATGTATGGCGCTGATCGCCTGACCCGCCCCTTGCTGCGCAAGAAAGAGGGCCGCTACGACAAGCAGGGCGAGTTCGAGGCGGTGTCCTGGGAAGAGGCCTTCGATGTCATGGCGACCCAGTTCAAGCGAGTGCTGAAGGAAAAGGGCCCGGGCGCCGTGGGCATGTTCGGGTCCGGACAATGGACGGTATGGGAAGGCTATGCCGCCAACAAGCTGTTCAAGGCTGGCTTTCGCAGCAACAACATCGACCCCAATGCGCGCCACTGCATGGCTTCGGCGGTGATGGGCTTCATGCGCAGCTTCGGCATGGACGAGCCAATGGGCTGTTATGACGATATCGAGGCCGCCGATGCCTTCGTGCTGTGGGGCTCGAACATGGCCGAAATGCACCCGATCCTGTGGACCCGGGTGGCCGATCGTCGCTTGTCGCACCCACACGTCAAGGTGGCGGTGTTGTCGACCTTCGAGCACCGCAGCTTCGACCTCGCCGATGTGCCGATCGTGTTCAAGCCGCAGACCGATCTGGTGATTCTGAACTACATCGCCAACCACATCATTCAGAGCGGCAAGGTAAATCGCGAGTTCGTCAATCAACACACTACGTTCAAGCGCGGTGTTGACGACATCGGGTATGGCCTGCGTGCCGAGCACCCCAAACAAGCCGCGGCCAAGAATGCTGCCGATCCGAACCAGGGCACGCCAATCAGCTTTGATGAGTTCGCCGCCTTCGTCAAACCCTACACCTTGGAGCGCGCGGTTGAGGAGGCCGGGGTGGAACGTGCCTGGCTGGAGCAGCTGGCCGAGTTGTACGCCGACCCCAAGACCAAGGTGATGAGCTTCTGGACCATGGGCTTCAATCAGCACACCCGTGGCGTCTGGGCCAACAACATGGTCTACAACCTGCACCTGCTCACCGGCAAGATCTCCGAGCCAGGCAACAGCCCGTTCTCCCTCACCGGTCAGCCCTCGGCCTGCGGTACCGCACGCGAAGTAGGCACCTTCGCCCACCGTCTGCCGGCTGACATGGTGGTCAGCAATCCCAAGCATCGCGAGCACGCCGAGGAGATCTGGAAGGTGCCGCACGGCATCATTCAGGAAAAGCCCGGCTTCCATGCAGTAGAACAGAATCGCGCCCTGCGCGATGGCCGACTCAATGCCTATTGGGTGCAGGTCAACAACAACATCCAGGCCGCGGCCAATCTGAATGAAGAGGGCTTGCCCGGCTATCGCAATCCAGACAACTTCATCGTGGTTTCCGATGCCTATCCCACGGTAACCGCACAGGCCGCCGATCTGATTCTGCCAGCGGCGATGTGGGTGGAGAAGGAGGGCGCCTACGGCAATGCCGAGCGCCGCACGCATTTCTGGCACCAATTGGTGAACGCGCCGGGCGAGGCGCGCTCGGATCTTTGGCAGCTGATGGAGTTCTCCAAGCGCTTCACTACCGACGAGTGCTGGCCAGAAGAGATACTGGCCGCTAACACCGAGTTCCGTGGCAAGACCCTGTACGAGGTGCTGTTCAAGAACGGCAAGGTTGATCGCTTTCCCAACAGCGAGATCGAAGCCGGCTATGCCAATGCCGAAGCCGAGGCATTCGGTTTCTATGTGCAGAAGGGGCTGTTCGAAGAGTACGCCGAATTCGGTCGCGGCCATGCCCACGACCTGGCGCCCTTCGATGCCTACCACCAAAGCCGTGGCCTGCGCTGGCCGGTAGTCGACGGCAAGGAAACCCGCTGGCGTTATCGCGAGGGCTATGACCCTTACGTCAAAGCGGGCAAGGGCGTTGAGTTCTACGGCAACCCCGATGGCAAGGCGGTGATCTGGGCGCTGCCCTTTGAGCCGGCACCCGAAGTGCCGGATAGCGAGTTCGACCTGTGGCTGGTGACCGGCCGGGTGCTGGAGCATTGGCATTCGGGCTCAATGACCCTGCGTGTGCCCGAGCTGTACAAATCGTTCCCGCAGGCACCAGTGTTCATGCATCCCGACGATGCCAGCGCGCGTGGGTTGCGTCGCGGCCAGGAGGCCCGGATCGCCACCCGACGCGGCGAGATTCGCGCGCGCGTGGAAACTCGCGGTCGTGATCGGCCGCCGCGCGGCCTGGTGTTTGTGCCCTGGTTTGATCCCAGCGTGTTGATCAACAAGCTCACCCTGGATGCCACCGATCCGATCTCCAAGCAGACTGATTTCAAGAAATGCGCCTGCAAGATCGCCAAGGTTTGAGGGCTGATGACATGAACTCGATCGCGTACCGAAGCACTCGTTGCCTGAGCGCTCATTACCTGCCACGTGGCCTGCTTGGCGCCTGCTTGCTGGCGCTTGCCTCCACCTGCGGTTTCGCACAGGACCCGAATGCCGACGCTCCGGCGCCCCCAGAACAGGAATATCGATCGATTGACGCCTTGCGGCGTGGAGCGCCGCTGGCCACCGAACCGGCCGCAGCTCCGATGGCCACGGTCGAGAACACCGACCTGAAACGCGCACGCGGCTGGCCAGAGCAGCCACCCACCATTCCGCATGCGATCGACGGTTATCAGGTCGACAAGAACTCCAATCGCTGCCTGCTTTGCCACACCCGGGCGAACGCGGCGCAGTTCCAGGCGCCCATGCTCAGCGTCACCCACTTCATGGACCGCGACGGTCAGGTGCTGGCGCAGATCTCGGCACGACGCTATTTCTGCGTGCAATGTCATGTGGTGCAGACCGATGCCAAGCCGCTGGTAGTCAACACGTTTGTCGATGTCGATCAGCTGTTGCAGGCTGACAGCGCACCCGAGGAGCATTGAATGATGCGCTCGCTTCGCCAGTGGCTGGACCGCGGCTGGAGAACTCTACGAACGCCCAGCGTTCATTACAGTCTCGGCTTTCTCACCATGGGCGGGTTCCTCGCCGGCATCATTTTCTGGGGCGGTTTCAACACCGCGCTTGAAGCCACCAACACCGAAACCTTCTGTACCTCCTGCCACGAGATGCGCGACAACGTGTTCGAAGAACTGAAGTCGACCATCCACTACAGCAATCGTTCAGGCGTGCGTGCGACCTGTCCCGATTGCCACGTGCCGCACCGCTGGACCGCCAAGATCGCTCGCAAGATGCAGGCCTCGAAGGAAGTCTGGGGCAAGGTTTTCGGCACCATCGATACCCGCGAGGAATTTCTCGACAAGCGGCTGGAGCTGGCCCAGCACGAGTGGGCCAGACTGAAGGCCAATGACTCACTCGAATGCCGCAACTGCCACAATTTCGATTACATGGATTTCACCCGCCAAAGCAGTCGCGCCGCTAGCGCGCACGAGCGCTGGCTCGGTAGCGGCGAGCGTACCTGCATCGACTGCCACAAGGGCATCGCGCACAAACTGCCGGATATGCAGGGCGTGCCGCAAGGGTAGTCGGCTTGTCGCTGAGCGCATCGCCTCGCCCAACCCTCGCCCCTCTCCATGAACCGACGGCATAACCCATCGATTCGCCGAGATCGCGTTTTGCTCCCCTCTGGCCTCGCGGAGGGCGGGGGAGCGGGGGCGAACGAAGTCAGCATCCCCCTCACCCCAACCCCTCTCCCTCCGAGGAGAGGGGCTTTGAATCGCTTCGGTTCAAGGCCTGCGTGCGTTTTTCGGAGAAAGACACGGAGCTTGCCATGAATCCATGGCATAACTTATCGATTCGCCGAGCCCGCGCTTTGCTCCCCTCCCCCCTGGCGGGGGAGGGGTTGGGGGGAGAGGGGGCGAATGACGTTAGCATCCCCTCACCCCAACCCCTCTCCCTCCGGGGAGAGGGGCTTTGAATCGCTTCGGTTCAAGATCTGCGTGCGCTTTTTGGAGAATGACAAGGGGCTTTCCATGAATCCAGGGCATAACCCATCGATTCGCCGAGCCCGCGCTTTGCTCCCCTCCCCCCTGGCGGGGGAGGGGTTGGGGGAGAGGGGGCGAACGAAGTCAGCATCCCCCTCACCCCAACCCCTCTCCCTCCGAGGAGAGGGGCTTTGAATCGCTTCGGTTCAAGGTTCGTGAGCGGCTTTTCGGAGAAGAACGCAGGCCTCTCCATGAACCGATGGCATAACCCATCCATTCGCCGAGGTCGCGCTTTGCTCCCTTCCCCCCTGGCGGGGGAGGGGCTGGGGGAGAGGGGGCGAACGAAGTCAGCATCTCCCTCACCCCAACCCCTCTCCCTCCGAGGAGAGGGGCTTTGAATCGCTTCGGTTCAAGGCCTGCGTGCGTTTTTCGCAGAAAGACACTGGGCTTTCCTTGAATCCATGGCATAACCCATCGATTCGCCGAGCCCGCGCTTTGCTCCCCTCCCCCCTGGCGGGGGAGGGGCTGGGGGAGAGGGGGCGAACGAAGTCAGCATCTCCCTCACCCCAACCCCTCTCCCTCCGAGGAGCGGGGCTTTGAATCGCTTCGGTTCAAGGCCTGCGTGCGTTTTTCGGAGAAAGACACGGGGCTGTCCATGAATCGAAGGCATAACTTATCGATTCTCGACGCGCGGGTCGGTACTCTGGCTATGCCTTGGTCGGGCCGGAAAGGAAGGCCTTGATCGCTGCCTTGGTGAGCGGCGCGACGATGTCTGGGTTGTTACGCACCTGCTCGGCGGCGGTGCTACGCCAGTCCGAGGTGCTGCTCCATGGATAACACTGCAGACTGCGCCAGGCCGAGAAGGCTTCTGGCTTGAACTTCAGGTTGTTGTGTCGCGCATACTCATAGGCTTCGCGAAAGGCAATCGCCGTCTGTTCGGCATGCTTGATGTCCGCCGGCGTAACCGTATCGACATTGCCCGCCTGAAAGGATGAGACGTGATTCTTGCCATTCTCATCCTTCCAGTTGACCGAAAAGGCCAGGTAATGTGGATTGCTCGGCTTGCGGCGATCGACGCGAATGGCGCGAACCACGCCGGTGCGAGGGTGTGACGTACCTTTGCGCGGCTGTTGCAGAATGCCGTTCTCAATCCGGGGTGGATGGGCCTTGCGAATTCGCTTCAATGAGCGGCGCGCGGCCTCCACGTCATCAAAATACTGGCGAATCTCGCCTTGCCTGGTCTTGACCCGCACGCGGTACTTGCCGGCGAAGAAGTCGATGTTCTTTTCGATACGTTCGGAAATGGCCAAGGAACAATCCCTTTGATTGAGTGAAGTCAACAAGATGAAGACCTGGCGCAGTCTAAACCGGGCCAGAGCAGAAGTGAATTATTCACTTTTCTTCCACGCGTCGCTGAAGCTTCGGTCATCCTCTGTCAACGCGATGTCGAGGCGCCTTGTTTCAAGCGGTCACCCTATCAGCGAGTTTGCCCCTGGAGTGTTGCGCAGTCTTGAAGTCGCCGTGCGGATTGCCTGGTAAGTTGCGCTACATCGACGAACCACGACGCGTCATTCCCGTGTAGGCGCTTAGGCGGGAATCTAGCCCGGATATTTCATGAGGTCGCGCCGAAAGATCCGGCAATTCCAAGCGGGGCGAGAGTTTCGACCGATGGTGTTGAGATAACAGAGTGTTCGCGATCTTTCGGCGCTGGCACGGCCCTC
>NZ_JACYTR010000053.1 GCF_014841215.1 Pseudomarimonas arenosa
GACCGTGAACAACTGCTCCATGAAGACATCGGCTCCGCGCATCGGGCTTCCTTGCCAGCGGTGTATCTGAAGGATGAGACAAGTTTACGATGCGAGGAGGTATTTCAGCAGCCTGCTAGGGCTGGCGGCGTCTTTCTGCGCGACCTTGTGAAACACCCGGCTTAGCGCACGCCGGCCTCGGCCAATCGCCCGCGTAGATACTCGCTGCGCTGCTCGGCCGGCGTGGCCAGCATTTCCTTGCGCAGCTCTTCACGCTGCCAGGGCGGCATACGTCGCACCAACTCGCGCATGCGCCGACGATCTTCGCGGCCCAGCCGCTGCAGCATGTCCCAGGTGGCTTGACGCTCTTCCGGCGGCACAAAGGCGAATACCCGGCGCGCCACGTCGGCCGCTTCGCGTGCTCGCGCGCCCAGCATGAAGGCGCGGCGCTGCTCCGGGCTCATACGCTCGAACTCCTTGCGCAGCCGGGTGCGTTCCTGCGGCGGCAAATTGTTGAAGCGTTGAAACTCGTGCCGCAGGCGCTGCTGTTCGCTTTCCGGCAATGATTGAAAGGCCTCGAAGCGCTCGCGCAAACGGGCCCGTTCGTCGGCTGGCAGGGCCTGCCACTGGTCGAGTTTGCGCTGCAGTTGTTCACGCCGTTCCGGTGGCAGCTTGCGAATGCGCTCGGCGTTGGCCAGCAGTTGGGCGCGCTGCTCCAGCGGCATGCCTTCCCAACGCTGGGCAAAGGCCGAAAGGATTTCCTGCTGCTGCGCATCCAGGCTGGCCCAGGGTAGGCTCGGCTGAGCCTGTAGCGCACCCGTCCACAGCGCGGCGAGCAACAGCAGGCTCCAGCCCCGGAATGACTTAGCTGCCATTGGCGCCACTCTCCAGCCAGGCGTAGAACTCCAGGTCCTGCATCAGGGCGTAGTCGGCCTCCGAGGCCAGCAGTTCGACGTCTGAGCTCGGCAAGGTCAGCGCCTGATCAAGCGGCTCCTCGATCACCATCGCCGGTGCTTCGACCGGCACCTGCGGGCTCGGCGTCATGCCGACCCCGGCGAACCACAGCAGCACGCTAGCCGCCGCGCCCAGACCAGCACCGAACCACAGCGGCAGTCTCGAACGCGGCCGCTCGACGGCGGCCAAGGCATGGCGGCGCGCCGCGGCCAACTTGGCCAGGGTCGACGCCGGCAGGGCAGCGGCGTGCTGGTCGAGTAGCTCGCGGCTGCGCAGAATCCAGCGATCTTTGCTCATAGGTGCTTCTCCAAACGCCCACGCAGCACCTGCAGGGCGCGAAACAGATGCGTTTTCACGCTGCCTTCCGAGACTGCCATGGCGCTGGCCGTCTGCTGCACATCGAGGCCTTCCCAGACCCTGAGCAGGAACGCCTGGCGCTGGCGCAAGGGCAACTGGCGCAGGGCTTGCAACAGCGCCTCGGTGGCCTGTTGGTCGCTCAGCCGACTCAGCGGGCCCGGCTCGATCGGATCGGCCACCTGCTGCAGCGGATCGGTGGTCGAGTCCTCTTCGGCCATGCCGAGCCAGCCAAACCAGCGCCCGCGCAGACTGCGCTTTCGATACAGATCAACCAGCTTGGAGTCCAGCACCCGCCAGAACAGCAGCGGCCACTGATCGGCTGGCTTGTCACGATAGCGCTTGACGAAGGCCAGCATGGTCTCCTGAACCACATCCAGAGCATCCTCATGATCGCGGCAACTCAGCTCGACATGACGCAGCGCGCGCCGCTCGACCGAGCGGAGAAACTGTTCCAAGCTGTCGACTGCGCTGTTTTCGGCCGTCATCAGGGATGCGAAGGAAGACGCCGTGGTGGCGATCGGGGCGGGCATTCTAGCGATCCTCAAGGCTCCTGTATGTGGCGGCCGGGTCGGTGCCGACCGATCGGCGGCCGGGGTTGGCGTGCCGACTGCCACAGTGGCAGCCGGTTCTGGAGTGTCAACGCTCGGGCGGATATATGGTTGACAAGACGATCAAATGGCTCTCTCAGGCTTTGTAGCGGGCTTCGCTCGTGGAACGTTGTGCACAGCGGCGAAATCTTCGTCACAGGTGTTTCACAATGACCGGGGAAAAAGCGATCTTGTTCACAAAGAAATTTGTAAGTAGCTGATTTATATATGTTAAAGATGAGTGGCGAAAACTTCACCAAGTAGGCCGGAAGCCACATTTTCCGGGCCTCTGGCGCCCTACTTCCGTGGCTCTTCCACAAACTTATCCACAGCTGCTGTGGATAATTCGGAAACCTCCTTGAATACAATGCGTTACCGATCATTGTTAAGTCATTTGCCAGCAATATGCGGCAAACCGGGGCTTGCATGATTCATCGCGACTCGCTCCACGGCTCGGCTGCAGCCGCTGGGTTGGTCGAGGACGGCCATTCGCCGGCAGCGACGGTACTGCAGGTGGCTCTGGCCCTGCCCCTGCCGAGTCCATTCGACTATCTGCCACCGGCCGGGCAGACCATCAACCGGCACTGGATCGGCTGTCGCGTCGAGGTGCCGTTCGGACCGCGCCGCCTGATCGGCATGGTGGTCGGCGTGAGCGCGCGGCCGCCGGGCGACAGGCGGCTCAGGCAGGCCCTGCGGCGCATCGACCAGCAGCCACTGCTGCCGGACGAGCTTTGGCACACGCTGCATTGGATGGCCGACTACTATCACGCCCCCTGGGGTGAGGTATTGGCCCTGGCCCAGCCAGCCGGCCTGCGCCAGGGCGACACACCTGAGTCGCCCGGGCGCTGGGTCTGGCGCCGCTGCGACAACGCCGATCACCACGCAGTCCAACGCCTGCGGCGTGGCGCCTTGCCCGAGCAACTGTGGCAGAGGCTGGAAGCGGTCGAGCTGGACGAGGATGAGCTTGACACCCGCCTCGAGGGTTGGCGCGGCGCGGCGCGCAGACTGCAGGCGCTGGGCCTGGTGGAGCGCCTGCGTCGCGCAGCCAGCTCACTGCCGCCGCCACAGGCCAGTGCCGGATTCACCCTCAACGATGAACAACAGGCGGCCGTCGATGCCGTACGGGCACGTCTGCCCGGCGCCGCCAATGCCGGCTTCCAGACCTTTCTGCTGGACGGCATCACCGGCAGCGGCAAGACCGAGGTCTACCTGGAACTGCTGGCCGAGGTATTGGCCAGCGGTCGGCAGGCCGTGGTGTTGGTGCCGGAGATTGCGCTGACGCCGCAGACTGTGCGGCGCTTCCGCCGACGCCTGGGCGAGGCGGTGCTGGTCTGGCACTCCGGACTGGCCGAGGGTGAGCGGCGGAAGACCTGGGCCCGCCTGGCCGCCGCCGAGCCGCTGGTGCTGGTCGGCACCCGTTCGGCAGTGCTGTTGCCCTTACCGGGTGCCGCCCTGATCGTCATCGACGAAGAACATGACGGCTCCTACAAGCAACAGGATGGGGTGCGCTATTCGGCCCGCGATCTCGCCCTGGTGCGAGCCCAGGCGCTGGGCCTGCCGGTGCTGCTGGGCAGTGCCACGCCCTGCCTGGAGACCCTGGCGCAGGCGCAGCGCGGCCGTTACCAGACGCTGCGCCTGCGTACCCGCGCCGGCGGCGCCCGACCGCCGCAGGTCGAGGTGCTGGACGTGCGTAAGCAAACCCTGCAGGAAGGGTTGGCCGCGCCGGCACTGGCGGCGATTCGGCGCACGCTCGAAGGCGGCGGCCAGGTGCTGGTGTTTCGCAACCGTCGCGGCTACGCCCCAGCCCTGCTTTGCCACGACTGCGGCTTCGTCGCCCAATGCGCCCGCTGCGACCGGCCCATGACCTTGCATCGCGCGCCGCCGCGACTGGAATGCCACCACTGCGGCGCCCAGGCTCGCCTGCCGGCGGCCTGCCCGGACTGCCAGGGCCTGGCCCTGCAGCCTCAGGGCATCGGCACAGAACGACTGCAGGACAGCCTGACGCAGATGTTTCCGCAGTACCCCGTGCTGCGCATTGATCGCGACAGTACCCGCGGCAAGGATGCGGTGGAGCGCCTGCTGAGCGAGAGTGCCACTCGCCCCTCGATTCTGGTCGGCACCCAGATGCTGGCCAAGGGTCACGACCTGCCCCTGCTGCAGCTGGTGGTGGTGCTGGGCGTGGATGACGGCCTGCACAGCATCGACTTCCGCGCCCCCGAACGCCTTGCGCAACTGCTGATCCAGGTCGCCGGCCGCGCTGGACGGGCGCAGCGCCCCGGCCATGTGCTGCTGCAGACCCACCACCCACAGCACCCCTTCCTCACCGGCCTGCTCAGCGGCGGCTACCGCCAATTCGCCGAACAGGCCCTGGCCGAACGCCAAGCGCTCGGTCTGCCGCCCTATGCCCACCTCGCCCTGCTGCGCGCCGAAGCGCAAAGCCCCAGCGCTTGGCGCGAGTTTCTGCAGCAGGCCCGAGATCAGGCCGCGGCCTGGCTAGGCCAGCAGGTAGACGCCTCCGCCATCCTCCCCGCCCCGATGCCGAAGCGCGCCGGCTACTCGCGCGGCCAATTGCTGCTCTCTGCAGCACAACGCCCCGCCCTGCAGGCCCTGCTGAAACGCTGGGTACCCACGCTGTACGATCTACCCGGCGTCAGAAAAGTGCGCTGGAGCCTGGATGTGGATCCCTCAGAGCTGGGGTGATTCGTGATTGGTGATTTGCCAAAACGGGCCCGGCGATGACCCGGTAACCGGGCCACTTTCCTCCTGTCCGCGCATAGCAAAACGCCGCTGAGCAAGTCAGCGGCGTCAACTCTTGCTGCGGCGGTGGCGAATCGCGCTCTTACCACGAATCACGAATCACCAATCACGGCCTTCAAGCCACAAACAACGACTTCATCTTCTTCATCGCGTTGGCTTCGATCTGGCGGATGCGTTCGGCGCTGACGCCGTATTCGTCGGCCAGTTCCTGCAGGGTGATCTTGCTGTCATCGTCCAGCCAGCGACGGCGGATGATGTCGCGCGAGCGGGCGTCGAGGCGGGCCAAGCCTTGCCGCAGGCGGTCGAGCTGGTCGGTTTCCTCGTCTTCCATCTCATGCACCAGGGACGGGTCAACGCCATGGTCTTCGAGGTAGGCCACCGGCGCCGGCGGCGCTTCGTCGTCGGAGTCGACCGGGGCATCGAAGCCGATGTCGCGGCCATTCAAACGGGCTTCCATCTCGAGTACATCAGACGCCTGCACGTTCAATTCGCGGGCAATCGTCTCGACTTCTTCGTGGTTCATCCAGCCGAGGCGCTTGCGCGACTTGCGCAGATTGAAGAACAGCTTGCGCTGTGCCTTGGTGGTAGCGACCTTGACGATGCGCCAGTTGCGCAGGATGAACTCGTGCATCTCGGCGCGAATCCAGTGCACGGCAAAGCTGACCAGGCGCACGCCGACATTCGGGTCGAAGCGCTTGACCGCCTTCATCAGGCCGATATTGCCTTCCTGCACCAGATCGCCCATCTGCAGACCATAGCCGTTGTAGCCGCGGGCGACGTGGACGACGAAGCGCAGATGCGACATGACCAGGGCACGCGCGGCGTCCAGGTCATCATCTTCCTGGTACTTTTGCGCCAGCGCGGACTCTTCTTCGGCAGTCAGCATGGGCAGGCGGTTGACCGCGCCGATGTAGGCATCGAGCGAGCCCAGCGCGTTCGGTACCGGCAGGTTGTAAGCCACCAGGGCATTTGTCATGGCGTTCTCCATGTCCCAATCTTAGCAGTCCGGCCGTTAGAGTGCTAAAGCGGGGGCGTAGTTCCCCTGCCCCGCGCCCTGGTTGAAGACGATTCAGGCTGTCGCCGGCAAGGACCAATCTATGGGGGCGAGCCCGCGGCCTTTCAAGTAGCGATTGGCGGCACCAAAGTGGCCGCAGCCGATAAAGCCGCGGTAGGCCGACAGCGGCGAGGGGTGCGGTGCGCGCAGCACGCAGTGGCGCTGGCGATCGATCAGGGCACCTTTCTTTTGCGCGTAGCTGCCCCAGAGCATGAACACCAGATGTTCCCGGCCCTGGTTGAGGCGAGCGATCGCGGCATCGGTAAAGTCCTCCCAGCCGCGCCCGGCGTGACTACCCGGCTTGCCGTCCTCGACGCTGAGCACGGCATTCAACAGCAGCACGCCACGCCCAGCCCAGGCCTGGAGACAGCCATGCGGCGGTGCCACCAGGCCAAGGTCGCGCTCCAGCTCAGCATAGATATTGCGCAGTGAAGGCGGCACCGGCACCCCAGGCGACACCGAAAAGCACAGCCCATGCGCCTGGCCCGGCCCGTGGTAGGGATCCTGCCCCAGAATCACCACCTTGACCTGATCGAACGGGGTCTGGTCGAAGGCGGCAAACATGCGCTTGCCAGGCGGATAGATGCGCTTGCCGGCGCGCAGCTCGGCACGCAGAAAGGCGCTCAGGGCCTGCATCGGCGCAGATTGCAGCTGATCTTCCAGCTGCGCTGCCCAGCCCGGCTCCAGCCGGATCCGCGACTCCGCCGGCGCCGCGGTGGCGCTGTCGAGCTCGCTCACACCGCGCTCAGCCGGCCGGCTGCGACTTGGCCACCTTCTCGCGCATCATCCGACCGACCCGCAGCTGGAAAAGCACCTTGGTGACCAGCAGACGTTCCTCGATCGGCTTTTGCACCAGATCATTGGCACCGGCGCGCAGCAGGGCGCTCTGGTTGGCCGGGTTGTCGTCGCCGGTCATCACCAGGATCGGCAACTGCGCCTTGCCGTACTCGAACACATTGCGCACGTGGTCGAGCAGGTCGGCGCCGGTCATGCCGCCCTTCAAATAGACGTCGGTCAATACCACATCGGGGCCGGGAATGCGGCCCTGGGCCATCGCCGTTTCCAGATGGGCAATGCCATCCTCAACGCTGGGCACGTGAATCACCTGCAAGCCGTTTTTCTCCAGCATGCGGCGGGTGGCCATCGCCACCACCTTGCTGTCTTCGACATACAGCACTTCACCACCGCTATCGTCATTGCAGACGTAGCCGCGGATGAAGGCGGTCAGGGCGGCAAAGCCCAGCGATTTGTCGAAGTAGTCGGTGACATCATCGGTAAAGCTGCGGTTGACCAGCCGTTCCTGCACGTCACCGGAGACCACGATGATCGGGATATAGGCCTGCGGCGCGTGTTCGCGCACGAAATGGGCCAATTCCATGCCATCCATGTCGGGTAGACGCAGGGCGGTGGTGACCAGATCGACCACGCCTTCCTGCAGCGCCGCCTTGGCTTCGGCGCCGGTTTCGCAGCTGATCACGGTGACATTGGGCACGTCCTTGATCAGCAGCGTCTCAATCATCTTGCGTACCACCTTGGAGCCGTCCACCACCATGATGCGCGGCGTCTCCGAGCTGATATGTCGGGTGATGCTGGTGCTCATGCCTGAACCTCGGCTCGGCGCAATTGCTGGCCCACCACCAGAAAAGCACCGATCCATCCCAACATCAAGGCGATTGCTATCACTCCAGCCCACTCCCATGGTTCGCCCAGCCAGGGCTGAAATTCGCTGCCATAACTGGTGATCAATCGTTGCAATGGCGCGGCCACCGCTTCAGCCAAGCCCCAGGCCACCGCCAAGGCCAAGCCGCCAGCAAACACACCGTAACACGCGCCGAGATAGAGGAACGGTCGACGAATGAAGCGATCGCTGGCGCCCAGCAATCGCAGCACGGCGATCTCCTCCGCCCGCCCCTGGATCTCCAGCCGCACCGTATTTCCCACCACCAGGATCACCCCCATGCCCAACAGTACCGAGGCCAGCAGAGCCACCCGTCGGCCAAGACCGAGCCAGGCGGCCAACCGCTCACGCCACTCAGCATCATGCTGCACCAAGTCAACCTCGGGCAATCCGCGCAATTCAGCGGCCAAGGCGTGATCGTCACTGCCCTGGCGCGGCACGATCAGCGCCACCCAAGGCAGGGGGTTGCGCTCCAGGGCACCCAGGGCGTCGGCCAGATCACGCATCTGCTTCAGCTCATCCAGTCCCTGCTCGGGACTGCGCAGGTTGAGCTCGGCCACCCGCGGATCGTCGCGCCAGCGCTGGCCGAACTGCGCGGCTTCCTCGGCGCTGAGCTGGGGCTGAAAGAACAGATTGATTTCGCGCGAATCGCGCAGGCCGGAGGCGAAGCGATCGGCCTCCTTGACCAAGGCTGCCAGGCACACCGGCAGGGCGATCGCCAGCCCCAGCACCGACAGCGTCAACACACTGGCCAGCGGCCGCCGCAGCAAGCTGGACAGACTGTCGACCAGGCCGCGCCGATGGCTGCGCAGCCAGGCGCGCGGCGCGCTGTCGCGATCGGCACGGCGCGCGTTCATGCCGGGTCCTCCTGGCCGTCTTCCAGCTCGGACTCAGGTTCGGGGCGGAAATCATCGATCAAGCGGCCCTTGTCCAGCACCAGCACGCGCTTGCGCATACGCTTGATCAGCGGCAGATCATGGCTGGCTACCATCACCGCGGTACCTTGCGCCGGCAATTCGGCCAGCAGGCCCATCACTTCCTCAGCCAGTTGCGGATCGAGATTGCCGGTCGGTTCGTCGGCCACCAACAAAGGCGGCTGACCGACGATGGCCCGGGCGATGCCGACGCGCTGCTGCTCGCCGGTCGACAGCAAGCCGGGCCGGGCCTGCAGCCGATCGCCCAGCCCCAGGCGTTCCAGAGTAATGCGCACCCGCTTGCCGATCTCACTCGGTTTCACTCCGGCGATCAACAGCGGCAAGGCGACATTGTCGTACACACTGCGATCCATCAACAGTCGATGATCCTGAAACACCACGCCGACCCGACGCCGATGGGTCGGCAAGGCGCCGCGCCGCAGGCGGCCCAGGTTGCGTCCCTCGAACAACACGCTGCCGCTGCTGGCCCGGTCGGCGGCATAGACCAGACGCAGCAAGGTGGTCTTGCCGGCACCGGAATGACCGGTGATGAAACTGAAATCGGCTGACGCGAGTTGAAAGCTGACATCCAGCAAGGCCTGTTGCCCCGACACGAAGCGCCGACTGACCCGGTCGAATTGCAGTAGGGCGGTCACGCTCTCGCCTCCCGCGCTGCCGCAGCCGAGCCCAATTCGCCTTTCAAGCCCCCTTGAGTCAAGGGGGCGGCGCGGCGCGTAGCGACGCGCGGGGGCTGTGGAAGCAATTCCGAGCCCCGACCGAAAGGCAATGCAAGAACAACTCGCGTAATCATCGAATAAGCGTGTTCATTTGGAAGATCGGCAACAGAATGGCCAGCACAATAAACAAGACCAGGCCGCCGACCAAGACGATCACCAGGGGGCCCAGGGCCGCGGTGGCGACGCCGAGTGCCGTATCCAGGTCGCGCTCTTGCTGCGCGGCGGCTTCAGCCAGCATGTCATCAAGCCGGCCGCTTTTTTCGCCGCTCTGAATCAGTCGCACTGCGATCACCGGAAATTGCTGACTGTCTGCCAGCGCGCGGCCAAAACTATGCCCCTCACGAACCTTGTGTGCGACCCGGCTCAAGGCTTCACGCAGGGGCAACAGCTGCAGCACCTGCGCCGCAATGCTCAGCGCTTCAAGCAGCGGCACCGCGCTGGCGGTGAGCAAGGACAAGGTGCGGGCAAAGCGGCTGGCATCGGAGGCGCGCAGCAAGGGGCCGAGAATCGGCACCCGCAACAGCCGTTGCTGGATACGCAGGCGCAGCGGCTCGCGGCGCCAGGCCAGCACGGCGGCCACCAAGGCCAACGCGGCCAGCAACAGCAACCAGCCTCCGAAGCTGGCGGCGGCATCCGATAGCGCAATCAGGACGCGGGTGGCCCAGGGCAAAGTCTGTCCCTGCTGCAGAAACACCTGGGTCACCTGCGGCACCACATAGATCAGCAAGGCGCTCACCACCGTCACCGCGACCACGCTGAGCAAGGCTGGATAGGTCAAGGCCAGCAGCACGCGCTGGCGCAGACTGGCACTGGCCTCGGCGTGATCGGCGAGGCGCCTTAACACCTGATCCAGCCGACCGGCGGCCTCGCCGGCGGCCACCGAGGCGCGGAACAGCGCGGGAAACAGGTTGCCCTGCTCGCCCAGTGCACTGGCCAGGGTTGCACCTTCCATCACCCGCGAACGCAGGGCCAGCACCATGCCCTGGGTGCTGCCCTCGTTGGCATCGGCCAGCGCCGACAAGGCCTCATCAATCGGCAAACCGCTGCCGACCAGCACCGCCAGCTGACGCGAAAAGGCTGCCAACTGACCGGCCGGCATGCGTCGTCGCCAGGCCGAACCGGCACCGCCACCTTCGGCCACCGCCACCACTTCCAGCGGGTTGAGGCCGCGCTCGCGCAGCACACTGCGTGCCGCCCGCGGCGTATCGGCTTGCAGAACACCACGTTGATTACGGCCCTCGGCATCGAGAGCTAGAAAGGAAAAGGCCGGCATGGGCGCAAGTGTAAACGCTTGCCGCCCGCATGCGCCGCGCTTGCCGCGCAGGACATAGCGGCTCAGACTGTGGGCCCCCCAAGCTAGCTGATCAGCATGCCCGCTGCCCAGATCCTGGTCGTCGATGACGAGCCGGACATTCGCGAACTGGTCAAGGACATCCTCGAAGACGAGGGTTACCGGGTGCGGACGGCCGAGCATGCCGCGGCGGCGCGGAAGGCGGTTGCCGAGCTGCGTCCCGACGCCATCCTGCTCGATATCTGGATGCCCGAGGTCGATGGCGTCAGCCTGTTGCGCGATTGGTCGGAAGGCAGCGGCCTACCCTGCCCGGTGCTGATGATGTCCGGCCACGGCACGGTGGAAACCGCGGTCGAGGCCACTCGCCTGGGTGCCTGGGACTTCATCGAAAAGCCGATCAGTCTGGCCAAGTTGCTGATCAGTCTGCAGCGCGCGCTGGAAGCCGGCGAACTGAAGAAGACCAATGCCGCACTGCGCCAGCAGATAGCCCCGGCCAATCCGCCGGTCGGCGAATCGCCGCCGATGCGCTCGTTGCGCGCCCAACTGCAGCGCATTGCCGGCCACGCTACGCCGGTACTGTTGCAGGGCGAGCCGGGCACCCGCAAGGAAGCGCTGGCGCGCTGGATCCATCAGCTAAGTCCGCGCCGCGACGCGCCCTTCGTCACCGTGGCGGCTGGCGCGGTGGCCGATGAACAGGCCGCCGCCACCTTGTTCGGCCGCGAAAATGGCGATGACGTGGAGGCCGGCCTGCTGGAGCAGGCCCAGGGCGGTTCGCTGTTTCTCGATGATCTGGCCGCGCTCAGTCCGGAAATGCAGCTGCGACTGTCGGTGGCGATCGAACGCAAGCAGTGCCTGCGTGTCGGTGCCCGCACCGCCCTTCCGCTCGATGTGAGGGTGATTGCCGCCAGCGGCGATGATCTCGAGGCGGCACGCAATCAGGGCAAGCTGCGCGACGAGCTTTACTATCTGATCGCTGTGGTGCCGGTGCATGTGCCCTCTTTGCGCGAACGGCGCGAAGACATCCCGTTGCTGGTACAAGACTGGGTGGAGCGCCTGCATCAGCGCGATGGTCTGGCCAAGCGGCAATTTCCGCCGTCAACCCTGAAGCGCCTGGCCGAGCACGACTGGCCGGGCAATCTGCGCGAGCTGCACAACCTGGTGCAGCGCCTGCTGTTGCTCGGCGATGATGGCGAAGTGGCGGTCAGCGAGATCGATCACGCGCTCGGCGCCAGCAGTAGCAACGGCTCGGTCACCGGCGATGACGGCGCCAATATCAATATCGATTTCTCATTGCCGCTGCGTGAAGCCCGCGAGCAGTTCGAACGCGGCTACCTGCTGCACCAGCTTCACAATGCCGGCGGTAGCGTGGGCAAACTGGCCAAACTGGCAGGCATGGAGCGCACTCATCTGTACCGCAAGCTCAAGGAATTGGGCGTCGACATTCGTGCCGGCAAGGAGGGGGGATAATGAAGAGCCGGGATTCGGGATTCGAGATTCGGGATTCGTTAACAGCGGGTATTCGCGCTGTTTGGCGCGCGCCAATATACGAACGCCTCGTCGCTGCCGATGGATCATTGCGCACGGCCATCTCAGCGCACTCGGGTGACTGCCCATCCCGAGTCCCGAATCCCAAATCCCGGCCCTCAACATGAAAATCATCATTCTCGGTGCCGGCCAAGTCGGTTCGTCGGTGGCCGCTGCGCTGGCCAGCGAAAACAACGACATCACGGTGGTCGATACCGACAGCGCCAAGCTGAAGGATCTGGCCGAACGGATGGATATTCGCACCGTGCAGGGGCATGCCTCCCTGCCCAGCGTGCTGGGCCACGCCGGCGCCGAAGACGCCGACATGATCATCGCCGTGACCTCCAGCGACGAAGTCAATCTGATCGCCTGCGAGATCGCCGACATCGTTTACAAGACGCCGACCAAGATCGCCCGTCTGCGCGAGGCCGAGTACCTGCAGCATCCCGAGCTCACCGCCAAGACCCGCGCCGCGGTTGACGTGGCGATCAGCCCCGAGGCCCTGGTCTGCAATCATGTGCAGCGCCTGATCGAATACCCCGGCGCCCTGCAGGCGCTGGATTTTGCCGACGGCCGAGCGCAGCTGGTGGCCGTGCGCGCGGTACCGGGCGGCGCCCTGGTCGGCCACGAAATCCGCGAGCTGCGCTCGCACTTGCCCAGCCATGTCGACGCCCGGGTGGCGGCGATCTTCCGCGCCGGCCTGCCGATCATTCCGGAGGCCAGCTCGCGCATCGAATCCGGCGACGAAGTGTTCTTCCTGGCCGATCGGCGCGACATCCATACTGTGATGAACGAACTGCGTCGAGCGGAACGTCCAGTTAAGAGGGTATTTATCGCTGGCGGCGGCAATATTGGCCGCAATCTGGCGCGGGCACTGGAAGGCCGCTTCAGCGTCAAGGTACTGGAGCGCTCTAAGGAGCGCGCCAAGCGCATCGCCGAGGACTTGCTGAAGTCGATCGTGCTGGTCGGCGACTGCGCCGACGAGGCCCTGTTGCGCGAGGAGAATATCGACCAGACCGATGTCTATTGCGCGCTGACCAATGACGACGAGGCCAATATCCTCTCGGCCATGCTGGCCAAACGGCTAGGCTGCCAGCGCGTGATCGCCTTGATCAACCGACCGGCCTACGCCGAATTGGTCGAGGGCGGCACCATCGATATCGCAGTCAGTCCGCAACAGGTGACCCTTAGCGCTCTGTTGACCTGGATCCGCCAGGGCACCATGGTGCGGGTGCACAGCCTGCGCCGCGGCATGGCCGAAGCGATCGAAGCGGTGGCCGTCGGTGATCGGCGCACCTCCAAGGTGATTGGTCGCTCACTGGAAGAGCTGCAGCTACCCGACGCCGCCACCATCGGCGGCATCGTCCGCGGTGACAAGCTGCTGATCGCGCACCACGACGTGGTGATCGAGCCGAACGACCACGTCATCGTGTTCCTGGTCGACAAGCGCCAGCTGCCCAAGGTCGAAGCCCTGTTCCGCACAGACGCCACCTGGATTTAACTACCGAATCCACCTTTATGCGGCTACGCGCCATACTGCGGGTTCTGGGGGTCATCGTTTGTCTGACCTCGCTGACCAAGCTACCGTCGATTGTGCTCGCCCTGGCCCTGGACGAAGCCGTCTGGCAGGTGTTCCTGCATAGCTTCATCGCCAGCGCCCTGGCCGGCTTGTTGCTGTGGTGGCCGAATCGACAGGTTCGCTATGAGCTGCGCTTGCGCGATGGCTTTCTGGTGGTCTCGCTGACCTGGGTCCTGGCCTCGCTGGCCTCGGCGCTGCCGCTGATGTATGCGCCGCCGCACCTGAGTTTCACTCATGCGGTGTTTGAGGTGATGTCCGGCCTCACCACTACCGGTTCCACTGTGATCAGCGGGCTCGATCAGCTGCCGCGCTCGGTGCTGCTGTACCGGCAGGTGCTGCAGTTTCTCGGCGGCATGGGCATCGTGATTCTGGCGGTGGCGGTATTGCCGATGCTGCGCATCGGCGGCACCCAGCTGTTCCGCGCCGAGACCACCGGCCCCTCACGCGACAACAAGCTGACCCCGCGGATCGCAGAAACGGCCAAGGCGCTGTGGCTGGTGTACGCCGGCCTGACCGTACTTTGTGGCCTGGCCTACTGGGTCTGCGGCATGGACCTGTTCGACGCCATCAGCCATGCCATGGCGACCATTTCAACCGGCGGCTTCTCGACCCACGATGCCGCTTTCGAACACTGGAACAGCCCGTTGTTGGACAGCGTGGCGATTCTCTTCATGGTCTTGGGCGGGGTCAATTTCGCTTTGCACTTCCTGTGCTGGAAGCGCGCCTCGCTGACGCCGTATCGGCACGACTCCGAGTTGCGCGCCTTCCTGCGCATTCTGCTGTTCGCCGCGCTGCTCAGCGCCGCTGTACTGTGGCTGGCCGGCACCTACGATGGTGCCTGGGAGAGCCTGCGCAAGGGCAGCTTCATGATCGTCTCGGCCATGACCACCACCGGCTTTACCGTCGGCAACTTCGACCAGTGGCCCGGCATTGCGCCCATGATCGTGATGATCGTTGCGGTGATTGGTGGCTGTTCCGGCTCCACCGTTGGCGGCCTGAAGGTGGCCCGCGTAGTGATGGTGATGCGCCAGGGCTGGCGCGAGCTGCGACAGCTGGTCCATCCACGCGGTCAATTCATGGTGAAGATGGGCGGTCAGCGGGTGTCGGGCAGCGTGGTACTGTCGGTCAGCGGCTTCATCACCCTGTGGATGGTCTGCTTCATGGTCTTGATGCTGGGCATGATCGGCGCCGGACTGGACCCGCTGTCGGCATTCGGCGGAGTGGTTGCCACCATGGCCAATCTGGGCCCAGGCATGGGACAAGTGACCTACACTTTCGGTCAGGTCAGCGATACTGCGGTCTGGCTCGGCACCTTGGGGATGCTGCTGGGACGACTCGAGGTGTTCTCATTGCTGGTACTGTTGACTCCGGACTTCTGGCGCGAATAGCAAACACGGCCGGCCGCGCGAGAGGAGCGCATGGAAAATACACAAAGTTCCAGCGAAGTCCTTGGCCTGCAGGACGATCAGCCGGCCGGCGAACGGATCTTCAGCAGTGGGCCGCAGCGCCTGCGGGCCATGATGCGGGTGCTTGGCGTAATCGTCGGCCTGTCGTCGCTGACCAAGTTGCCGTCGATGCTGCTCGGCGCGTTCGATGACGACGGCACCCACCACGCGTTTTTCTCCAGCTTCGCGCTCAGCTTCACCATAGGCATTGCACTGTGGTGGCCAAATCGACGAGGTCGCTATCAGCTGCGTCTGCGCGATGGCTTTCTGGTTGTCACCCTGACCTGGGTCGCGGCCAGCCTGGTCTCTGCCGTACCCTTCATGTATGCGCCACCACACCTCAGCTTCACCCAGGCGGTGTTCGAGGCAACTTCAGGGCTGACCACCACCGGCGCCACCATCATTGTCGGCCTGGATGCTCTGCCACGCAGCGTGCTGTTGTATCGGCAGGTGCTGCAGTTCCTGGGCGGCATCGGCATCGTGGTGCTGGCCGTGGCCATCCTGCCGATGCTGAAGATCGGTGGCACACAACTGTTCCGCGCCGAGTCCTCGGGCATGAGTCGCGACAACAAGCTCACTCCACGCATCGCCGAAACCGCGCGCGCCCTGTGGTGGGTATATGTCGGTCTGACCGCGTTGTGCGCCGCCGCCTATTGGATCGGCGGCATGAGCCTGTTCGACGCCATCTGCCACGCTCTGACCACGGTGTCCACCGCCGGCTTCTCGACCCACGATGCATCGTTCGCCTACTGGAACAGCCCGCTACTGGATTCGATCTGCATCGTCTTCATGCTGCTCGGCAGCATGAACTTCGCCCTGCATTTCATCGCCTGGCGGCATGCCTCGATCCAGGCCTACTTCAACGACTCCGAACTGCGCGCCTTCCTGCGTATCGTGTTGGCCGCCACCTTGCTGATCACCCTGATTGTCTGGGCGCAGCAACACTTCCATCATCCGGCCGAAGCGTTCCGTCGCGCCGCCTTCCAGACCGTGGCCAATCTCACCACCACCGGTTACGCCACCGACAGTTTTTCGCTGTGGCCCGGCCCGGCGCCCTTGCTGCTGGTGCTGCTGGCCTTTATCGGCGGCTGCTCGGGCTCAACCGCCGGCGGGCTCAAGGTGGCGCGGGTGCTGATGGTGTTGCGCCAGGGCCTGCGCGAAGTACGGCAGTTGATTCACCCGAAGGGCACCTTCCTGGTCAAGCTCAACGGCCGCCAGGTGTCCGATGCCCTGGTGCTGTCAGTCAGCGGCTTTATCACCCTGTGGGTGACCTGCTTTGTGCTGTTGATGCTCGGCTTCAACGCTGCCGGCCTGGATCTTGGCAGTGCCTTCGGCGCCACCGCCGCCACCATCACCAATCTCGGCCCCGGTCTCGGCGCGGTGGCCAATCATTTCGCCGACGTCGGCACGGTGGCCGTCTGGATGGGCACGCTCGGCATGCTGCTCGGTCGGCTTGAGGTGTTCAGCATCCTGGTCCTGCTGTCGCCGATGTTCTGGCGCGAGTAGGGCGTTGCGCCGGGCGCGCATTGCCGCCGCCAGCCGATCGGCCAGCGCACGGGCATCCTCTGCCGCCAGCGACCTTAACAGCATGATGCCGCGCCACTGACTGGCGCCAGCGGTATCGATGGCGACATTGATCATACCGGCGCGGCGATCGAGCGGGGACTGCCGCAGGCTTATCGACTGAATGCGATCGACCTCGACCAGCTCCACTGTTTCCGACAGACCGCCGCGACGCCACAGCAAACGCTCGCCGTCAAAGGCGAAGCGCGCATTTACCGCTGAGCGCCAGCTCAGAAATGCCGGCAGCAGCAACAACAGGCCCAATGGCAGCACATCACTGCCGAGATTGAGCAAGGCGATCAGCCAGACAAACGCCGGCCAGAAACAGTCGGCGATCAGCCAGCGACGCCAGGCGCGCGGATGAATCGGTCGCCAGTCAGCGGCCTGCAGTGCCTGCCCCAAACCCCATTCACTCAACAATTCGTTCAGCTGACCGGCGCGGGCGATTGGTACCACCACGCCACGACCGGCAGAGTCCTCCTCCCGCTGGCCGCGCCCGGCGGTTTCCACGCTGGCGCTGCTGCGGCCGAGCAGACGCAGCAGCCAGGGAGTCTCGACCACCCAGCGCTGCACCTTGCTCAACGGAATCTGCTGGCGGTAACGGGTCAGCAAGCCCGCTTCCAGCGCCAATTGGCGGCCCTGATCATGCAGACGAAAGTCGTAGTAACGCAGCAGCACCACGACCGTACCGACCAATCGCAGCGCAGCCACGAACAGCAGGACCAGCAGCAGCAGCACCGCGCTCAGCGCCAGGCTGTCATGCCACTGACTGGCCCAGGCATAAACCGCTTGGAAACCCTGCTTGATACCGCTGAATAGCGCACCATCATCGATCTGCCAGCCGATACCAAAGGCCGCGCCCACCACCACCCAGCCGTGGTTGCGCGTCAGACCCAAACGCAGCAGTTCGGCAATCGGCAACTGCAGCCGAACCGACTGCTCAGAATGTGCACTCGAACTATCGACCTGTGCCTGCTCGCCAGCGCCGGCGCGGATGCGCGCCTCAATCGAGCGTGCTTCGTCCAGCGCCAGCACATTCATCACCGCCTCGCTTTCATCGCCACCGGTGGCCGACTCCAGACGCAACTGGGCCACGCCAAAGGCACGGTGCAGCAGATTCTGCCGCAACTCGACGTGCTGGATGCGCTTGAATGGCAGATGACGGACATTGCGTGCCAGCAGGCCGCTGCGAATCACCAGCTCGCGCGAGTCGATGCGGAAACGATAGGTGAAGTAGCGGTACACCGCTGAAACGGTCAGCACCACGGTGGCGACGGCAGCAGCGTACTCCTGCCAGTCGCCACCGCGACCGAAGAGCCAAAGCAAGAGCAGCGGCAGCACAAAACTCTTCAGCTGTTCGATCAGCACGAACAACCAGGACCAGGGATGCAGCCGTCGCTCGGCCTCCGAAGCCGGCACAACCTTGCTCTCAGAGTCGCTCATCGTGCCCTTCCAACAGCGCATCGCGAACTGCCCGCGCCCGCGCTTCGGCGAGACCGGCGAGGCGAATGGTGGCGTTGTCGGTGCCTGCGGTATGGATCAGAAGACTAGCCAGACCCAGCCGGCGCTCCAGCGGGCCGTGGCTGAGATCGGTGTGCTGCACGCGCGAGCGCAGCACGCGGATTTCGCTATGCCAGATCACTCCGCGATGGATTTCCAGCCCGCGGCCGTCGAGCCGAAAGCGAAACCGTCGATGCCGCGCTGCAGCGTAACGCCAGGCTAAGCGCAGAGCGAGCAGTGCGATCAGGCCAAGTACCAGGTAGTCGGCCCAGGCCGAGTACGCACCGACCAGGACCAGCACCGCAATCATCGGGCCGCTGGCGAACAGCAGGGCCAGCAACAAAGCGGTCAACCGCATGCTCCAGATCGCCGCTGGGGCTGCCGGTTCAAACTCGGCGCTCGCCTCGGCGACGACCTGCTCGGCCGGGGCCTCTGCGGCGTCAGGCGAGCCCAGATCCTGATCGATAGTGTTCATGCTTGCTCCGACGGCGGATGAATCGCTTCGTGACCGTGCACGTACGGATTTCGACTGCCGTCCTGCGGCCGCCAGCTGAAGCGCTTGTAGGTCCATTGATACTGCCAGGGTGATCGGGCGACACAGGCCTCGACCCCCTGATTCAGCGCGGTGGCGGCACGCACCGGATCCGCATCGGCGATGCCCTCCGGTGCCGGCAGAAAATGCACCCGGAAACCGCCGCGCGGCAATCGCTCGGCGAAACCAAACACCACCTCGACGGCGGACTTCTCTGCCAGACGTGACAACAAGGTCATGGTCAGGGCCGGATAGCCGAAGAACGGCGCGAACTCGCCCTCGCCCACCTTCGGCTGCTGATCGGGCAGGATGCCCAGCAGACGACCATCGCGCAGCGCCTTGAGCATCTTGCGCACGCTGGACGGCTGCGCCGGCAGTTGTTCCACCGCGCCGCCGCCACGCCCGAGCAGTAGGATCTGATGCGCCGGCACCCATTGCGGCTCGCGATAGACGATGCTCAATGGACCAAGCGAGCTGAGGTAGTGGCCGAACAGCTCCCAGTTGCCCAGATGCGGTGCCGCCACGATCACCCCGCGCCCTCCGGCACGCGCCGCTTGCAGGTGTTCCAGCCCACGCACTTCACGCACCCAGCGCAAGGCCTGACCCACCGGACGGGTCCAAACCCGTCCACTTTCCAGCAGCATGCACAGTGTTTCGCGCAGCACCTGCCGATGCCGTCGACGCCGCTCAGCCTCATCCAGCTGCGAAAAACACAGCAGCAGATTCAACCGCGCCACCCGGCTCTCGCGAAAGCTGAGCCGTGCCAGCGGCCAGGCCAGCACACTGGCCAGACCATGCAACACGCTCAGGGGAATGGCACCCAGCAGCCACAGCGCCGCGAAGGCGATCCGCCCGGGCCAAGTCATCTTCAGGTTCATCGGTGAAGTGTAGCGGTTGAGAAACACCTTGCCGTGCGGCGCTTGACCCGGCAGCGGCAGCAACAGAGCATCGCGACCAAGGAAATCATGAGGAAGTAGTGCCGATGCTTGCCCTGATCCAACGCGTCTCTCAGGCCCGTGTCGAGGTCGGGGGTGAAATCGTCGGCCAGATCGAGCGCGGCCTGCTGGCCCTGGTCGGGGTGCAGCCGGAGGATGGTCCGAAGGCGATCGACAAGATGGCCGAGCGTCTGTTGGCCTATCGGGTGTTCGAGGACGAGACGGGCAAGATGAATCGCTCGCTGAGCGATGTCGGGGGTGGCCTGCTGCTGGTCAGCCAGTTCACCCTCGCCGCGGACACCCGCTCCGGATTGCGCCCCAGCTTCAGCAGCGCGGCGGCGCCGGATCTTGCCCGGCAGTGCTTTGACGCGCTGCTGGCAGCCTGCAGGCAGCGTCATCCGAGGGTTGAAAGCGGGCGCTTCGGGGCCCATATGCTGGTGAGCCTGACCAATGACGGGCCCGTCACCTTTCTGCTGCAGAGCTGAACGGAACTGGGTTTCGCGACCGCGGTCACGCCGCATTACTCCATCCCGCTGGCAGCGTCAATCAGCAGACGCTATACTGGCGCGTTCTCGTCCGCACTTTACTCAGGTTCCGCATGGCGATCGAAAAGCAGGAGCAGCAGTCCGATATCAAGCAACTGATCAGCAAGGGGCTTGAACAGGGCTACCTGACCTATGCCGAGGTCAATGATCATTTGCCGGGCGACATTGTCGACCCCGAACAGATCGAAGACATCATCGGCATGATCACCGGCATGGGCATCGAGGTGCACGAAGTTGCGCCCGACGCCGAGGCCCTGCTGATCGCCGGTTCTTCCGGTGCCAATGATGACGAAACCGCGACCGAAGAAGCGGTGGCGGCACTGTCGGCACTGGATACCGAAGGCGGCCGAACCACCGACCCGGTGCGCATGTACATGCGCGAAATGGGTACGGTGGAGCTGCTCACCCGCGAAGGCGAAATCGCCATCGCCAAGCGCATCGAAGAGGGCCTGAATCAGGTCCAGGGCGCCCTGGCCAGCTTCCCCTGGGCGATCCTGCTGTTGATCGAGGAATACGACCAGCACCTGGAAGGCAAGAAGCGCCTGACCGAAGTGGTCTCGGGTTTTGTCGATCCCAACGAGCTCAACGATGAGCCGGTGTCCGGCGCTAGCGACAGTGATGACAGCGGCAGCGACGACAGCGACAGCGACGACGACAGCGACGACGACGACACCAGCAGCGACGACGACGAGACCAGCAGTGGTCCGGATCCGGTCGAGGTGCAGCGTCGCATGGAGTCGATGCGTGGTCTGTACCAGAAGTTCCAGAAGAGCCACACCAAGTCGGTCGACGACAAGAAGGCTCTGAAGCTGCGCGAAGAGATGGCCGCTGAATTCATGGGCCTGAAGCTGCCGCTGCCGCTGCTGGAGAACCTGGTACGCAAGCTGCGTGAAGTGGTCAACGCGACCCGCGTCCATGAGCGCATCATCATGGAACATTGCGTTAAGCACGCCAAGATGCCGCGCAAGGATTTCCTGAAGGCATTCCCCGGCGCCGAGACCAATCTCGAGTGGGTTGATGAGCTGGTCAAGAAGAAGCAGAAGTGGTCGCCGACGCTGAAGGATTATCGCGAGGCGATCATTGCCGAGCAGCAGCAGCTGATCACCATTGAGCAAGCGCTGTTCCTGACTCTGCCGGAAATCAAGGAGATCAATCGCTCGATGGCGATTGGCGAGGCCAAGGCACGCAAGGCCAAGAAGGAAATGGTTGAGGCCAACCTGCGTCTGGTGATCTCGATCGCGAAGAAATACACCAACCGCGGCCTGCAGTTCCTCGACCTGATTCAGGAGGGCAATATTGGCCTGATGAAGGCGGTGGATAAGTTCGAGTACCGTCGTGGTTACAAGTTCTCCACCTATGCCACCTGGTGGATTCGTCAGGCCATCACTCGCTCGATTGCCGATCAGGCCCGCACCATCCGCATCCCGGTGCACATGATCGAGACGATCAACAAGCTGAATCGCATTTCCCGCCAGATGCTGCAGCAGTTCGGCCGCGAGCCGACGCCAGAGGAACTGGCCAAGGAAATGGAGATGCCGGAGGACAAGATCCGCAAGGTGCTGAAGATCGCCAAGGAGCCCATTTCGATGGAAACTCCGATCGGCGACGACGAAGACTCGCATCTGGGCGACTTCATCGAAGACACCAGCATCGACTCGCCGATCGACACCGCCACCACCACTGGCCTGATGGAAACCGTACGCGACGTGCTGGCCGGCCTGACCCCGCGCGAGGCCAAGGTGCTGCGCATGCGCTTTGGTATCGACATGAATACCGATCACACCCTGGAAGAGGTCGGCAAGCAGTTCGATGTCACTCGCGAGCGCATCCGTCAGATCGAGGCCAAGGCGCTGCGCAAGCTGCGTCATCCGAGCCGCTCGGAGCAATTGCGCAGCTTCCTCGATATCGAGTAAAGGCGGTAGCGGGCCGGCTGAGACCCACCCAGCAGCCCGTTGGATACACGACGAACGCCGCCTTTGGGCGGCGTTTTCGTTTCTGCCCGACCAGAATCACCCGCCGGACCGGACTACTAGCGCTGAAACCCCTAAACTGCTTGAAAAACCCTCGCCAACCCCTTGAATCATGGCAATTCAGGGGTAGACTGGCCGATAGCGTCTGAGGGGTAAGCCTGGAATGAATGTAGATAGCGCGGACATCGCCAAACTGTATCCGCTGGACAGCCTGCGCGCCGAGACACGCGAACAGCTGGCCGGCGAGGCAGCAGTCACCGAATACCTGAAGGGCGAGGTGCTGTTTCGCGCCGGCGACCTCGACAGCGACACCTTCTACGTCCTCGACGGGGTGATCCAGGGCCAGTACCCCGATGGCCGGACCAAGACCTTCGACTCCAAGTCACTGCAAGGCCGCTACGCCATTGGCGACTCGCAACCGCGGCGATTCACCGCCCAGGTCAGCAGCGACAGCGCCTGCGTGTTGCGCCTCGACCGCCGCTATGCCGAGAAGGTCATCGCCTGGGATCAGTTGTCGCGATCGGAAAACTTCAAGCATTTCGATGCCAGCCCCGAGGGCAACCGCTGGGTATTCCGTTTGCTGCAGAGTCGCGCTTTTCACAAGCTGCCAACTGGCAACATCGAGCGCATGTTCCAAAGTTTTGATGAGGTCGAAGTCAGCGCTGGCGAGCAGATCATTCGCGAAGGTGATCAGGGCGACTACTTCTACGTCATCAAGGAAGGCGCAGCCTCAGTAGCCAAGATGCTCGACGGCGCCGACACCACGGTGGCCTATCTGGTTCGCGGCGACTGCTTTGGCGAAGACGCCCTGCTGTCCAACACCACGCGCAATGCCACGGTACGGATGATGCAGAACGGCCGCTTAATGCGGCTCGGACGCAAAGCCTTCGAGGAAGTTTTGAAACCACCGGTGGTGGAATGGCTGACGCCGGGCCAAGCTTCGATCTTGGCTCGCCAAGGCGCCGTGGTGGTCGACGTGCGCCTGCCGGCCGAGCATAGTCAGCGTGCCATCAAGGGCTCGTTGAACATGCCTCTGTTCCGCCTGCGTGAGGATGCTGCGGAAAAATTCGACCGCCGGCAGAAGTTCATCGTCTACTGCAATACCGGCGAGCGCAGCGCTGCCGCTGCATTCATCCTGACCCGGCTCGGCTATGCCCACGTCTACGCCCTGCAGGGCGGGCTGGCCGGCATGCTGCGACAGCAGGAGAAGGCTGGGGCGGTGGGGTAACAGCGCAAGCGGGCCCGCAGCGTCGGGCCCACCCGCCGCGGGCGCTTATTCGGCGACGATGCCGAGGCCGACACTGGCGCCCGCCGCAACCATGAACAGGCGTCGGCCGCTCCCACTCCCGGACCGAGGCTCGGGCCAGGGGCCAGCGCCCTACGCCCTCACTTCGCCATCGACGATAACGGCATCGGCGGGCCGCGCAGCAAATAGCCCCACCGTCACTACACCCACGATTTGGTTGAGATCACGCTCCAGGCCAACCGGGTCGACGATCTCCAGGTTGTGCACATCCAGAATCCAGTTGCCATTGTCGGTAACCACGCCATCGCGCCAGACCGGCTGGCCACCGCGCGCGGCAATCTGACGCGCAACATGCGAGCGCGCCATCGGAATCACTTCAACCGGAAGCGGGAACTTGCCCAGCACATTCACCTGCTTGGCGGCATCAATGATGCAGACAAAGCGCTGGCTGCAGGCAGCGATGATCTTCTCGCGGGTAAGCGCAGCACCGCCACCCTTGATCAGACGGCGATGACCATCGCATTCGTCCGCGCCGTCAACGTACAGCGGCAGCTGACCGGCTGCATTCAGATCGAGCACCGGGATGCCGATCTTCTTCAGCAATGCGGTGCTCTGGTCAGAGCTCGATACCGCGCCCTCGATACGGTCACGCCAGCCGGCCAGGCTCTCGATGAAGTATTTCACCGTACTGCCGGTACCAACACCTACCACGCTTCCTTCCTCGACAAATTGCAGGGCGCGTTCGGCTGAGCGCTTCTTCATCAGTTCACGATTGTCCATGACTCACTCCAGATTGAGCAGATAGTTCCACTGAGCCTTCTCGACCGGCATCACCGACAGCCGATTGCCGCGCCGCAACAGGGCGAAGTCACCCAGGGCTTCGGCGTGCTGCTTGATCTCATCCAAGGTAATTAAGCGCTTCAGCTTGCGCTCAAAGCGCAGGTTAACCAACTGCCAGCGCGGGTTCTCAGGGCTCGACTTCGGATCAAAGTAATCGCTTTCCGGGTCGAATTGTGTCGGGTCGGCGTAGGGCTCACCATCGACGCGGGCGATGCCGGCTATGCCGGGCGGCGTGGCGTTGGAATGATAGAACAGCACGCCATCGCCGGGCTTCATCTCGTCGCGCATGAAGTTGCGCGCCTGATAGTTGCGCACGCCGCTCCACGGCTCGCTGCCCACCCTTTGCAGATCATCAATGGAGAATTCCTCCGGCTCCGATTTCATCAGCCAGTAGTGCTTGGCCATTACTTAGCTAGTCCCTTGTTAGCAGGTTTCGATGCAGTCGACGCGATTGGCTCAGCCCGCTGTGCGGATGACTTCGCGTTCGGTGACGATGAGGTCCAGGGCCACGTCCCAGGGCGCGGCCGGCAAGCGCGGCAGTTCCTGAAAACTGTAAGCGATGCCGATCAGCTGTGGCCGCTGTGGCCGCGGCATGTGATTGAGAAAGGCAAAGCTGCGGTCATAGTAGCCACCGCCGCTGCCGAGCCGGGTGCCGTCGCGGGTGAAACCGATCAGGGGCACCAGGACGACATCCAACGCCTCGGGACGCAGCAGCGACTGGTCGGGCAGATCGGGCTCGGGTATCCCGTACCGATTCGGCTTCAGCGCCTCGCCCGGGCGCCAGGGCGCAAACGCCAGGCGCTTGTCCGGCAGCAGGCAGGGCAGGCAGTACTGCGCCTCGGGCGGCGTGGGTGGCAGCGCGTGCAACGGCAACTCACCGTCGCAGGCCCAATAGCCGGCAAGTCGTGCGCCGTTCCAGTACGGCTCAAGCAGACCCCCGACCTGGGTTCCGGCGCGCACCCGTTCGGCCGCACTCAGGGCACGACGACGTTGGCGCAAGTCAGCGCGCAAGGCGCCGCGATCGAACTCGGTCATTGCGGTCGCGAATGAGAGTGGATGCGTCCTCCGCCGCGTCGCCGTCTGCGCTGACGACCTTGATCCCGAGGATCAGGTGGGCAGGCTCTTCCGGCATTGGGCTTTCCGCTGAACGCGGACTTGCTCGCCAGCCCGGATATCGCGTGCCCGGGGTCGTTATATAGGGTCAAGGCAATTGAAAGCGCAGAACAACGAACACGGCAGAAGACACCGACAGAGTTTAGCAATCCGCTGCCTGACTGGCGATGCAATAAACAGCGTTTTCTGCCAATTCACTCAGCAGAACGGCATCTGCCGCCTGCCGCGAGTGCTCGGCATGGGTGCGGGCCTTGGAATGCCGTGCTCAGCCGGCAAGCGGCGAAAGACGCTGCAGTTGACGGTCCAGATCCTGCAACAGGCGCTCTGTCTGGCTATGCTGATCAGCCAGGGCGCGCTCGGCCTGCAGGCGCTCATGGGCCAGATTCAGCGCCGCAAGCACCGCCACCCGCTCAAGGGTGGCCCCCTTGCTGACCTGCTTCATGCTGCGCAAGCGTTCATCCAGCAGGCGGGCGGCCTCGACCAAACCGGCCCGCTCATCTTCGGCACAGGCCACCAGATAGGCCTTGTCGAGCAGACGCACCTCCACCGGCGCGCCGCCGCCGTCTCCGTCCGATGTCGAACTCATGCGTTATGCTCCAGGGCCTTGAGGCGCTGAATCATTGCCTCGACCCGCGATCTGGCCTGATCATTCTTGGAAATCAGCGCCGCCCGCTCCTGCTGCCATTGCTCTTGTTGGCTGCGCAGCTGTCGATTCTCTTCATCCAGTCGACGCGCCAGCTCAAGCAATTGCTCGATGCGCTGGTTGAGCTGAGAGAGCGGGGTCGGGGCCGGATTCATCCGATGACGATAGGGTCAGCGCGCAAGCGCGGTCAAGCCCGATGCGTGCTGGCGCAGAAACTCCAGGCAGTCGACCTCGCTCAGCGGGCGCGCCAGCCAGTAACCCTGAATCTCATCGCAGCCATGATGTCGCAGGAAGGTCAGCTGCTCTTCCGATTCGACGCCCTCGGCTACCACCTTCAGATCGAGCGTGTGGGCCATATTGATCACCGTGGCGGTGATCGCTTCATCGTCCGGGTCGCGGGTCAGGTCGCCGACGAACTCCTTGTCGATCTTCAAGGTATCGATTGGCAGGCGCTTCAGGTACACCAGGGACGAATAGCCGGTGCCAAAGTCGTCGATGGCCAGCTTCACACCCATGCGGCGCAGCTGGCGCAATACGCGAATCGCCTGCTCGGCATTGGCCATCACCATGCTCTCGGTGACTTCGAGTTCCAGTCGTTGCGGCGGCAAGTCGGTGTCGCGAATGACCTGTTCGATCTGGCGCTCCAGATGACCTCGCAGGAACTGCGCCATCGAGACGTTCACCGCCATCACCAGGTCAAGATGACCCTGCTGCCGCCAGCGCGCCAGGGTGCGTGCCGCTTCCTGCAGCACCCACTCACCCAAGGGCAGGATCAGGCCGGTCTCCTCGGCCAGCGGAATGAAGCTGGCTGGCGGGACCGGGCCGAGCTCGGCGCTGTGCCAGCGCAGCAAGGCCTCCACTCCGGTCACCTGATTGCTGCGCAGACTCAACTTGGGCTGGAACATCAGGCTAAGTTCGTTGCGCTCGATGGCCTTGCGCAGGGACGACAGCATGACCATGCGGCGACGGGTATCGGCATCCAGCGACTCGTCGTACACCTGCCAGTTGTTGCGCCCCTTGTCCTTGGCCGCATACATCGCAGTATCGGCAAATTTGAGCAGATCAGCCGGCACCTGACCGTGCTCGGGGAACAGCGCTATGCCGATCGAAGGCGAGATGATCACCTCGCCACGCGATTCCAGATCCAGCGGCTCGGCAAAGGTCTGGATGATCCGCGCCGCCATGTGCTCGGCGGCGGAACGATCGGATAAGTCCTCCAGTACCACGGTAAACTCGTCACCGCCAAGACGGGCGACCGTATCACTTTCGCGCACGGTTGAGAGCAACCGTACCGCCGCTGATTTCAGCAGCCGGTCACCGGCCGCATGACCCAGCGAGTCGTTGACATCCTTGAAGCGGTCCAGGTCGATGAACAACACACCAATCTTGGTGTGATTGCGCCGCGCGCGCACCACCGCCCGGGCCAGGCGCTCGGACAACAGAGTGCGGTTCGGCAGGCCGGTCAGGGTGTCGTAGCTGGCCAGATAACGCAGCTCCTGCTCGGCGCGACGCTTCTCGGTGACATCCGACAACACCACCACGTAGTGGGTGCGTTGACCACGGGCATCGCGCACTTCGGCCAGCTCCAGCCAGGCCAGGAATTCCACGCCGTCCTTGCGTCGCTGCCACAACTCGCCCTTCCACTTGCCGGTGCGTTCGGCGCTGGCCCGCAGCCTTGAGTAGAACTCCGGTTGCTGCTGCTCGGAATCGAGCAAGGAAGCCGAGCGCCCCTCCACCTCGTCCAGCTCATAGCCGGTGATGCGGGTAAAGGCTGGATTGATCGACACGAAGTGGAACTGCAGGTCGGTCACCCCGACCGCCTCACCCATGCTGCGCAGCACCTCGGAGGCAATCCGCCGCTCGCCTTCGGCTTCGCGGGTCTGGGTCACATCACGGGCCGTACCTGCCATGCGCAGCGGTCGACCGTCGCGATCGCGCTCGACCAGCTTGCCGCGCGAGCGCACCCAGATCCATTGCCCCTTGGCATTGCGGATTCGGTGCTCGGACTCGAACGCCGGTGTCTCGCCGGCGATATGCGCCTGCAGAATGCTCTGCACCCGCGGCAGATCGTCAGGGTGCACCGCGCGCTCGCGCCATTCGTCGGTTGAAAGACTGTGCTGCTCGGGAAGACCCAGCAGCTGGTCGGCACCGATGCGGATCAGGGAGTTGTTCGGAATATCCCAATCCCAGAATTCGTCGCCCGAGCCCCACAACGCCAGTTTCAGTCGCTCTTCGCGGGCGCGCAGCTCGCGCATCATGGTCAGTTCCTGCTGACGCCTGCGCTGACGCGCGCGCAGCACCGCCAGCACGATGCCGATCGTGCTTAGCAGGTAGATCAGCTTGGCAACATTGCTGGCCCACCAGACCGGCTCGACGCGCAACTCCAGCCCCAGCTCATGGGCACTGACGTGACCATCAAAGTTGCTGGCGCGCACCCGCAGTCGATAGCTGCCCGCGTCCAGATTGGTGTAGACCGCGGTCGGCTCGTTGCTTGGCATGCTCCAGCCGTTATCGAAACCTTCCAACAAGTATTGGAAGCGATTGCGCTGTGGCGATGTGTAGTCAAGCGCGGCGAAGCGGAAGCGAAACACCCGCTCATCCTGCGCCACCACCCATCGTTCGATCGGCACCAGGGGGCGCAGGGTCGATTGCAGCCGGCTGGCGCTGAGCTGAGTGAATGCCAGCGGCGCATCGAAGACGCTTTCTCCGACCCGACTGGGGTCGAACAGATTCAAGCCCTTGATGCCGCCAAACAACAACCGGCCATCATCCAGTCGAAGCTGCGCGCCGCCGTTGAACTCGAGGTCCTGCAAGCCGCCGCGCAACCCAAACGCGCGCACCGCGCGAGTGGCCGGATCGATCCGCATCAACCCCAGATTGCTGCTCGCCCAAATCGCACCATCACGCGCCTCCAGTACGGCGTAAATGGTATTGCTGACCAGGCCGTCGCCCGTCGACAGGCGCTCGAAACGCAGCTGGTCGGCGGCGAGATCATCGCTGGTCACCGCCACCCCGCTATGGGTTGCCACCCAGAGGCGCCCATCGCTGGCTTCTTCAACCCCGCGCACCAAGGTACCGATCACCGAGTCCGGCCGATTGGCGTCATAGTCGAACTGCGTGATGCGATCGCTGTCCGGGTCAATGCGGTTCAGGCCACTCAGGGTGGACACCCAGATCTGGCCGCGTCGATCCTGGTAGATGTGATTGATCAGATTGTGGCTGAGGCCGCCAGACTCACCGTCGCCTTGCTGGTAGAAGCGCCATTCGCCGGAGGGCAGCAGACGTGCCACGCCGGAGGCATAGCTGCCGAACCACAGGCTGCCATCGCGGCTGCGCAGGGAATAACGCAGCACTTCGCCGAACGGCCGGCCCTGCGGATCGGCCGGTATCAGCCGCCACTGCGCGCGACCCTGCTCGGGATCGAGCAGGTACAGGCCCTGATCGGTGCTGACCCAGATCTGGCTGCCTTCCGCGCGCGACAGACCGAGCACACGGATGCCGCGGCCCTGCGCTGCCGGCGGGCGGGCCTGATTGATGGCCTCAATGAAATTCTCAAACTGCCCGGTGTGCAGGTCTAGACGCTTCAGCCCCTGCCGTTCGGCGCCGACCCAGACATGCCGCTGATCGATCTGCAGCAGCACACGGATGTTATTGCTGCCGCGCAGATCAAAGCGCCGATCCAGATCGAGCATCAGGGTAAAGCGCGCGCCGTCGGCCGGACTGGTCGAGATGCCGGTGGATTCACCGCCGACCCAGAGCAAGCCACTGGGGTCGACCATCAGGCTGGCCACCGCCTGCTCGGGCAGGCCGGCCGGCAGACCCGGCACGTAGTCGATTCGATCAAGCGTGGCGCTGTCCGGCTGGTAGCGCAGCAAGCCGCCCTGCACTGGCGCCATCCACAAGCGTCCGGATTGATCGCCGCTTAGCCGGTAGATCGGCTCGAAGGGTTGTCCATCGGGTCGCAGCTGCGGTTCCAGGCTGGCTGTCTCATTGACCCTGAACAGGCCGTCGAGTCGGGCCACCCAGAGCCGCTGCTGGGCGTCGCGATGCAAGGTGAAGGCCGGCGTGTCGCCGCCCACCGCCTGGTAGCTGCCGCTGCGCCGATCAATGCGGAACAGACCGCCATCGGTGGCCGCCCATAGAAAGCCTTGAGCATCGAACTCAAGTGCGCTGGAACGCGGCATGCCGGCACGGTCGATGCGCGCCTGATTGAGCAGGCGCACAACCTCGGTGCGCTGGCCACTGAGCGGATCGACACGTTCAATTCCCGCGCCGGTGCCGAGCCAGATCTGCCCGTCGTCTGCCACCCGGATCGATGACACCTGGTTGCGCTGCGGATCGTCGACCGCAGCGTGATCGAGCCGGGTGATCTTGCGCGTGCGCAGATCGAGCCTGGCCAGGAAGTGAGCATTGAAGCCGATCCACAGGACATCCTGCTCGCCGAGTGCCAGGGCGGTGACAAAACTGGCCGGCAGCGAGGTCTGATCGTTGGGGTCGTGCTGAAACAGTTCGAACTGATAACCGTCGTAGCGATGCAGGCCGCCCTGGGTGGCCACCCAGACAAAGCCCTGACCATCTCTAAGCATGGCGTGCACGGTGTTCTGCGCCAGGCCCTGCTGGCTGCTGATCGACTCGAAGAAATAATCGCGACGCACCGCCTGAGCCGGACCGACCAGGCCGCAGACAGTGCACAACGCGACCAGCATGGCCGCCATGCGCTGTCGTCTCGTCTGCCCTGCCCCGCAGCCTCTCGGCACAACTCCTCCCGGCCCAAGCACGAGCGCCACCACCGGCCCGGAATCGTGTCAGGGCGCGCCCGCGTCGAGTGTAGAGCCTGCCGGGCGCCGGGCCTAGCATCACTGCAGTCGGCAGGCTTGGGCGGCACAGCGGTTACCATGTACGGCATTCCAAGAACGGACTTCAACTGTGGCTGGCCAACTGCCTACTCATAGCGCCCTCGATCAACTTCTGCGCGGCCTGCAGCTGGGCGTCGACCCGTCTGAGCTGCATGGCGCGCTGTGCGGCTTTCTCTGCGCCGGCGGCGAAGCCAGCGAACATGGCTGGTTGGAACAGCTCGCCCTGCAGGCCGACCGCAAGGACCACGAAGTTGAAATGCTGCTCGATCTGTTTCGTGTCAGTGCCGCCCAGCTGCTGGATCCGCAGTTCGGTTTCGAACTGCTACTACCCGAAGATGAACGTCCACTGCGCGATCGGGTCGACGCGGTGATCACCTGGGCTCGCGGATTCCTCGGCGGTTTCGGTCTGGCCGCCGGTGCCCGACCGGCGCTATCGGCCGAGGGCGACGAGGCGCTGCGCGATATCGGCCGCATCGCCGAAGCCGCGCCGAGCTGCGACGACCCGGACAGCGATGACGAATCCCTGGCCGAGATCGTCGAGTTCCTGCGCGTGGCGGCGATGCTGCTGATGAGCGACCGACCGGAGCATCCGGGCGGCAGTCAGAGCGTGCACTGATCACCGAGGACTTTACGCCGAGTGCAAGGCCCACTTGCACGAGAAGCAACCGCAATCGATCAGTGCTTCAGCGCGCGGCTCTCGACCCTACATCGGCGCCCCCTCATGAAATATCCGGGCTAACTCGGCGCGTCTGAAAAGTTCAGGATGGACTTGTTCAGAACTTCCCTATAGACCCTCACTACGCGCCGGGGGCTGTTTGCCCCTCCCCTTGCGGCGCGCAGCGCCGGAGGGGGAGGTTGGGAGGGGGTCTGACTGACCACAGAAAACGTCGATGGCGACGTACCCCTGCAGCCTGAATTCAAACCGCTTATCCTTGGCGACAGCGCCCTCCGCAACACAACGATCCACTCTGCCATGATCAAGAACACCGAATACGCCAAGCGTCGTCGCCTGCTGATGCGGCAGGCTGGAGAGGACAGCATCCTGATTCTGCCGGCGGCACCGGAACGGGTACGCAGTCGTGACACGCATTACCCGTATCGCCAGGACAGCGACTTGCTCTATCTGAGCGGCTTTGCCGAACCCGAGTCGGTGCTGGTGCTGGTGCCGGGACGCAAGCATGGCGAAGTCTTGCTGTTCTGCCGCGAGCGCAACGCTGAGCGCGAGACCTGGGATGGTCCGCGACTGGGGCCAGCACGAGCACCGGGGGTGCTGGGGTTGGATGATGCCTACGATATCGCCGATATCGACGACATCCTGCCCGGCCTGCTGGAAGGTCGCAGCAAGGTCTACTACCACTTCGGCCGCGACGCCGATTTCGACCTCAAGTTGATCGGCTGGGTCAACCGGGTGCGGGCACTGATCCGCCAGGGCGCGCGGCCGCCGCATGAGTTCCTCGAGCTCGGCCATCTGCTCAATGAGCAGCGCCTGTTCAAGAGCCGCGACGAGCTGAAGGCGATGCAGCGCGCTGCCGATATCGCCGTCGAGGGCCATTGCCAGGTGATGCGCGCCTGTCGCCCAGGCCTGTTCGAATACAGTATCGATGCCGAGCTGAGCTATGTGTTCAGACGACATGATGCCCAGCATGCTTATGAGCCGATCGTTGCCGCCGGCAACAACGCCTGCGTGCTGCACTATCGCGACAACAAGGCAGCACTGCACGATGGCGACCTGCTGCTGATCGATGCCGGCGCCGAGTGGCAGGGCTATGCCTCCGACATTACCCGCACCATCCCGATCAATGGCCGCTTCAGCGCCGCGCAACGCGCGATCTATGAGCTGGTACTGGAGGCACAGGCCGCAGCGATTGCCGCGGTGCGTCCGGGCGCACACTGGGATGCGCCACACATGGCAGCAGTGGAAGTGCTGGCCGAGGGCATGTTGTCCCTGGGCCTGCTGAAGGGCACGCTGAAGCAGGTGCTGAAGAAGGAACAGTACAAGCCGTTCTACATGCATCGCACCGGCCACTGGATCGGCCTCGACGTGCACGACGTCGGCGACTATCGCATCGATCAGCAGCCGCGCATTCTGGAACCGGGCATGGTGCTCACCGTCGAGCCGGGCCTCTATCTCGATGCCAACAACAAGCAGGCACCGAGCAAGTACCGCGGCATTGGGGTGAGAATCGAAGACGATGTGGTGGTCACCGAAGGCGGCTGTCGAGTGTTGACCGAGGCGGCACCGAAGGCCATCGACGCCGTCGAGGACTGGATGCAGCGCAGTCGCGCCGCCTGAGCGTGCTTCAAATGAGCAGTGACTGAACTCGTGCCATCGCCGCCGCCGACGGGCAAAACCGCCAACTGCCACGCGCCCTGTAGGCAAAGGCCGTACCGGCGCCCCAACGCAGGCTGAACCGCGCGATGCAACCCGCTGTTCAGAACGGCCAATGCCTGGGCACAGTCAGGCCACGCAGGGAGGCGCACCTTTCAACTGACTGGGGAGCACGATATGGCGTTTTCGCAAGCTGCTGGTAACCGCTCGGCCGTGGCCGACATCAACATCACCCCCTTGGTCGATGTGATGCTGGTCTTGCTGGTGATCTTTATGGTTGCCATTCCTGTCATCGAACGCCCAATGTCGATGACCGTGGCGCCGGGCCCGGAGCCCAGCGTCAGCGCCGAACCGATCGAACTACGGGTCAATGCCGAGGGCCAATTCGTGTTTGCCGGCCAAACCTGGGATCGCGCATCGCTGCAAGGCTTGCTGACCCTGGAGTCGAGCCGCAGCCCACAGCCGGCGGTGCACCTGATCGCCGATCAGGAAGCGCCCTATCACCGAGTCACCGAAGCCCTGAATCTGGCCCGCTCCAGTGGCCTGACACAGGTGGGCATGCCCTAGCCTAGCTAGCAGCCTGTCGGACTTCGTCCCGCGAAACGCGATTTCGGTCGATCTTACCCAACGATCGATGGCGTCAGGTGGTTCTTCGATTCGGCAATCGGTCGGCCCTTCGCCGAATCGCTGAACGTG
>NZ_JACYTR010000054.1 GCF_014841215.1 Pseudomarimonas arenosa
GCTCGCGGATTCTCTCGTTTCGACACGATCCGCACCGTCATCTTCTTGATCGCGGGCAAGCTCAACTTCCGAGCTGTTAACCCGCATGCTACCTAACTTACCCACTCAGAATTCAACAGAGCCATATTTCATGAGGTCGCGCCGAAAGATCCGGCAATTCCAAGCGGGGCGAGAGTTTCGACCGATGGTGTTGAGATAGCAGAGTGTTCGCGATCTTTCGGCGCTGGCACGGCCCTCATTCGGCCGCTGCGCGGCTACGCAGGGCATTCGCCCTGAGGTCCTTTGCGTTAGCGGGCTGCTGAAAAAACCTCCATCCAGGATGGTCTTCAGCGCGCGCCGTCCGTGGCGCGCAAAATCGGGCTGCTGAAATGAGTCTCAGCAACCAGCTTGGTCTGCTATCTCGGTTGAGTCGAACGACTTCAGCACAGCGCAAGCGTTCTGACAGCGGCTAATGACGCAACAGATAAACCTGATGAATGCGCGGGTTGCGTTCGAAGTCAGGCGGCAAGGCTGATGCGCCCATCAGTTCGACCCGATACGCCTGCTCGATTTCCTGCTCCAGCCTGAATTTGCGCAAATTGTTCGAGAACACCAGGGTCCCCCCTTCGGCAAGCCGGGCCATGCAGGCATGCAACAGCTTGACGTGATCGCGCTGAACGTCGAAATCCGCCGCCCGAGCCGAATTGGAGAAACTCGGCGGGTCGCAGAAAATCAGATCGAATCGGGCTCGCTCGGCATCCAGCCAGGCCACCACATCAGCCTGCACCAGACGATGGCTGCTGCCACTCAACTGATTGGCTGCCAGGTTCTCAGCCGCCCACTGAAGATAGGTGGCGGACAAATCGACGCTGGTGGTGCTGGCGGCACCGCCGGCGGCGGCATGCACCGAGGCCGCACCGGTGTAGCAGAACAGGTTGAGAAAACGCCGGCCACGGGCGTGCTCGGCCAACCAGGCGCGCACTGGGCGATGATCGAGAAACAAGCCGGTATCCAGGTAATCAAACAGATTCACCTTCAGCCGCAGGCCGGCCTCATCAACCCAGAGGGTCTCGCCACGTCGTTCCATCACACCATACTTGCTGCCACCCTTGGCCTTCAGACGCCGCTTCAAGGCCAACTGTGATCGCGGCACTTCGAATACCTGTTCGGCCGCCGCCAACAACTCGTTCCATCGACGACTGGTTTCGGCCTCAGGAATCTCAGCCGGCGCCTGATATTCCTGAACATGCAGATAGAGTGGCCTATCCCCATCGCAGCCCTGATAGACATCAATCGCTGCGGAGTACTCGGGCAGATCAGCATCGTAGGCGCGAAAGCAGCTGACCTGCTCGCGTTCACGCCAGCGTTTCAGCTTCTTCAGATTCTTGCGCAGCCGATTGGCCACCATCTCGGCACCGGGACTCAGCTCGCGCCGAGCGACTTCTGCGGTCGAGCGCGGGCGCGGCGGCTCGATTGAGTCGACCACGATCAGGCGGCATTCAAGACTGCCATTGAACAGGGTGTAACGCTTCTTGGCTCGAAGCCCAGTGGCCTTGGCCAATTCATCATTGCCGCACAGCAGGCCGGCGCGCCAACCGGGGGCGATCTGCCCCAACTGCAGGCCGAAGCGTCGGTAAAGATCCAGATCGGCAGCCAAACGCTCATCGTAGGGAAGATTGCACACTACCAGTCCAGTCTCCGCGCCTTGCGCTGGCAACTGTTCAAAAGCGCGATGATCGAAATGGATCAGCCCCCCCACGCCCGCCGCTTCGGCGTTGGCCTGTGCGGCCTGCAGCGTGCGACGGTCGATATCGCTGCCGTAGTAGCGCGGCTTGGCGGTAGCAAGTCCGGCCTTGGCACGTTGCTCGGCCTCCTCGCGAATGCGCTGCCAAGCGTTGTTGGGCCAGCCGAGCCAGCGGTTCGGGGCGTTTTGCCGGTATCGCAGATACCCCGGCGCCACGTCGGCTGCCATCCAGGCCGCTTCGATCAACAGCGTACCGCTGCCGCACATCGGATCAAGCACGGGTTGCTCCGACGCCAGCCATGCGTTCCACCCCGAGCGCAGCAGCACCGCCGCAGCCAGATTCTCCTTCAGCGGCGCACTGCCCTGCCCTTCGCGCCAGGCGCGCCGGTGCAGTGGCCCGCCAAGATCAAGCGACAAGGTACAGCGGCCCTTGCGCAACAGCAGATCGATACGGATATCGGCAAACTCACGATCAACATCAGGACGCGAGCCACTGGCGGCGCGCAGCTTGTCGACGATCGCGTCCTTGGCACGCCGAGCCACGAACTGCGAATTGATCAGGCTGCCCGAGCGGCCGTGGGCATCGATCCACAAACGGCCGTCGGCGCGCATATGCTCAGACCAGGGAATCTCCAACACACCCTGATACAGCGCATCCTCGTCGTCACAGACAAACTCTGCCAAAGGCAGCAGCAGGCGACTGCCGAGTCGCGACCACATCGCCACCCGGGCGGCATCCTCAAGCTCGGCATCAAAGCGAACGCCGGCCAATTGCTCGCGCGGCCGCCCCATTCCCAATGCAGCCAGCTCATCGACCAGCAGATACTCCAGCCCCTTGGCGCAGGAAACGAAGAATTCCATCAACGTCGCGCCAGGAAGCGTCCGAACGCCTCCGCACAGTGTTGAACATGGTTCTCCAGTCGATGTCCATCATCGACCAACTCGAGATGGGCGCGGCGCGCCTGCGCCCAGCGAACGACATCACCCACCGGGCAAATCTCATCGTTCCATCCGTGCAGCACGGCCGTCGGCACCGCTGCCGCACGCAACGGGCCGGCAAAGCCGTCAATGACGATGGGCGGCGCAATCAGGTACAGGCCGACACAGGGGACTTCCTGACTGGCCAGGGCCGAAATGAAAGCCCCCATGCTGGAGCCTGCCAGCACCAGCGGCTGCGAGGCCTGCCGAGCACGCTCCACCAACAGCGACAGGCGGCGGTGAATATCCTCGACCCTGCCGTCAGCATCGATCTGGGAGTAGTCCGGGCGTTCGTGGGTCCAGCCCAGACGCTCGGCCACTGCGGCCATGGCGCTGACCTTGGTGGCAGCGGGGCTGCTGTGCAGTCCGTGAGACAAAATGACATGGCCGGGCATGGAAAACTCAGGCTTGGGCGTCGCCGGACGCGGACGGGAGCGCTATTGTAACGATCCCCGATGGCCGCCAACGATATGCCGAGGATGGACGCTAACCCGCCGAACATCACCATTGAGCCACTGCCCTATGAGGAAGCGCTGGATGCTCGCCCGCGCTCAAGCATCCAAGGCGTTGTCATTCATTGCACCGAGACACCGGATCTGGAAACCGCGCGCGAGTTCGGCGAACGGGTGCTGTACACCAGCGGCACCGGCAATTCGGGCCACTACTACATCGACCTCGACGGCAGCATTCACCAATTCGTGGACATCGAGCGGGTGGCCCACCACGTGCGTGGTTACAACCAGCAGACGATCGGCATTGAACTGGTCAACCCGGGCCGCTTTCCGCGCTGGTATGACCATGACCATCAATCCATGGTGCACCCATACCCGCAGGCGCAGATCGATGCCCTGATGGACTTGCTGGCCAGGCTGCGCCACGAGCTGCCGGACTTGGCCTGGATCGCCGGCCATGAGGACCTCGACACCGAGCAGGTGCCAGCGGCCAACAACCCCAAGCAATTGATCTACCGCAAGCGTGACCCCGGACCGCTGTTCCCTTGGCCGCGGGTGATCGAAGCCGGCTGGACCCGCCTCGGCGACTAGCCTGGCTTCATCTTCGCGGCAGCCGGATTGCTATTATTGGCGGCTGAGCGGCGGCCGAGGACCGGCGCGCAACGGAGGATTCGCGCTTGCATACCCTGGTGGCTGAACTGCTGGAGCTGCTCCGCCTGGAGCGACTGGAAGACAATCTGTTCCGCGGCCAAAGCCGTGATATCGGCACTCGCTACGTGTTTGGCGGGCAAGTGCTGGGACAGGCAGTGTCCGCAGCGCAGCAAACCGTGGCTGGAGAGCGGCCGGTGCATTCGCTGCACGCCTATTTCCTGCGCGCCGGCGATATTGAGCATCCGATCGTGTACGACGTCGATCGCACCCGCGATGGCGGCAGCTTCTCGGTGCGCCGAGTCACGGCGATTCAGAAAGGCCAGCCGATCTTCGTCCTGGCAGCCAGCTTCCATGAGCCGGAGGCCGGTGCTGAACACCAGCTTTCACCGCCAGAAGTTCCACAGCCGGATGATCTGCCCGGCCCGGTCGAGATGGACGCCGCCACCCTGGCCCAGTTACCGCCGAAGATGCAGCGCTGGTTATCACAGAAGGGACCATTCGAATTCCGTCCGGTGTATCCGCGCGACGAATTGCGCCCGACCAAACGCCCGCCTTATCAACAGGTTTGGTTTCGGCTGATCGATGAAATTCCCGATGAGCCCGCTTTGCATCAGGCCCTGCTGGCCTATGCTTCCGACTTCCACCTGATTGGCACGACCACCTTTCCACATGGCATCTCCTACCTGCAGCCCAACGTGATGATGGCCAGCCTCGATCACGCCATGTGGTTTCACCGACCGCCTCGGATGGACGACTGGCTGCTGTATGCCTGCGACAGCCCCAGTGCACAGGGCGCTCGCGGCCTGGCCCGCGGCAGCATCTATGACCGCCAGGGCAAGTTGATTGCGTCCACCGCTCAGGAAGGCCTGATTCGGGTCATCCCACCGGCCACCAGGGGCTGACGGCAATGCGTCAGGTGTATGCATCCAGTCGGCTGGAAAATGTTGAGCGGGTGGCCGAGCTCCTGCAGCAGGCGGACATCGAGGTCTATGTCAGCGAAGGCCGGTCCTACAAAGGCAACCGACGCCGCCAGTTCAGTTTTCGCGAGGGTCAGCAGCCCGAATCCGGGGTTTGGATCGTCAAGGCCGACGATCTCAGCCGCGCCAATCAGATCATGCGTGAAATCGGGCTGGGTCGCTCGACCCGTGATCACAGCTTCGTGCCCTCGGCAGGCCGCGTCTACAGCGCCGCCGACGCCGGGAGGAAGCGTTCGCCGGCAGCGCGGGTGCGCACCGTACTGCTGATCATTCTGACCATCCTGGCCGGAATCACCAGTTGGAAAATGCTTCGCGGCGGCGAAGCGACTCAGCCGGCGTCACAACCCGAGGCGATCATCGTCGAGACCTGCACTGATAACTGCGACTGAACCCCATGAAGCCCGAAGCCCTGCTCAGCCTGATCGAACTTCACCTGCCGGCCGCCCAGAAGGGTGACCAGGAGGCCTTTGGCCAGATTGTGGCTGGCTGCCAGAGCGGCATCACTGCCATCGCCCTGGCCATCGTGCGCGACATTCAGGCCAGCGAGGATATTGCCCAGGAGGCATTCCTCAATGCCTGGACGCATCTGCGGCGGCTGCGCAGCTCGTCCAGCTTCCTGCCCTGGCTGCGCCAGATCACGCGCAATCTGGCCCGTGATCATCTGCGACGTCGCAAGACCGAGCGGCGCTTCGACGGCGATATGGATGACATCCTGCGCGTGGTGGCCGATCCCTCACCGGACGTGCCGGATCGCCTGTCCCGTCAGGACGAAGAGCAGGTGGTGGCCGATCTGATCGATGAGCTGCCGGAAGAGACTCGCGAAATCCTGTTGATCTACTACCGTGAAGGACAGAGCTCGAAGCAGGTTGCCGACCTGCTCGGCATGTCCGATGCCGCCGTGCGCAAGCGCCTGCAGCGCGCCCGCGACAGCCTGCGCAACGATCTGGTTGCCCGCCTGGGAGACTTCGCGCGCGCCACCGCGCCCACAGCAGCCTTTACCGCCCTGGTCGTGGCCGGCTTGATGGTCAGCCCCAGCGCTGCCGCAGCGGGTATCGCCGCTGGCGGTGCGGCGGCGTCCAAGGGCATCAGCAAGATGCTGTTCGGCGCCGGGGCAGCCAGCAAGGGCGCGTCGAAGTTGCTGGTCGGCGCAGCCGGCGGCATCGTGTTTGCGCTGATCGCCGGAATCGCTGGCGTACTGTTTGGCGTGCGTCGCTACTGGGGCACAGCGATCGATGAGCAGGAAAAGCGCCAGCTGGCCTGGTATGCCGTCACCGGCATCGCTGTCGTGTTCCTGTTTACCGGCCTGATGGGCTGGGCAGCACATCTCGACAGCATGTCCTGGGCCACGGCGGCATTCTTCGGCCTGATCGTCGCCATCGGCGCCATGAATCTGACCTGGATGCCCCATATCCTGCGCCGTCGGCATGCGCAGGAAGCGGCGATCAGTCGCGTGGCTGCGGCGATGGCGCGACGCGAAGAGCGCAAGCAGGCATGGCTGGGCATCGTGCTCGGCCTGCTGTTCGGCGGCATCGGCCTCGCCGCCGCCAGCTGGATGCTGCATTCCACGGTGTAAGGCAGGTCTTGACCCGCCGTTTTCCGTTGAGGATGTCGGCGGGTCGAGACCAACAATTTAGCTGCATTGCTCCGTCGCAGCGCGCACACCGTCTCGAATTTCTTCAACAACCGGTTTCGCGGCAAGGTGGAACGAAACGCTCTAGCCCAAACCCGACATCTCGGCTTCACTCAGCCATCGCCACTCGCCCTTGCCGAGTTCACCCAGCTCGACGTTTCCGACGGCGATGCGGATCAGGCGCATGACCGGCAGGTTCAGGGCAGCGAGTATGCGGCGGATCTGGCGATTGCGGCCTTCATCGAGCACGATGCGCAACCAGCTGTTCTTTTCGCCCTGACGCATCATCTCGACCTGCTTGACGGCGAGCCGCTCGCCGGCGTCGACAATGCCCTCGCCCATACGCTGCAGATGCGCAGGCCCGCACAGGCCACGCACCTGCACGGCATAGGTCTTGTCCGGCCCTTGCTGTGGTGAACATAAGCGGGCTGCCCAGGCCGGGTCATTACTGAACAGCAAGAGGCCTTCGCTGGCCTTGTCCAACCGTCCCACCGGTGCCAGCCAAGGCAGGTCGTGGCCATCAAAACAGCGGTAAACGGTGTCGCGGCCTTGCTCATCCTGGGTGGTGGTAAGCAGACCGCGTGGCTTGTTGAGCATCAGGCAGCAGCGCCGCGGAGCATCCAGCGGGTGGCCATCCAAGCCCACCTTGTCGATCCCTTCGCGCACCGGGAATTCGGGGTTGCGCTCGATCCGGCCATTGACCGTGACGCGCCCGGAGACCACCCATTGAGCTGCTACGCTGCGTGAACAAACGCCGCGCTTGGACAGCACGCGGGCCAGCCCGAAGCGCGGACCAGGCGTCACCATCGATGAGCTGTCCCGAGATCGCATGGGCGAGAGCATGAACGAGACACCCGGCCACCGCCAGATCGTCTTGACGCCGCTTTCAGATCCTCTTCATTCGCAACAGAGGCGTTGCCTGACATAGAAACACGCTCTCGACAAGGATTGCCAAGCACCGAGCGTACCGCCATGCTCAAGCCTGGGGCCGCGGGATTGGCTCAGCTTCGCGCCGCGTTAACTATTTGTTTGCAACCGCTGCACCTTGCTGACGCGTAGCGTAACAAGCCGGCAGTGGCTCAACCGGATCATCACCTGATCGACGGCATGCTCCGTTGGGCTGTGCGCAACCACCTTGTCCAGAAGCAAATGAACAAAACCGACGGACCTGCTCTTCAAATCCTGCAAGCGCTGCGACAGTGGTTCGACACTCAATCGAGCGCGGCCACTGATCCAACCACCCTTTCAGATCGCATTGATTGGCTGCGGGTGCTGCCATTCGTAGGCATGCATCTGGCCTGCCTGGGGGTTTTTTGGGTCGGCGTCTCCTGGTTCGCCGTCGCCGTGGCCGTTGCGCTGTATGCCCTGCGCATGTTCGCCATCACCGGCTTCTATCATCGTTACTTCTCGCACAAGGCGTTCAAGACCTCGCGGCTGATGCAGGCGCTGTTCGGAATGATCGGAGCCACCAGCGTGCAACGCGGCCCGATCTGGTGGGCAGCGCACCACCGTAATCATCACCGTCATTCCGATACCGAATGCGATGTGCATTCGCCAGTCACACGCAATCTGCTGTGGAGCCACATGGGCTGGTTCCTGACGCCCCGCGGTTTCGCTACCGATGTCAGCGTGGTGAAAGACCTGCGCCGCTATCCCGAACTGGTGCTGATCGATCGCTTCGACACCTTGGTGCCGGTGGCGCTGGCGACCGGCCTGTTCTTCCTCGGTGGCTGGCTGGAGAAGGCGCATCCGGAGTTGGGCACGTCGGCGGGACAACTGCTGATCTGGGGCTTTTTCGTCTCCACTACCCTGCTGTTCCACGCTACCGTCACCATCAACTCCCTGGCTCATCGGTTTGGCAGCCGCCGCTTCGATACGCGCGACAACAGCCGCAACAACCTCTGGCTTGCGCTACTCACCTTCGGCGAGGGCTGGCACAACAATCATCACCACTTTCCCGGCTCGGCGCGGCAGGGCTTTCGTTGGTGGGAAATCGATCTCACCTACTACCTGCTTCGTCTGATGGCGATGTTGGGTCTGGTCTGGGATCTCAAACCAGTACCGGCGCAGTTGCGTCGACGGGTAGGAGCCTGAGCGATGCGGATCGCCGTCGTCGGTTCCGGCGTTTCCGGCTTGGCCAGCGCCTGGCTGTTGAGCCAACAGCATCAGGTGACGTTGTTCGAGGCCGACTCGCGGCTGGGCGGGCATACCCATACGCACACGGTCGAGATCCAAGGCCATGTCTACCACGTAGACAGCGGCTTCATCGTCTGCAACCCGCTCAACTATCGATTGTTCTTTGCCCTGCTCGACGAACTCGGCGTGGAAACCCAGCCCACCACCATGAGTTTCGCCGTGAAGTCGGCCAGAACCGGGCTGGAGTACAACGCCGGCAGCAATGGCGGCCTGTTCGTGCAGAAGCGCCGGCTGTTTTCGCTGCGTCACTGGCGCATGCTGAGCGACATCCTGCGCTTTTATCGCGAAGCACCGTCCCTGTTAGCGATCGACGGACCCGGGCCCAGCCTTGGCGACTATCTCGACGCTCACGGCTACAGCGGCGGCTTCTGCGATGAACACCTGATTCCGATGGCCTCGGCCCTGTGGTCATCGCCCTCGCAGCAGATCCGCCAGTTTCCCGCCAAGTACCTGCTCACCTTCATGGCCAATCACCACATGCTGCAGGTCGAAGGACGGCCGGAATGGCGGGTGGTGAAAGGCGGGTCCAGTGCCTACATCGAGGCGATGCGCGCGACCTGGCGGGTCGACGTTCGCAGTGCTTGCCCGGTGCGGCAAGTCCAGCGCACCGACCTTGGCGTCGAGATCGGCCTGGACGCCGGCTCTGAACACTTCGATCAGGTGGTACTCGCTTGCCACAGCGACCAGGCGCTTGCCCTGCTCGGCGATCCAAGTGAGCGCGAACGCGAGATCCTGGGCGCCATACCCTACCAGCACAACGACACCGTACTGCACACCGATGCACGCCTGCTGCCGCGCGATCGACGCGCATGGGCGGCCTGGAACGCTCTGATTCCAAGCAGCGAGTCCGAGCAATGCACGGTCAGCTACTGCATGAACCTGCTGCAGTCGATCGACTGCCCGCAGCCCTTGGTGGTCACCCTCAATCGCAGCGAGGCCATCGATCCCAACCGCGTGTTGGCACGGATGGCCTACCAGCACCCGATCTACACCGCCAGCAGCGTGGCAGCCCAGGCTCGCAAGGGCGAGATCAGCGGGCAGCGCAACACCTGGTATTGCGGCGCTTATTGGGGCTGGGGATTTCACGAAGATGGCATGCGCAGCGCGGTAGACGTTGCCCATGGACTGGGTGTGCATTGGCCGGCAAGCGCCGTCAGGGCGCAGGGGAGCGCGGCGTGAGCCAACCTGCCAGCGAACGACCGAGGGCCAGCGCGATCTATCGCGGGCACATCGTGCATCGTCGCAACAGCCCGCGACCGCACCGTTTCCGCTATCCGCTGTTCCTGCTCTATCTCGATCTGGACGAGTTGGAGCAGCTGTTTCGGGGCCGTTGGTTCTGGTCGGTGAATCGGCGGAATCTGGCCGAGTTCCGCCGCAGTGACTACTTGGGCGACGCTGACCGACCGCTGAGCGATTGCGTGCGCGACGAGGTGCAAACGCACACCGGCCATCGCCCCGCAGGGCCGATTCGTCTGCTCACTCATCTGCGCTACTTCGGCCATTGTTTCAATCCGGTGAGCTTCTACTACTGCTTCGAAGCCGACGGCACCACACCAAACTGCATTGTGGCGGAGATCACCAATACCCCCTGGCAAGAACGCCATCGCTATGTGCTGGATCTGCGCCGTGCCGAAGCCACCCCACGAGGATGGATCTGGCAGTTCGACAAGCAGTTCCATGTGTCGCCCTTTTTGCCCATGAACCGGCAGTATCGTTGGCGCTTCAGCGCCCCCGACGAACAACTATTCGTGCATATGGACTCCATCGACCGGAGCATCACCGACTTCGATGCCAGCCTCAGCCTGACGCGACAACCGATCAGTGCCGGCAATTTGGCCGCCCAGCTGCTGCGCTTTCCCGCCATGACCATGCAAGTGGTACTTGGCATCCACTGGCAGGCGCTGCGCTTGTGGCTGAAGCGCAACCCGGTTTATGACCACCCTGACAAATGGGCACAACACGCCAAGGATCTTGATCGATGAGCGATGCCTACGAACACAGCCTGCCGCAACAGCCGGAAACGTCGGCCGGCCCATTGGGGCGCCTGCTGCGACGACGCTTGCTGGATCTGCTGGCGCAATTGCGCGGCTGCGAAATCGAACTGTCCGATGGCGAGGATAATTTGACGCTTGGATCGATCGAAGACGGCCAGCACGACCCAATACGTGTGCGCGTCGACGTTCTGAACCACGAGTTCTATCGGATGACCGCAGCGCAAGGCTCGGTAGGTGCGGCCGAAGCCTATATGGAAGGCCATTGGCGTTGCAGTGATCTGGTTGGACTGGTGAGAATCCTGGTTCGAAACCGCCACCTCCTCGACGCCATGGAGACTGGCACGGCTCGGCTGGGTGGCTGGCTACTGAACGCCTGGCATGGGCTTCGCAGGAATACCAAGAGCGGCAGCCGTCGCAACATCGCCGCTCACTACGATCTCGGAAACTCGCTGTTCAAGCTGTTCCTGGACAGCAACATGATGTACAGCTCAGCGATCTTCGCCAACGCTGATGAATCGCTGGAGACGGCCTCCGAGCGCAAGCTCGATCGCATCTGTCAGAAACTGCAGCTGCGCCCGGGTCTGCGAGTGGTCGAGATTGGTACCGGCTGGGGCGGGTTCGCGCTGCACGCAGCCGGCCGCTATGGTTGCCACGTGACCAGCACGACGATTTCAGCCGAGCAACATGCCTTGGCGAAACAACGTGTGGAGGCAGCCGGACTTCAGGATCGCGTCACCCTGCTGCAGGATGATTATCGCGACCTGACGGGCCGGTACGATCACCTGGTTTCCATCGAAATGATCGAAGCGATCGGCCATCAGTACCTTAACACCTACTTTGAAAAGGTGGCTGCCCTACTGAAGCCGGAAGGTTCGGCACTGATTCAAGCCATCACCATTGAAGATCACCGCTACCAGCAGGCGCTGACCTCGGTCGATTTCATCAAGCGATTCGTCTTCCCCGGCAGCTTCATTCCCTCGGTATCGGCCATGCTGGGAGCCGCTGCGCGCACCGACCTGCGACTTTTCAATCTGGAAGACATTGGACCGAGCTACGCGCTCACTCTGCGTCACTGGCGGCGTCGCTTCATGAGCCGACTGTCTGAGGTTAGAGAGCTCGGCTATCCCGATCGGTTCATACGCATGTGGGAGTTCTACCTCGCCTATTGCGAAGGTGGCTTCATCGAGCGTTCGATCGGCAATGTGCACCTGCTGTTCACCAAGCCCGGTAGTCGCCGTGGCGAATGGCTACCGGGACTGGTCTGATGCGCTTCTGGGCCAATCTGATCGGGTTTCAGGCGGTATGGATGGCGTCGGTGGGCGGCGCTGCCAACGGCTACTGGTGGCTCGGCCCGCTGGCGGTGTGCCTGTTTGCCGGCTACCAGATCGGCGTCGGCCCCGACCGCCGCGCCGATCTGCTCATTCTGGCTGCCTGCGCGGTGCTCGGGTTCCTGGTCGATTCGCTGTGGGTGCAGCTCGGCTGGATGCAGTTCGCCTCTCCGCTGCCCTGGGCCCATCTGGCGCCGGTCTGGATCGTGGCCATGTGGATCGGCTTTGCACTCACGCTCAATCACTCACTGGCCGGCTTCAAGAAGCGACTGTGGCTGGCCGCGGCATTCGGTCTGGTCGGCGGTCCACTGGCCTACTACGCCGCCGCCCGTGCTTGGTCGGCCGTGGCCATCGCCGAGGGCGCTGGGCCCTACATCGGCCTGGCATTGGCCTGGGGTGTTCTGACGCCGCTGCTGTTGCTGCTGGCCGAGCGCTGGCAGCGTGCTACGGCGCCGGCCTGAGGACTGCCGATGGATTTCGCACCGCTGCTCCACGTGCTGATCGCCGCGGTCATCCTGATGAGCCTGGCGTTCGAAGTGCAACGACGCACCCGCAACGCCGGCATTGTCGATGTGGTCTGGGCCGGCGGCATGGCCGCCGCCGCCGTGTACTACGGCGTGGTCTCGGAAGGATCGGCACTCAGCCGCTTCCTGGCCGCGATGCTGGGCGGCGTATGGGGTGCCCGGCTCTGCCTGCACCTATTGTGGCGTGTACTGCACGAGGAAGAAGACGGCCGCTACCGCTACCTGCGCCAGCATTGGCAGGACAGCCAAGCCAAGTTCTTCGGATTCTTCATGCTACAGGCCGGTTTCACTGCCTTGTTCTCGGTACCGTTTCTGATTGCCGCCAACAACCCCACAGCCAGCCTGAGCATTTGGTCAATTGCCGGCGTGCTGGTGTGGCTGCTGAGCCTCTGTGGCGAATCTCTGGCCGATCGCCAACTGGCCGCATTCCGGGCCGACCCGGCCAACCGCGGCAAGACCTGCCGCGCGGGCCTGTGGCGCTACTCCCGCCACCCCAACTATTTCTTTGAATGGCTGCACTGGTTTGGCTGGGTCCTGCTCAGCGTTGGCGCAGCGAACGCCTGGTTAAGCCTGCTCGGCCCATTGCTGATGGGCGCCAGCTTGGTCTGGATCACCGGCATCCCGTTCGTGGAAGCCCAAAGCCTGCGCTCGCGCGGCGATGACTACCGGCGCTACCAACAGGAGACCTCGATGTTTTTTCTGTGGCCGCCTAGGAGCCGAGATTCGTGATTCGGGATTCGGGATGCGCCGGCTGCGGCGTACCCAATACCCGTCGCCCGAACTCTTAACTCCAATCTCCGATCTCCGATCTCCGAATCACGAATCACGAAACCCATGCTTATAGACCTCTGCGAACGTGGCTTGATCCCCGACCCCTTGACCCGACTCGGCATTCGCCGCCTGTGTGCCCAGCGCCTGCGCGATGAACGCGCCGATGATGCCGTAGCGGCCTGGGAGCGATTTCGCAGCTTGCTTGCAGAGCTGCGCGGATCGGCGGTGGCGATCGAAACCGAAGCTGCCAATGAGCAGCATTACGAGGTGCCAGCCCGCTTCTTCGAGCTGTGCCTGGGCAAGCGTCTGAAGTATTCGAGCTGCTATTACCCCAGCGGCAAGGAGAGCCTGGATCAGGCCGAGGAGGCGATGTTGGCCCTCTACGGCGAGCGCGCCGAACTGGCCGACGGGCAGGACATCCTAGAGCTGGGCTGTGGCTGGGGCTCGCTGACGCTGTGGATGGCAGAACGGTATCCCAACGCACGGGTCACCGGGGTCTCCAATTCGCACGGGCAACGCCAGCACATCCTATCTCGAGCCGCCGAGCGCGGGCTCGATAACGTCGAGATCATCACCTGTGACGTCAATGCCCTGAGTCTTGAGCGCCGTTTCGATCGTTGTGTGTCGATCGAGATGTTCGAGCACATGCGCAACTACCAAGTGCTCCTCGAGCGTATCCATGGCTGGCTGAAGCCCGGTGGCAAGCTGTTCGTACACATCTTCTGCCATCGCGAACTGATGTATCCGTTCGAAACCGAAGGCGATGACAACTGGATGGGCCGCTATTTCTTCACCGGCGGATTGATGCCCTCAGCCGACACCCTGCTGCATTTCCAGCAGCACCTGACCCTGGAGCAGCAGTGGCGGCTGTCCGGCCAGCACTATGAGCGCACCGCCAACCATTGGCTGGAAAACCAGGATAAGCACCGCGACGAGGTGTTAAAGGTGCTGGAGCAGGCCTATGGCCCGGAACAGGCGCAGCGCTGGCACCAGCGCTGGCGCATGTTCTGGATGGCCTGCGCCGAACTGTTTGGCTACCGCGACGGCCATGAGTGGCTGGTGGGCCACTATCGTTTTGTCAAACCCTAACCCGGATATTTCATGAGGGGGCGCGGATGATCACCGAGGACTTTGCGTCGAGTGCAAGGCGCGACGAGCCCAAGTGGTGGGCCCACTTGGGCGAGATCGGGACGCAGTCCCGCGTAGCTGCGACAGCAGCCGACCGAGCGTAGCGAAGGCGCAGGCTACGAAGTAGCCGTTGCTGCGTAGCAGCCGACCGAGCGTAGCGAAGGCGCAGGCTACGAAGTAGCCGTTGCTGCGTAGCAGCCGAACAACGCGGCAATCGGCGCAAAGGACCTCAGGGCGAATGCCCTGCGTAGCCGCGCAGCGGCCGAATGAGGGCCGTGCCAGCGCCGAAAGATCGCGAACACTCTGTTATCTCAACACCATCGGTCGAAACTCTCGCCCCGCTTGGAATTGCCGGATCTTTCGGCGCGACCTCATGAAATATCCGGGCTAAGTGTGTTGCCGATCCAGGCTGCAGCGCGCTGCAGCCGCGGAGCGCTGTGGGTTGTCCTCAGTGCATCTGAGTGCACCGAGGCACAGACCACGCTGGGGAACAACTGTCTGGTTGATTATTCGCTGACGGTGGGTGCGGCCGGGCTGCTCTCGCCGTTTTCGGCCTTGGCTCGCACGATGCGGATGCCGCGACTCTCCATCCACGCGTCGAACTGTTCGGCACTCATCTTTTCGCCCGGCTTCATATTGAATCGATACGGCGTATTGTCGAACTCAGTCTGCTTCTGGTAACTCGCGTCGGCGTACTGCGCGCGGCGCGCTTCATCGCGCGAAACCATTTGCTCGAAGGTGATTCCGTCGGTGAACCGCGGTGACACGGCTGGCGCCACTGCAGCATGCGGCGCGGCGATGGCCATTTGGCACACGGCGCTTCCCACAGCCAAGGCGGTGATGAGGCAGAGGGACTTGTTCAGCTTGTGCACTGGCGCACCCGGGCGACTCTCAATGCCAGGATCATAGCTGTTGTCGCATCAGCAACATAGACCTGCATCGCAGTTCTGCGCTGAGGACGACCCAAAAAACAAGGCCCGGTAACCCGGGCCTTGTGTCCTTTCACAGAGCGTAGCGCTTAGTTCTGAACATTGAGTTCAGTACGGCGATTCTTCTCGCTCTTGCAGCCCGGCAGGCCCTGATCGGTGGACTCCAGCGGACGGCTCTCGCCGTAACCGTTCGGGCCCATCAAACGGCCGGCAGAAATGCCCTTGCCGGTGAGGTAGTCGAATACCGCCTTGGCGCGATTCTCGGACAGCGTCTGGTTGTAGGCATCGGTACCACACAGGTCGGTGTGACCGGCGACTTCAACCTTGATTTCCGGGTACTTCGACAGGATGCCGATGGCTTCATCAAGGATGGCAATCGCATCCGGGCGCAGGGTGGCCTTATCGAAATCGAAGTTCACGCCGCGCAGGTCGATGGTCAGCGGCACCGGGCAGCCATCCGGACCCACAGCCTGGCCGGCCTGCGAATTCGGGCACTTGTCCTCGCAGTTGTTGACGCCATCGCCGTCATCATCCATATCGGCGCAGGTCTTCTTCGGCGGCGGCGGCGGGGGCGGCGGCGGCGGAGCCGGCGGCTCAGGCAGATCGCCCATCTTCACCACGATGGAAACGCTGGCGATGGTATCGGTGAAGTCATCGCCAATAGGACCGGCGCGATCATCGAAATCCCAAACCGACGCCAGTTCGGCGCGACCGGAGAAACGGTCGTTGAAGTCAGCCTGCAGGCCAACGCCAACCTTGCTATAGAAATTGTTGTCCTTGCGCTGGCGCGGACCGCTGGTATCCAGCGCGGCGAACTCCTGCTCCGAACGCTTGGCGCCAGCACCGAACGAGACGTATGGCCACCAGTTATCACCCTCATCACGGAAGTGATAGCGGCCGGTCAAGCCCATGCCGATCATGCTCCAGTTCAGGTCTTGAGCATCGTTCTGCGGATTCACGTAGTAGAGGTCGGCGTCCCACGACCAGCGCGGCGCGACGAAGCGGCCAAACCCAAGATGACCGGTGACGTCGTCGTCGACATTGCGGTCGGAATCGAGAAAGCCATAGCCGACACCCGCGGTGAAATACCAGCGGTCGTCAAGCTGCTCGTCGGCTACTGCGGCCTGGGCGACGCCCAGAATCCCGAGCAGCGCTCCACACAACAGTTTCTTCTTCATCGCTCACTCCGATTGAAATAGTGAAGAACCTCAGGGCGCCGTCAGCGTTGCAAGACGGCGCAGGCCGCCAAGCATACTACCGATAAATTGCAGGCTTGTTAACGGAAAAATAACCGAGACTTTGCACCAGACCGGATCAGCTTGGCCTTTGGCGGCCAACCACGAACGCCCCCCATGCACCTTCGACGGCACCATTGGCGTGTTCCGGCTTGCAGCGCGCCAGTGCCGTGCGGCACCTTAGCTCTCGATCATTGTCGCTGCGACCGACCAACTGCCCTGGCTCTTGTGAATTGCGCGATTTCCGGGCAGGGTATCGCCTCCCATACGGATGCGTATTGCAATGAGTGAAGCCGCCTACCCTCACCTCCTTAGTGCACTCGACCTCGGCTTCACCACCCTGCCCAACCGCGTGCTGATGGGGTCAATGCATACCGGTCTGGAAGACAAGGCCAGCGACTTTCCGAAACTGGCCGCGTATTTCGGCGAGCGTGCGCGCGGCGGTGTCGGCCTGATCGTCACCGGTGGCATCGCACCGAACATGGTCGGCTGGCTCAAGCCGTTCTCCGGCAAGCTGTCGATGCCCTGGGAAGTACGGCGACACCGACTGATCACCCAGGCAGTACACAAGGAGGGCGGCAAGGTCTGCATGCAAATCCTGCATGCGGGTCGCTATGCCTATCACCCGCTATCGGTGGCGCCCTCGGCCATCAAGGCACCGATCAACCCATTCAAGCCGCGCGAGCTGTCATCTGCAGGCGTCGAGCGGCAAATCCGCGCCTTTGTCCGCTGTGCGGTGCTGGCCCGCGAGGCCGGTTACGACGGCGTCGAAATCATGGGTTCGGAGGGCTACCTGATCAATCAGTTTCTGGCCGCTCGCACCAATCACCGAGTGGATGACTGGGGCGGAAGCTTTGAGAGGCGGCTGCGCTTTCCGGTCGAGATCATTCGCCGCACCCGTGAGGCAGTGGGCAAGGATTTCATTCTGATCTTCCGCCTGTCGATGCTCGAACTGGTCGAGGGGGGCGCAAACTTCGATGAGGTGATCGCCTCGGCCAAGGCGATTGAGGCGGCCGGCGCCACCATCATCAACACCGGCATTGGCTGGCATGAGGCGCGCGTGCCGACGATCGCGACGTCGGTTCCGCGCGCGGCCTTTGCCAGCGTCACCGCCAAACTCAAACCCCACGTCAAGATTCCCTTGGTCGCGGTCAATCGAATCAACATGCCGGACGTGGCCGAGCAGGTCATTGCCAGTGGCCAGGCCGACATGGTGTCGATGGCGCGCCCGCTGCTGGCCGACGCCGAATGGGTGGTCAAGGCCAAACAGCGCCGTGCCGATGAAATCAACACCTGCATCGCCTGCAATCAAGCCTGCCTCGATCACGTGTTCGTGAACAAGAAGGCCAGCTGCCTGGTCAACCCGCGCGCCTGCGCCGAAACCGAACTCAACTACACGATTACCGACAAGCCAAGGAAGATCGCCGTAATTGGCGCCGGGCCAGCCGGTCTGGCGGCGGCCACCGTGGCCGCCGAGCGCGGTCATCAGGTGACCCTGTTCGACTCGGCGCAGGAAATCGGCGGCCAATTCAATCTGGCCAAGAAGATTCCCGGCAAGGAAGAGTTTCACGAAACCCTGCGCTATTTCCGGCGTCGGCTGGAAACCACCGGTGTGGCACAGAAGCTCGGCAAGCGCATCGGTGCCGAGCAGCTGATCGAGCAAGGGTTCGATGAAGTGCTACTGGCCACCGGCATTCGCCCGCGTCAGCTGAAGCTGGAAGGTATCGACCATCCGAAAGTCTGCAGTTATATCGACGTGCTGACCGGTCGGGTCGACATCGGTCGCCGCGTGGCGATCATCGGCGCCGGCGGCATCGGCTTCGACGTCGCCGAGTTTCTGGTTCACGACGGAGTATCGCCGTCGCTGCAGATTCCTCGTTGGATGGAAGAATGGGGCGTCGACCCCAGCTTTGAGTCGCCCGGCGGCTTGCGCGAGGCCAGCCCGGAACCAGCGGCGCGCGAGGTATGGCTGCTGCAGCGCAGCGAAGGACGCCCCGGCGCCAAACTGGCCAAGACCACCGGCTGGATTCACCGCGCCGCGCTGAAACACAAGCAGGTGAAGATGCTTGGCAACGTCAGCTATCAGCGCATCGACGACCAGGGCCTGCACGTCAGAATTGGCGAAGAAGAACGCTGCCTGGATGTTGACCATGTCGTGATCTGCGCTGGACAGGAGCCGCTGCGTGAGCTGTTCGAGCCCTTGCAGCAGGCCGGTCGATCGGTGCATCTCATCGGCGGCGCCGATGTGGCTGCCGAGCTCGATGCCAAGCGCGCCATCGCTCAGGGATCGCGATTGGCCGCCCGGCTCTAGCAGGCTGCTGAGACTCATTTCAGCAGCCTGATTTTGCGCGCCACGGTCGGCGCGCGGGGAACCAAACACGTAAGTGTTTGATTCCCGGCAAACCGTTCGACTGTGACCGGCGCAGGGCGGGCCTCCGGCGCCGTTCTGAACATCCTGTTGCCGCCGCTTCGATGGCCCGACAACCTCAATCATCCCGCTGTGCGAACCGTCCCGGCACCGCGGCGGCGGGCCAGGGCCCGCCCTTGCTTTCTTGCTTTTTTCTGCAAGATCAGTCACTTAAGCTGAACCACCTAGGGCGAATGCTCTAGAAACCGTGAGTAGGCTCACTTCCGAACGGACGACGCAAGCACTACCATTGCGTTCATCCGAGGTTCGGGATTGGCACACTACCTTGCGCCGCCCGAAACATGCAGAACGTCCCCGCGGAGGCCGCCGGGGCGTTCGAATAGGTCAGGTGACCGGCAAGGAGCCCTGTCACCTCTGCGGCTGGTGCCGCGATGCCGGATAGTCCGGCCCGCACCAGGCGTACCCCAACAACGCCATGGCATGCGTCCCCATTCTCAGGCCAAGATCGGCCGGAGAGCCTTGTGAGTACCTGAGTGATTGGGTGCCGGTGGACCAGTGTCGCAACGGAGAAGGAGTCCGCGATGAAGTTGGCCGCCGTACTTTGGCTAGCCTCGCTTATGCCCCAGCCGGTCAGTGACCCGCTGTGTCTGGCAACGACGGTGTATTTGGAAGCACGCAACCAGTCCGAACTGGGCCAGCGCGCAGTGGCAGAAGTGGCTCTGCGTCGCCTGGAATCAGGACGCTGGGGCAAGACCATGTGCGAGGTGGTGACTGCGCCCAAGCAGTTTGCCCCGACCCTGGTGTCGCCGGAGTTCCGGCTGAAAAACCTGAAGGCGTGGAATCGAGCTGCATCGGTGGCCTTCCGCAGTCAGCGCGAATGGCGGCTTCCCAGCCAACGTCGCCCCTTGGTCGTGCCGGGGGCCGACCACTTCGTCGCCGAGAAGCTGGCCAGCCCCGTGTGGGCCAAGGGCGTGCCAGTGGCGCAGATTGGCGATCACACGTTCTATCAGGTCATTCGCCTCTGACCGGCGATTAACTTGGGGCAGCTCCAATGCTGCCTTTCGCCCCGGCCGCCATGGGCGATCGGGGCAGCTTTGCCCGCGGCGCGGTGGTTGATGGCCTTTCGGCCTCGCCCCGATTCGGCGCAAGTATCGACAAGATGCCTGGCGACGGGGATACCGCCCCCCTTCGCCAAGCGACCTGCCTCCCGCTAAGATCGGCGTATGGCCGTTGGAATCTTGCTGATCACTCATCCTGGCGTGGGCGAAGCCCTGCGCCGCACCGCCGAGCGCGTGCTCGGCCGCCTGCCCTTGCAGATCGGCTGCCTCGAAGTCGAGTTTGATGCACCACTCGACCCCCTGCTGGCCGCGGGCAGCCAGAGCTTGCGTTCGCTCGATGAGGGCGAAGGCGTGCTGTTGTTGACCGACGTATTCGGCGCCAGTCCCAGCAATCTGGCTCAGCGCCTCACCGAACTGGGCACGGCGACGCGCCGAATCAGCGGACTTAACTTGCCGATGCTGCTGCGTTCGCTTAACTATGCTGACCTGCCGCTGGATAAACTCACCGAAGCAGCCATGAGCGGTGGCAAACTGGGAGTCAGGGTCGACCATGGTTGAACGCGATCTCCTGGTAATCAATCGACTCGGTCTGCACGCCCGTGCGGCAGCCAAGCTGGTGCAACTGGTCGGGAGTTTTCGATCCACCACGTTTCTGCTGGCCAAGGGGCGTGAAGTGAATGCCAAGAGCATCATGGGGGTGATGATGCTGGCGGCGGCTCAAGGCACTCAGGTCACTGTGCGGGTTGAGGGGGAAGATGAACACCAGGCAATCGAGGCGATTGCCGACTTATTCGGGCGTTATTTCGACGAGGGAGGATAGTCGCTCAATGAGAGCATGCGTGATCAGCATGGCCAGAATGGGGTGCCGCTGAGTGCGCCGCCTGTTTCAGGCCGCCGTCGCATCACGTGGGCTGGCGCTCGGTAGAGCACGGGTCAGAGAGCCTCATCGACTGGACGTCGAAGAGCGCAAGCTGCCGGAAGACGAAGTTGAGCGCGAGCGGCAACTGTTGCGCGAGGCGATGCGCGCGGCACGCTCCGAATTGAACGAATTGCGCGAGCGAGTACGCGGCGCACTGTCGCATGAAGTGGGCGAGTTTCTCGACTTGCACGCCATGCTGCTCGACGACCCTGAGTTGGCCGAAGGCCTGGACCAACTGGTGCGGGTCGGCCGCTTCAGCGCGGCGTCGGCGCTGCGCATGCAGCGCGATCGTCTGGTCTCGGTATTTGACTCGATCGACGATCCCTACATGCGCTCGCGTCGCGACGATATCGACCATGTGATCGGGCGGGTTTACGCGGCGCTGCATCCGGATCCGGCGCCGCAGATCATCGGCATGGCTGGCGAAGTGCTGGTGTGCGAGAACATTGCGCCCTCCGAACTGGCCCATATGCACGAGGAGGGCGTAGTCGCCATCATCACCTCAGGTGGCAGCCATCTGTCGCACAGTGCCATCCTGGCTCGTAGCCTGCATATGCCGCTGCTGGTCGGCGCACACGAAGCGCTGCAGCACATCAACGACGGCGAAGCGGTCATCGTCGACGCCAACGACGGCCAGATCATCGTCGAGCCCGATCCCGATGACCTGAAAGCGTTCCGTGAAGCGCGCGCCGATCAGCGTCGTGAACGCAAGGCCCTATCCAAGTTGCGCAAAGCGCCTTCGCGCACCCTCGATGGCGTCGAGATCCGGCTCTGGGCCAATGCCGAATCGCGCGAAGACGTCTCGCAAGCACATGCGTTGGGCGCCGCCGGCGTCGGCTTGTACCGCACCGAGTTTCTGTTCCTGCAGCGCGGCGAGTTGCCCAGCGAGGAAGAGCAGTTCCTGGCCTACCGCGATGCCGTATTGGGCATGGACGGCCGCCCCGTGACCATACGCACCCTCGATCTCGGCGCCGACAAGGCCGACGCCACCGGCTTGGCCATCGAAGACGAACCCAATCCGGCGCTCGGTCTGCGCGGCATTCGACTGTGCCTGGCGCATGCCGATGTGTTTCGCGAACAACTGCGGGCGATCTTGCGCGCCTCGGCCTACGGCCCCCTGCGCATCCTGGTGCCGATGGTGACTCATGTCGAAGAACTGCTGGCCTGCCACCGACTGCTCAGCGAGTGCGCCCAAGAGCTAGCCAAACGCAAAGTTAAGATCAATCAATTGCCACAGCTCGGCGCAATGATTGAAGTACCTGCCGCCGCGCTTGCCATCGACTCCCTGCTGCCGCACGCCGATTTCTGCTCGGTGGGCACCAATGACCTGATCCAGTACCTGTTGGCCGCCGACCGTGGCAATGACGCCCTATCCAGCATTGCCGCGCCAAGCCATCCCGCCGTCCTACGCTTGTTGGCGCATATCTTCGAGAGCTGCAGGCAGGCCGGGAAACCGGTTGCGGTCTGCGGCGAGATTGCCGCTGACCCGGTGTTTGCCCCGATCCTGCTCGGTCTGGGCCTGACTGACTTCAGCATGCATCCCTCCAGCCTGCTGGAGGTTCGCCGAGCCATTCGCGAGGCTGATCTCGGTGCCTTGATGCGCGATTCCAATCGGGCGAATTTCGGTCTCCTGCCACCATCGCAGCACCGCCAGCACTGATCGGTCTCCGGGAATTCCGCTGCGCCCGCCTGACCCGCCGACGCGCTCCCGGTATACTCGCGCATCATTGCGAGCAGCGACATTCTCATGAATCCAAATTTCCTCGAATTCGAACAACCCATCGCCGAACTGGAAGCCAAAATCTCTGAATTGCGGCATGCCAGCCACGGCTCGGCGTTCAACATCGATGAGGAAATCGCCAAGCTGCAAGACAAGCTCAAGGTGCGCACGGCAGAGATCTTCAAGACGCTCACGCCCTGGCAGATCTCGCAGTTGGCCCGCCATCCGCAGCGCCCCTACACGCTGGACTACCTAGGCGCCATCTGCGATGAGTTCGAAGAGCTAGCCGGCGATCGCGCATTTGCCGACGATCCGGCCATTGTGGGCGGCCTGGCCCGGGTCGATGGCAAACCGGTAGTGGTAATCGGCCATCAAAAAGGTCGCGACACCAAGTCGAAGATCCGGCGCAACTTCGGCATGCCCCGCCCCGAGGGCTATCGCAAGGCGCTACGACTGATGAAGCTGGCCGAGCGCTTCAAGCTACCGATCCTCACCTTTATCGACACCCCCGGCGCCTACCCTGGCGTCGGCGCTGAAGAGCGCGGCCAGAGTGAAGCCATTGCCCGCAACCTGCTGGAGATGGCCGAACTCAAGGTACCCATCATCTGCACGGTGATCGGCGAAGGCGGCTCAGGTGGCGCCCTGGCCATCGGCGTGGGCGACAAGACCCTGATGCTGGAATACAGCACCTACTCGGTCATCTCGCCCGAAGGCTGTGCTTCGATTCTTTGGAAAAGCGCCGAGAAGGCCCGCGATGCCGCTGAAGCCCTGGGCCTCACCGCCCCGCGTCTACACGAGCTGGGCCTGGTGGATCAGGTGGTGAAAGAGCCATTGGGTGGCGCCCATCGCCACCCGAAGGAAATGGCCAGTCGCTTGAAGGGCGTGCTGTGCGGCCACCTTGAACAGCTGCGCCAGCTCGACGTCCACACCTTGCTGGAGCAGCGCTACCAGCGGCTAAGAAGCTACGGGCGATTTCAGACCGTCTGAGATCTCGGTTGAACACAGCGCCATTCGCTCCGTCACCTCGGCTGAGTTTCCGCCATGCAACGCGATCGCTTCGGCGCGACCCATGGCATTCTCGAAGCGACACAAGGTCGGCGCAGAACTCGCCGACTTGGCTTGCTCCAGCGCCAGGTACACTCTGTCATGACGGCGTGCCCCCTCGGATTTGGCTTAGACACCAGAATCCTAAAGGGTTTTCACGCCGTCGCTATTTCTGCCTATGAAAAATCCGGGCTAACTGATAATTCCACCGGGCCTGCGCCGACAGCGCTGGCCCGGTAGAATCCGACACCGGACATCAGATAGGGAGTCGCAGCTGCATGGACGACGTCTACAACCCGAGTATCGCCCCGGTAGCTGATACTTGGCTCGCTCTACCAGAAATGGATCGCATAAATCTCGTCGAGGCATTCCACCAACTCTCGGGCGACTTCGGAGAAAGCCTGCGACTTCATGCTTCGATGCACGTCGTGGTCGAGAATCAGCTGGCGCTCGGGGAGCCCGCGGAAACCGGTCGGGCGCTCTCGCGTCTGCTTGCAGAGGGTCTGGATCGTCACGAGGCCATACATGCAATTGCCTCCGTCGTCTGTGAGCACATCTTTCCCGTCCTCAAGGCAACAGCAGAGGCGCCCGTTGCATTCGATTCGAAGAGCTATATCAACGCGCTGAACAACCTGTCGGAGAAGAGCTGGCGGGGGGAGTCCTGACCACACGCTCGCTCAGGCCCGCCTTGCCATGCTCGGAGCAGGGAATGGCGCCCAGGCAATCGTCAAACCCGACGCCGAGCGAAATCAGGCACCTTCTCTGGCGGCCGGGCAGCGAGGATGCTGGAGGACCTGGGCAACTGCTTGCTCATGCCGGCACCTTCCACGGCGCACGGGCCTGATCAATCCTCATCCGGCCAGGCAATCTTGGGCGCAGCAGACTTTGTCGCAGCTGACTGAACATATGGCTTCACCTCACACCAAACCTTGAGCGCATCCACCGTGGCAGCAACGTCATGCACGCGAACGATCGCAGCGCCGTGTTGAGCGGCGACCAGGGCAGCGGCCACCGAGCCAGCCAGACGATCACCGACCTCACGGCCAGTCACGGCGCCAATCATCGACTTGCGCGACACCCCCGCCAGCAGCGGCACTTTCAGATCAGCAAAGCGCGCAAGACGAGCCAGTAGCTGGTAGTTATGTTGCAGACTCTTGCCGAAGCCAAAGCCGGGATCGACGACGATGCGGCGTTTGTCGATGCCCGACATCTCACAGGCAAAGATGCGTTCGGCCAGGAAGCGATGCACATCGGCCACCACATCATCGTACTGCGGCGCATCCTGCATGCTGCGCGGCTCGCCTTGCATATGCATTAGGCACAGCGCGACCTGACTATCGGCCACCGCATCGATCGCACCCGGCTCGCGCAGCGCCCGAATGTCATTGATCAGATGAACACCGGCCGCAATCGCAGCGCGCATCACCTCTGGTTTCGCCGTATCCACCGAAACTGGCGCATCGCACTCGGCGAGCACCCGCTCCAGCACCGGCATCAGCCGCGCCAGCTCTTCATCCACGCTCACCGACTCGGCCCCGGGCCGAGACGATTCCGCTCCTAGATCCAGGATGTCAGCACCCTCCTCCAGCAAGCGCCGGGCCCGCTTCAACGCCGCCTCCACCGACGACAGCTGACCGCCATCGGAAAACGAATCCGGCGTTAGATTCACAATGCCCATCACCCGCGGTCGATCCAGGGTGATGGAACGGTTGGCTAATTGGAGCGTGGGGGTGATGTCGAACATTGCTCGTGATTGGTGATTGGTTATTGGTACAAGCATCGGCGGCGCGGCGACATCAGGTCAAGCCGCCAATCGCGTGCGCTTCGGTGATGTCCCCCAGGCTCCAAAAAACGAAAGAGCCGGACGATGCCGGCTCTTTCGAATCACGAATCACGAATCCCGGCTTTTCACACCTGCTCCGCCGGACCGCCAATCACCGCCGAGCCATCGTCGCCCTTACCCGGCTTGTCGCTGGAATCGCGATCGGTCCAGTCAGCAGGCGGGCCGGGGCGGCGGCCGCTCATGATGGCATCGATCTGCCCGGCGTCGATGGTTTCGTAGGTGAGCAGGGCATCGGCCATGGTGTGCAGCTTGTCGAGATTGGAGGTAAGGATCTCCTTGGTACGACGGTAGGCGCGATCGAGGATGCCGCGCACCACTTCGTCGATCATCCGCGCGGTCTCGTCGGAGACATTCTTGTGCTGGGTAACCGAACGACCGAGGAAAACTTCATCCTCCTGCTCGCCGTAGGCCACCGGGCCCATTTCGTCCGAAAGGCCCCACTTGGTAACCATGTTGCGCGCCATTTGCGTGGCGCGCTCGATGTCATTGCTGGCACCGGTGGTGACCTTTTCGGTGCCAAAGATCAACTCTTCGGCCACCCGGCCACCGTACAGCGAACAAAGCATGCTCTGAATCTGGGTACGGTTGTGGCTGTACTTGTCGCCTTCCGGCAAGTACATGGTCACACCGAGCGCGCGACCGCGCGGAATGATGGTGACCTTGTAGACCGGGTCATGTTCCGGCACCAGACGACCGACGATGGCGTGACCCGCTTCGTGATAGGCGGTGAGCTTCTTCTCATCGTCGCTCATTACCATCGAGCGTCGCTCGGCGCCCATCATGATCTTGTCCTTGGCGCGGTCGAAGTGAATCATCCGCACTTCTTTGGCGTTCTCGCGCGCCGCAAACAACGCAGCTTCGTTGACCAGATTGGCCAGATCAGCGCCAGAAAAACCAGGACAGCCGCGAGCAATCACCGAGGCCTCGACATTCTCGGCCAGCGGCACCTTGCGCATATGCACCTTCAGGATCTGCTCGCGCCCACGCACGTCGGGCAAGGGCACTACCACCTGGCGGTCGAAACGGCCGGGACGCAGCAGGGCCGGGTCGAGCACGTCGGGTCGATTGGTGGCAGCGATGACGATGATGCCTTCGCTGCCCTCGAAGCCGTCCATCTCGACCAGCAGTTGATTCAAGGTCTGCTCGCGCTCGTCGTGTCCGCCGCCGAGGCCAGCGCCACGGTGGCGGCCGACGGCGTCGATTTCGTCAATGAAGATGATGCAGGGGGCGTGCTTCTTGGCCTGCTCGAACATATCGCGCACGCGTGACGCACCCACGCCGACGAACATCTCGACGAAATCCGAGCCGGAAATGGAGAAGAACGGCACCTTGGCTTCACCGGCAATCGCCTTGGCCAGCAAGGTCTTACCGGTACCCGGCGAGCCCACCATCAATACACCGCGAGGAATCTTGCCGCCAAGCTTCTGAAACTTGCCCGGATCACGCAGGAACTCGACCAATTCGGAGACTTCCTGCTTGGCCTCGTCGCAACCGGCCACATCAGCAAAAGTGATCTTGATCTGATCCTCGGCCAGCATCTTGGCTTTCGAGCGGCCGAAACTCATTGCGCCGCGACCGCCACCGCCAGATTGCAGCTGACGCATGAAGAAAATGAAGATGCCGATGAAGATCACGTATGGCAGCAGATTTATCAGGATGTAGGCCAGCGACGGACCCGACGGTGGCGGCGCCTGCTCAATCTCGACGTTGTGGTTGATGAGGTCGTTCACCAGGTACTCATCACCCGGATTGATCGTGGTGAAGCGGCTGCCATCGCGGCGCTCGCCATTGATCGTGACCCGATCCTCCTCGATCTTTACCTTGCTGACCGCATCGCTCTTCACCTGACTGATGAAGTCGTTGTAGTTGAGCTGCTGTACTGCGCCGGTACGCGGCGTAAAACTCTGGAATACCGCCATCAATACAAAGGCGATCACCACCCAGAGCAGCAGATTCTTAGCCAGATCATTCATCGACAATGCGTGCCTCTAAAGTTATTCGTCACTACCGAGTCGCTCAGCGCTTTCCAGTGGCCAGGTAATAGACCTCTGGGGAACGCTTGCGCGAAGCACTCGGCTTGCGCACCTGCACTTTCTCATAGCGCCGACGCAAGTCCAACAGATATGCGTCGGAGCCCACGCCCTGGAAGACCTTGACCAGAAAGGTGCCGCCAGGCGCGAGGTGCAGATCGGCGAAATCCCGCGCCAGCTCCACCAGATACATGGCACGAGCACGATCGACCGCCTCTACTCCGCTCATATTGGGGGCCATATCGGACAACACAAGGTCTACCGGCTGACCTTCCAACAGCGCCTCCAACTGCGACACTGCGGCCTCCTCTCTGAAATCGCCGTGAACAAAGCGCACGCCGGCGATCGACGGCATATCGAGGATATCCATCGCCACCACCAGCCCGCGGCCATCCAGCTCGCGCGCCACCAGCTGCGACCAGCCGCCCGGCGCGGCACCCAGATCAACCACCCGCATACCAGGCCGAATCAGCTTGTGCCGATCAATCAACTCTTCCAGCTTGTAGGCCGCCCGCGAACGCACACCTTCCGCGTGTGCCTTCTTCACAAACGGATCAGCGAAATGTTCCTTCAGCCAGCGGCTGCTGCTCTTGCTACGCGCCACGCCACGTACTCTTTGAGGTTAATTGGTTACAGCCTATCAGGCTGCTGAGACTTGTTTCAGCAGCCTGATATCGCGCGCCAAGGACGGCGCGCTCGGAAAGCAAGCAGGCAAGTGATTGATTTCCGGCAAACCGTTCGACAAGCTCATGGCAGGTGGCGCGGCTTTGCCGCGGCCGGCTTGCCGTGAGCCGGGCGACCGGTTGCGCTGAAAACCTCCTGGATGGAGGTCTCAGCAGCCTGCTCGGGGCGCGATGCGGACATGGCGCCGATCAGGTGTCACCGGGCCGGCGCGATTCGCCGCACAGTCATAAAACCGTCATCAGATTCCCAATGCCGCTCCCGAGGCGCCATGATACCCTTGCGCCCCCCGAAAACCGATAAGTCCCCGGTATGAGCCAGACCCTCACTGCCGCGCAGAAGCGCCATCTGCGTGCAATCGCACACAGTCTCAAGCCTGTCATCCTGATGGGAGCCAAAGGCCTGAGCGAAGCTCTGGTCAACGAACTGAATATCGCACTCGATCACCACGAATTGGTCAAGGTCAAACTGGCAGCCGAGGACCGCGATGCTCGCGATGCCGCGCTCGATCAGCTGGCCCGCGACAGTGGCGCCCAGATCGTGCAGCGCATCGGCAATATCGGCGTACTGTTCCGCCGCAATAAGGACAAACCGCTGATCGTACTGCCGCGGAGCCCATGAGCCTGCAGCAACAGCTGCCGCAGGGGGGGCTGCGAGTCCGCTGGGTGGATTCTGATCGGGTGCGACTGGATGAGCAGGAGTGGCGCCACAGCTTCGCACTATCCGCCGAGCGAACGTGGGCCTCCAACGAAACGCCCAGCGCACCGATCGACTGGACCTGGCCCGACTGGCAAGCATTGATCGACGCGCTGAAGCCACAGATTGTTCTGTTTGGCAGCGGCGAGACACAGCGCTTTCTGCCGCCATCGATCCTGGCCCAGCTTATGCAACGCGGCATCGGTGTGGAATGCATGGACAATCATGCGGCGGCACGGACATTCAACCTGCTCGCCGATGAAAGCCGCCCCGTGGTCGCCGTATTTTCGATCAAGGCACCTTGAACTTGTTGCTGCGCTGAGTGAAGCCGTAAGTTCAGCGCCTGGGCAGCACGTTCATCGGATCGACCGGCCGACCATTCTTGCGCACTTCAAAGTGCAGCATGTCGCGACTGGCGCCACTGCGCCCCATCTCGGCCACCTGTTGACCGCCGTGTACGGTATCGCCCTCGGCCACCAACCGCTTGCGATTATGGCCATAGGCTGACAGCCAAGTGTCGTCGTGCTTGATGATCACCAGCTCGCCATAGCCAATCAGACCCGATCCCGAGTACACAACCACCCCCTGGGCAGCAGCGAGCACGGGGTCGCCAGCACTGCCGGCCAGGTTAATGCCCTGCCGAGTGGGATCCCCGGCAAGAAAGCTGCTGATCACCTTGCCATCGGTTGGCCAGCGCCAACGCAATGGACCATCGCTCAGCGGTGCGGGAACGGCAGGTTTAGGCGGCGGTTCGACCACCGGTGCCACCGCGGCCGGCGCGGGCTGCACGGGCGGCGACTGAGCGGGGGCAATCGGCGGCGTCGGCTCGGTGCGCGGCAGCACAACTGGTTTCGGCGCCTCCCGCACGATCGGGTTCACCACACCGGCACTGGTCGAGGCCGGCGGCGGAACTGATTTCTTCGTCACCGGCGCCGTCGCGGCCTGTCCGAGCTTGAGCCGCTGGCCTGGATAGATCGTATACGGCGACCGGATGTTGTTGATCGCCGCAAGATCCCGGTAGTCGAGTTTCTGCCGAAACGCGATGCCGTACAGGGTGTCGCCCTTGACCACCACATACTCGTCGGCGTTGACGGCGACTGCCGTGCTCGGGCGACGCGTACCGGGTGCCGTTTCAACCCGCACTGATCGCTGCGGCGCGCATGCGCAGAGCAGGCCAAGCACGTTGACCAGCACGATGACGCGCGCGCCTGGGCTCATCCTCGCCCCCACTCCAACCAGGCAACGACCGCTGCCACCAGCACAACGGCCAGCCAGCCCAAGCCCTCGACATAACGACGCAAGTGCTTCTCCATTCGCGGTCCGCCCCAGGCAACCAGGCCGGTGACCAGGAAGAACCGGCCGCCTCGTCCCACCACCGATCCCAGCACAAAAGGTATCAATCCAATGCCGGTCGCACCTGAGGCAATGGTGAACACCTTGTAGGGAATCGGGGTGAACCCGGCAAGAAAGACGATCCAGAAGCCATAGCGGGCAAAGCTGCCCTGAATCTGTTCGAAAGTGGCGGCCTTGCCTGCGGCTTCAATCCAGGGCCAGATCACTTCCAGCGCGAAGGCACCGAGCAGATAACCGAGCAGACCGCCCGCCACCGAGGCCACGGTGCAGATAAACGCCAGTCGGCGCCACAGGATCGGTTTGGCCAGGGTCATCGGGGCCAGCATCACGTCGGGTGGCACCGGAAAGAACACTGATTCGGCGAAACTCATGCCGGCCATGTAGCGCTCGGCGTGCGGGTGCGCCGCCCAGCGCAGACAACGATCGTAAATCGGACCAAACAGTCGCATCAACGCACTCCCGCAAGCAGGGGCACAAACACCACGCCCCCCAAGGATTCGACCTTGAGTTGGCCTTCCTGCTTGCGAAAGCGCAGTAGATCCTGACCGGCGGAGCCGCCGACCGGTGCGATCAGCGTGCCGCCTTCGGCCAACTGATCGAACAGGCCGGGATCGACGCTTTCGGCCGCCGCGGTGACGATGATGCCGTCAAACGGACCATGCTCCGGCCAACCGAGCCGACCATCCTCGTGGCGGCTGCGGACATTGTCGATGCCCAGCTTGCGAAACCGTCGGCGCGCCGAACGCAACAGCTCCTCAATGCGTTCCACCGTGTAGACCTGATCCACCAACGCGGCCAGCACGGCCGCCTGATAGCCCGAGCCGGTACCGAGCTCCAGCACTTTGGAGGGAACCCCATGTTCAAGCAGCGCCTCGGTCATGCGGGCCACCACCCAGGGCTGGGAAATGGTCTGCCCCAGGCCGATCGGCAAGGCAGTGTCTTCGTAGGCACGACTGGCCAGTGCCTCTTCGATGAACAGGTGACGCGGCATCAGGCGCATCACCTCCAGCACGCGCGGATCCTTGATCGGTGGGCGCAGAGGCTCCGATTTCAGGCGCTCGATCAATCGGTCTCGGGCGCGCTGCGAGGTCATGCCCAAGCCGCCCACCGAGGCATCGGGATGAAACCGCGTCATGACGCTTCCCGGTCAAGCACCTGACTCAGGCCTTCGACCCAGGTCGAAACCTTTTCCAGAGCCTGATAGCGGGTCAGATCGACGTGAATCGGCGTGATCGAGATAAAGCCCATGCGCACCGCATGGAAGTCGGTGCCTGGACCGGCGTCCTGTTCTTCACCTGCAGGGCCAATCCAGTAGACCGTACGGCCGCGCGGATCACTTTGCTTGACGCAGGGCGCGGCCCGATGGCGTTGACCGAGGCGGGTCACCTCGAAGCCTCGAATTTCGCTCCAGGGTCGGTCCGGGACATTGACGTTGAGAATGGTGTCAGCCGGCAGCGGATCGACCAGCAGCCGCGCCATGATTTCGCAGGCCGCTCGCGCAGCAGTCTCGAAGTGGCGGCCATGATGATTGCCCGTAGCCAGTGACATGGCCAGCGCCGGCAAGCCCAGAAACCGCCCCTCCATGGCCGCGGCGACGGTGCCGGAATAGATCACATCATCACCCAGATTGGCGAAGTTGTTGATGCCGGAAACGACGATATCCGGCTCTTGATCCAGCAAGCCAGTCAGCCCGAGATGCACGCAGTCGGTGGGCGTTCCGGAAACGCTCCACACGCCCGGCTGCAGCTGTCTGGCACGAATCGGCATGTCCAAGGTCAGGGAATTGCTGGCGCCAGAGCGGTCGCGATCCGGTGCTACCACAGTCACTTCGTGCGCGGCGGCGCGCAGGTAGTCGGCCAGCATGCGGATGCCCGGCGCATCGACACCATCATCATTACTTACCAATACTTTCATCGTCTTCCAGCGTCACCTTCAGCCACGTCGATGGCGAACCTTCCCTGGCGCGCCGCATCAGGCAGATGAAATCGACAATTCCAGCAGCCTGCTAAACCCCATAGTGTGCCATGCTCCGGCATGGCTCAGGCAGCACGCTCGGCAGCCTGCGTATTTTCACCCTCTGTTGAACGTTGAGCGAGTGACCGAGAATCTCGGTGCAAGGCCCACTCCCTGCTGTTTTTGGGGCGGTTGAGCGCAGCAGCCGAACCACGCCGCCACCAACAATTCGCCACGGACGCGCAACACCCGGGTGGATTGCAGCACCTCAACGACCAGCGAAGCGTCATTCCCGCGTAGGCGTGCGTAGGCGGGAATCCAGCGCTGTCGCTCTTCGAACGATTCGCGGTGATCAGAGCGCTGTCCCCCGCCTGCTTGGGACGCTCCGACCGGAGTTCCCGGATATTTGTGCACGGACTCATCAAGTACGCGGGCAGTTAGCCCGGATATTTCATGAGGTCGCGCCGAAAGATCCGGCAATTCCAAGCGGGGTGAGAGTTTCGACCGATGGTGTTGAGATAACCGAGTGTTCGCGGTCTTTCGGCGCTGGCACGGCCCTCATTCGGCCGCTGCGCGGCTACGCAGGGCATTCGCCCTGAGGTCCTTTGCGCCGATTGCCGCGTTGTTCGGCTGCTACGCAGCAACGGCTACTTCG
>NZ_JACYTR010000055.1 GCF_014841215.1 Pseudomarimonas arenosa
GTCGTGCATGGGTCTCACTCTCCGAAATCAGCCTGCGCTCGACAAAACGGAGGCTGTCGGCGTCAGACCAAAATTCTCAGTTACCCACTTGGAATTCGATAGAGGCTGAAATATCCGGGCTAAGGGGCAGCATTGCCATCGACGGTAACAGGGCCTGGGCCGACCTGACCGCAGCGCCGTCAATCGAGTGGCAGCAGCTCGGCCCGGATCCGTTGATCGAGCGCAGTTAGATCGACCTGTTCTATCGAATCAAGGCCACGGGTGGCCTCAATCAGGATTTCCCGCTGCACCCGACCGCGTGCCTGGGCCACCGCATATGGCACGCGGGTGAAGCTGACCATGCTATAACGCGGAACGAATCGGCCAGGGTGACGTTTAGCCAGCAGTTGCTCCAGCTGACGCTGCAGAATGTAATCGGCGTCGTCCACTCGGTCGCGCATTTCCAGGTAGTTCTCCAGTGCCATGTCCTGGATAGCTTTGGCATTGGGCAGGCGTTCGGCTTCAAAAGCGGAAAATGCCTGCTCCAGATCGTCGTGCTGCTGCAGCTGGCGGGCGAGGGCGGTGCAGTCTTCGAAGGCGCAGTTCATGCCCTGACCGTGAAACGGCACCATGGCGTGGGCGGCATCGCCAATCAACACGGCGTGCGGGCCGTAATGCCAGCGCCTGAGTCGCAGGGTAGCCAGCTGGCCGACCGGGCGCTCATCAAAGTGCAGGCCGAGGTCGGGGATCAGCGGCTGTGCATCGGCAAACTCTCTGGCGAAGAAGGCCTCGGCCTTATCACCATCGTTCACTGTGGCGAAGCTCGGATGTGGCCCTTGATTAGGCAGGAACAGGGTGACGGTGAAGGTGCGTTCGGTATTCGGCAGGGCAATGCACATATAGCGCCCACGCGGCCAGATATGCAGCGCATTGGCCTCGATCTGAAACTCGCCGTTCGACCCCGGCGGAATCTCCAGCTCACGATAGCCGTGACCGAGTGGCTCGACCACCTCACCAAGGTCAATCCGCATCTCCATCGCAGCGCGGATCGCCGAGCCGGCGCCGTCAGCTCCCACCAGCACCTGATAGCCGGCGCTGCGCTCCTTGCCTGATCGATCGCGAAGGCGAAGTCGCTTGTTGTGTTCGTCGAAGTTGAAGGCCGCGCAGCCGAAATGAACGTTGGCACCGGCCGCTTCGCAGGCATCGAGCATGGCCAGGTTCAGACGACCGCGATGCACCGACCAGATCACCTCGCTATCGTCCAGGCCATAGCGCTGCAGCTGCGGGGTCTGGCCGGGCACATGCACCATGCGACCGCGCATCATGATGGCCTGCGCCATCACTTCGCGTTCCAGCCCAGCCTGGCGCAGCGCGTGCAGGCCGCGTTCGGCCAGCGCCAGATTGATCGATCGCCCCTCTTCGTAGCCGACCTTGCGCGGATCAGGCCGTGCTTCGTACAGGCTGACCTTGAAGCCGGCCCGGCTCAGCAGTACACCGAGCAAACTGCCGGCCAAGCCGGCACCGGCGATGGCGATGTCGGTATCGGTATTCAATGTCGCGCCGCCCAGGCCGCGGTGTGCTCAACAAAGCCGGCAATATCTGCGAAGTTGTTGTACAGCGGCGCTGGCGAGATGCGGATCACATCCGGCTCGCGCCAGTCGCCCAGCACGCCCTGCGCCACCAGGTACTCAAACAGGGCCAATCCCTGGTCGCGTCCGCCGCGCACCCTTAGCGAGAGTTGGCAGCCGCGTCGCGCCGGCTCGCTCGGAGTGAGGATTTCCAGGGCCGTGGTGAGATGCTGTTGAATGGCCTGTTCCAGGAAGCCGGTCAAGCGTTCCGACTTGGCACGCAAGGTCGCCATGCCAGCGCGTTCGAACAGTGCCAGTGAGGCGCGTAGCGGCGCCATCGCCAGCACCGGTGGATTGCTCAGCTGCCAGCCATCGGCACCCGGCGCCGGGATGAATTGCGGCCCCATCAGGAAGCGCGTGCCGGCCTCATGCCCCCACCAGCCGGCAAAGCGCGGCAGGTCGGCGCGGGCGTGGCGCTCATGGACGAAGCAGCCGGCCACCGCTCCCGGCCCGGCATTGCCGTACTTGTAATGGCACCAGACGGCAAAATCCGGCCCATGATCATGCAGATGCAGCGGGATATTGCCGAACGAATGGGCCAGATCGAAACCGATCGCGCAGCCCGCCTGGCGTGCCAATGCCGTGATCGCGCCGATGTCTAAGGCCTGACCGGTGCGGTACTGCACGCCCGGAAGCAGGGCCAGCGCGATGCGCGAGCCATGCTCGGCAAAGGCGCGCTGGAAGGCCTCCATCGAGAGCGTGCCGTTCGCTTCATCGGCGGCCAGTTCGATCAGGTCGCGCTCGGGATCAAACCCGTGAAAGCGAATCTGTGATTCCACTGCATGTCGGTCCGACGGAAAGGCGCCGGCTTCGATCAGGATGGCGGGGCGTTGCGCGCTGGGCCGGTAGAAGCTGACCATCATCAGATGCAGGTTCACGCTCAGCGTGTTCATCGCCACCACTTCGACCGGCTTGGCTCCCACCATATGCGCCAGCGCGTCGCGAACCAGGGTGTGGTAGTGCATCCAGCTGTGTTGCGCCTTGAAGTGGCCCTCAACCGCCAGTTGCGCCCAGTCGTCGATCACTTCCTGCACCATCTCGGCCGCTGCTTTCGGCATCAGGCCCAGGGAATTGCCACAGAAATAGTGCTGTTCGCGGCCCTGGTGCTGCGGAATCCGAAACTCATCGCGCAATCCGGCAAAGGCATCGTCTCGGTCGCGGGCCGTCGCTTCTCGCTGCAGGGCTTCCAGGATCATAGTGTCCATTCCGTAGGATTGAAGGCGGTCATTGAATCAGCCGAACGTCTGGCTGGAAAGTCCCAGCCATTCCAGAGCAGTGCCATGAAACAGCCGCGCCTGCGCAGCATCGGCCAGCGACAGCGCATCAATGCAGGCGCCGGGGGATTGCTCGCCAAGCGGGAAGGGATAGTCGGTGCCGAGCATCACCTGTTCCACGCCTACCGTATCCAGCAGGTACTGCAAGGCGCGCTGATCATGCACGCAGGTGTCGAAGTACAGCTGTTTCAGGTACTCACGCGGATTGCGTGGATTGTCGGTGGCGACCAGATCCGGGCGCATACGAAAGCCGTGCTCGATACGGCCAATCGTGTAGGGAAAGCTGCCGCCGCCGTGGGCCAGACAAACGCGAAGTTTAGGAAAGCGTTCCAGCACGCCGCCGAAGATCAGGCAGCAGGCGGCGCGTGACTGTTCGGCCGGCATGCCGACCAGCCAGGGCAGCCAATACTTCGGCATGCTCTCGGCACCCATCATGTCCCAGGGATGGATCAGGATGGCCGCATCGAGATCCTGTGCGGCTTCGAAGAACGGCAGCAGCTCCGCAGCGTCGAGGTTCCAGTCATTGATGTGCGAGCCGATCTGTACCCCGCGCAGGCCAAGCTGCTCAACGCAGCGTTCCATCTCCTGGATGGCCAGTCGTGGCGATTGCAGCGGTACCGTGCCCAGCGCCGTGATGTGTCGGGGATGGCTGCGGCAGGCCTCGGCGCTGTGATCGTTGAGCGCCTGGTGCAGTTCCAGGGCGTGATGCGGCTTGGCCCAGTAGCTGAACATTACTGGCACGGTGCTGAGCAGCTGTACCTGCACACCGAATGAGGCGTAATCGTCGATGCGCTGGACCATGTCCCAAGTGCGCGGCTGAATCTCTCGAAAGAACTTGCCGTCCTTGTAGATCCGGTGCCGGCCATCATCGGTATGGTGGATCACCGGAAAGCGGATATCGCCATACTTGGCCGCCAGGTCGGGCCAGTCGCGCGGCAAAACGTGCGTATGGGTATCAATTCTCAGCATGATCAGTCGACCAGGAGTTGAGCGCAGGTGGCATACACGGGAATGCCGATGGCGAGGTTGAACGGAAAGGTGATGCCGAGTGCGGCGCTGATGCAACGCCCAACATTGGCTTCGGGCAGGGCAGCGCGAATCGAGGCCGGCGCCGCGATATACGATGCGCTGGCCAGCATGGTGGCAAACACGGTGGTGTTGGCCACGCTCATCTCCAGCCAGTAGCCGATCGCCACGCCGAACAAGCCGTGCAACAGGGGCAGGGCGGTGGCAAACAGCAGCAAGGCCAGGAAGCGTTGACCCAGAGCCTTGATCTGGCTCGCCGCCAACATGCCCATATCGAGCATGAACAACATCAAGGTGCCCTGGAACAGCTGAAAGTACATGGCATCCACAGCGCTGATCCGGTCCTTGCCGGCGATGGCGCCAATGGCCAGACCGCCGATCAGCAGGATTGCTGTCTTGCCACTGGCGACTTCGCGCAGGCGTTCCCAGCCGTGGCCGTCGGAACCCTTGGCTAAAGACAGCCCAAGCAGGATGGCGGGAATTTCCAGCGCCACCACCAGGGCCACCAGATAGCCGTCAGCAGGTGTACCACTGCGTTCAGTGAACTGCTGCGCGGCGATGAAGGTGACCGCCGAAACCGAGCCATAGTGTGCGGCCAAGGCCGCTGCCTGCACGCGACTTTCGCCGAGCAGACCGCGCGCCGCGGCGAAGGCGCTGCCGGCGGTGAGCAGGCCGGCGATGATGGTCACCGCCAACAGCACCACGATGCTGGTGAACGGCACGCTGAGCAGGGCCACGCCACCCTTCAGGCCGATCGCCAACAGCAGGAAGATCGACAGATAGGCCTGAATTGCCGTTGGGATCTCCAGATCGCTGCGCACCGCGCGGGCGATGGCGCCGAGCAAGAAGGCCAGCACCACAGGTGACAACAGATTGGCAGTCAGCAGCTCGGCATTTAGCATCTAGATCAACAAGTGTTGGGATTATCGGCCGCCCTTCGAGAGGCTCAGGGACCGGGAGGGGCAGGGTCGACAGCGCCGCATTGGCTGCAGGTGCGGCGACTTTCAGAGCCGTAATAACGCTCGAAGATGGGCGGCAGATCAAGCTCGATATTCTTCAGCTCGAATCGCTGCTCAAATAGCATGTGGTTGCACTGACGGCAGTACCATTGCAGGGCATCATGTTCGTGGGGCAGGCGCTTGCGTTCAATCACCAGTCCGACCGAATGGGCCATGCGCTGTGGGGAGTGCGGAATGCCTGGCGGCAGATAGAAGATGTCACCGGCGCGAATCGGAATGTCGCGTACGCTGCCGTCTTCCTGCACCTTCAGCACCATCTCGCCTTCGATCTGGTAGAAGAACTCAGGCCCTTCCTCAAGATGAAAGTCGCTGCGCGCATTCGGGCCGCCGACGATCATGATGATGAAGTCACCCTGCTCGATGCACTTGTTGCCGACCGGCGGCTTGAGCAGCTCGCGGTGCTGGTCGATCCAGGCTTGCAGGTTGATCGGTGGGGTCAGCATCAGGCCTCCTTCAGCTCGGCGGTGCACTTGAGCTCGATTGCGATCGGTGTGGGCAAAGCGCTGATGCCCACCGTAGTGCGGCACGGCGCCGAGACAGGATCCGGAAAATACTCGGCCCAGATCGCATTGTAGCGAGCAAAGTCGCCCTGCATGTCGGTCAGATAGACGGTGACGTCGACCAGATCATCGAGACGGCTGCCCGCGGCTTCGAGTACCGCGCGGACATTGGCGATCACTGCGTGGGTCTGGGCTTCGATGTCATAGCCGATCAATCCACCTTCGTGGTCATAGCGATTGCCGGGAATCTGATTGTCCTGTGGCGAGCGCGGGCCGATGCCCGACAGCAACAGCAACGAGCCCACCCTGCGCGCATGGGGGTAACGGCCGACCGGTTTCGGGGCGGCTGCGGTTTGGATGCCGGCGCCGCTCATGGCGCAGTGCGGCCGTCGCGAATGCTGGCGATGGCCTCGGCGTAGGCCGGCTGCACGCGCTCCAGGCTGTCCACACCAAAGCCGAGTTCGCGAATGCGCCCGTCGAGCAGGCCATAGATCCAACCGTGCACCGACAGCGCCTGGCCGCGTGCCCAGGCATCCTGCACCACGGTGGTCTGACAGACGTTGACAACTTGTTCGATGACATTGAGTTCGCACAGGCGTGCGTGGCGCAGCGAGTCCAGCTCGATTTCCGCCAACATCGCCTGATGCTGGATGGCGACATCGCCGACATGGCGCAGCCAGTTGTCGGCCAGACCCACCCGGGTGCCATTCATCACCGCATGCACGCCGCCGCAGCCGTAGTGGCCGCAGACGATGATGTGCTCCACCTTGAGAATGTCGACGGCGAACTGCATCACCGACAGACAGTTGAGATCACCATGCGACATCACATTGGCGATGTTGCGATGGACGAATACCTCGCCTGGTTGCAGGCCGGTGACCTGATTGGCCGGCACCCGCGAATCCGAGCAGCCGATCCACAAGTACTTTGGAGTCTGCTGGCCGGAAAGACGCTTGAAGAACTGCGGATCTTCGGCCTTGACCTTGGATGCCCAGGCGCGATTGCTTTCCAGCAGGTGTTTCAGTTGACTCATTCGATGGAGCTCCCTTCCAAGGTCAAATCGAGATGCAGATATTGCGGGCTTCGGTGAAGAAACGCATGGCTTCCCAGCCGCCTTCGCGGCCGACGCCGGAGTCGTTCATGCCGCCGAATGGCGTGCGCAGGTCGCGCAGCATCCAGCCGTTGATCCAGACGATACCTGTGTTAAGTCGCGCTGCCATCTGGTGCGCTGTATCGAGCCGGCTGGTCCACACCGAGGCGGCCAGGCCGTAGGCGGTGGCATTGGCCAGCCGCAACGCATCGTCGGCATCCGAGAATGCTTGCAGGGTGATCACCGGGCCGAACAGTTCTTCGCGGTGCAGGTCGGCAGACTCCGGCAAGTACTCAATCAAGGTCGGTGCCACGAACCAGCCGGTCAAATCGCCGTTCAGATGGGGCGCCGGGCCTCCGCCGCACAAGATACGTCCACCTTGTTCCCGCGCCAGCTCGATTCCCTTTAGCACCTTGTTGCGGTGGGACTCCGACACCAGCGGGCCGAGCCGCGTGCCGGCAAGGCTGGGATCACCCACACTCCACTCGGCGATGCGCTGCAGCAGGGCGTCGCGCAGACCTGGGTAGCGCGAGGCTTCGATCAGGATTCGTGAGCCGCACAGGCAGATCTGTCCACTGTTCTGCAGCCCGGCACGAAGCAGGCGATCGGCCAGGGCATGGTCGTCGAGTTCAGCATCGGCGAACACGATGCTGGCATTCTTGCCGCCCAGCTCCAGCGAGGCTTTCTTCAGCTGCTCACCGCAGCGGGCGCCGATCTGTCGTCCAGCGCGGGTGCTGCCGGTAAAACTGATCGCCCTGACCTTGGGATGCGCCACCAGGGCGGCGCCGGCGCTGCCACCATCGCCGTGCACCACATTGAGCAGGCCGGGCGCCAGGCCGGCCGTGGCGCTCAGCTCGGCTAGTCGCTGGGCACTGAGCGGGGTGATCTCGCTCGGCTTGCCAATCACCGCATTGCCAGCGGCCAGGGCCGGTGCGATCTTCCAGGTGAACAGATAGAGCGGCAGGTTCCACGGTGTAATGCAGCCGACGACACCGGCCGGTTGGCGCAACGTGTAGTTAAGGCCGGCTTCGCCGTGGTGACTTTCCGAGCTGAACTGCAGCGCGGCGGCGGCGAAGAAGCGCAGGTTCTGAATCGCTCGCGGAATCTCGATCTGCCGGCACAGGTCGATCGGCTTGCCGACATTGCGCGATTCGATCTCGGCCAGCTGCTCGGCATCTTCGGTCATGGCGTCGGCGATCCGGTTCAGGACCGCCGCTCGATGGCTGGCAGAATGTGCCGCCCAGTCGGGCTGGGCGCGTTCGGCAGCGGCCACCGCCATGCCGACCTCGGCATCGCCGCCATTGGCCAATTGGGCAATCTGCCGCCCCGTGCTGGGGTTGAACACGGCCAGCCACTCGCCGTGATGGCCGCGTTGGGTCTGCCCGTCTATCCAGTGGGTGATCTGATCCATCTGCCAAGTGTAGCCCGGGTCAACGCCAGGCCAGGCAGAGGGATCAGATCGACTGCATCCGACCGCCGTCGACAGCCAGGCTTACGCCGCTGATGTAGGACGCAGCGGGTGAGGCCAGAAAGGCCACGGCATTGGCCACTTCTTCGGCGTCGGCAAAGCGACCCGCCGGCACCGAGGCCAGCATCTGTTGGCGTATTTCGTCTTCGCTCTTGCCGCTGCTGCGTGCGCGGTCGCTGATGATCTGTTTCAGTCGCTGGGTCTGGGTGTAGCCAGGCAGCACGTTGTTGACCGTGATGCCGGCCGTCGCCAGTTCGCGCGACAGAGTTTTTGCCCAGCCGGCCACCGCAGCGCGAACCGTGTTCGATACGCCGAGGCCGGCAATCGGCTCGCGCACCGACGTGCTGACGATATTGATCACCCGGCCGAACTGCGCCGACTGCATGCCGGGCAGGGTGGCCTGCACGGCCGCCTGGGCGGCCAGCAGCTGCTGGCGGAAGGCCGTCTCGTAGTCGTTGAGTGAGGCCTGATGGGCGCTGCCACCGGGCGGGCCGCCGCTGTTATTGATCAGAATATGGATCGGATAGCGCGCCGCTTCAGCGGCGATCGCTTCGCCCAGTTTGGCCGGCTCGCCGGCATCGGCCTGCAGCATGCCGTGCTGCTGATTGGCGATGCGCGGCAGCTTCTCCAGCGCCGTCTGCAGGCGATCGAGATCACGTGCCAGCACCACCACACGCGCGCCCAGCGCAGCGAGCTGGCGGGCTACCGCAAAGCCGATTCCGGCTGAGCCGCCGCAGACGATGGCATTCCGTTCTCGCAAATCAAGCTGCATGCATTTCTCCCTGACTCACTCGCCTGGTTGGGCGGATGACCTCAGTCGATTGTAGGGTGCGGCGGCTTCAGTGCGCGTGAGATTTGCGTTGTCAGCTGCTGCATTAACCTGCGGTTTGGATGCATCAACTGGTGGTGAAAATTCGCTACGCCGCATGCAGCACGCGGTTCAGGCCGCTCACTCGGCGTTACCGAAGTTGATCCGCTGCATCCAGTCGGCCAGCTCCTGTTCATGGCCGTCACCCTGTCTGAGTGCCTGGATGACGCCGCGGCGGTTGGCCTCCGGATGGTTCTGGTTGAACTTGGCCTTGAGGGCGATGGCGCTGGGCTGCAGTTCGAAACCGATGATGCCGCGCAGAGAATCAATGCGGCCCGGGGCTGATTCGGGGAAACGCCAGTCGCCGCCCAACGGCACTTCGTACGCATCCGCCAGTTCGGCGACCAGAGACTGCAGGCGCTCAGCGTCATCAAAGGATTGCAGGTTGCCGCGCAAATGGGCGACGGCATAGTTCCAGGTCGGCACTTGCTGATCGGGATCGGTGTACCAGCGCGGTGAAACATAGCCGTGCGGACCATGCACGATGATCAGCGCCGGACCAGCGGCGTGCGCCTGTGGATTGGCCCGAGACCAATGCCCCCGAATGCTGATCCGCTCGCCGTCACGCCGATAGATCACCGGCACATGCGAGGCGAATGGCAGACCCTCGGCGTCGATGGTGATCAGGCTGACAAAGGCATCGCGCTTGAACAGCGCATCCAGCAGGCTCAGATCTTCAACAGCGAAATGCCGGGGCGAGTACATGTTGGGCTCACTGCGTGCGCGGGCGCTTTTCCATCATTCGTTCCCGCAGATCAGCATCGTTGTCGGCCTGCGGCGGCGCATGTGTGGAGAGATCGATACCAAGCTGAGCCGCGTCGTCTTCATCGAGGCCGTCCCAGGCATGGAAATCGGCATCTAGCAGGGCCGCGCGCGCGCTGTCTTCGCTGTCATAGGTGAGCGTGTTGCCGTCACAGTCAAACACGCTGGCGGTGCCGTGTTCGGTGACAGTCATTCGCGCCCAGACCAGAACGGTACCGAGGCTGGCCAACCACCATTGCACGTAGGCTTGATTCATCACTTCATTCCAATCGGAATCAACACCAGTGCGGTGCCCGCTGCGCCCAGCAGCGCACACCAGATCAGGATCTGCGCTGGCGTCGCCAAGCCGGTAATCGCCGGGTCACGCGTTTCTCGGAAGCGACCGAACGAAATCCAGCGCAGAAAACCCGGAGCGAAGGCGTGAGTGCCGGGGCGAATACCGCGATCACGGGCCTGGACATAGCTCAGCGGGCCAAAGATCAGATAGCCCGCCACCCCGGTCACAGCCAAACCGGTGGTGAAGAGCAGGATGAACATCAAAGTCATATCCATGAGACGGCATCCATCCCCCGCAGATCAGAATTCGGCATTGCCGGGCGCGCGCGGGTAGGCGATGGCATCGCGGATGTTGGCCAGCCCGCAGACGTACACCACCAGGCGTTCGAAGCCGAGCCCGAAGCCGGCATGCGGCACCGTGCCGTAGCGACGGAAATCGCGGTACCAGCCGTAGTGCGCCGGGTCGAGCCCGAACTGCGCCATGCGCTTGTCCAGAATATCGAGCCGCTCTTCGCGCTGTGATCCACCGATGATTTCGCCGATGCCCGGGGCCAGCACATCCATCGCGGCGACCGTGCGGCCGTCGTCATTGAGGCGCATATAGAAGGCCTTGATGTGTTCGGGGTAGTTCATCACCACGACCGGGCGGCCCACGTGTTGCTCGGTTAGCCAGCGCTCGTGCTCGGTCTGCAGGTCGAGGCCCCATTCGACCGGGAAGTCGAACTTGTGGCCCGACTTCTGCAACAGCGACACCGCCTCGGTGTAGTCGATGCGCTCGAACGGTGCGTCGATGAAGGCCTGCAGGCGGGTGATCGCATCTTTTTGCACACGTTCGGCGATAAACGCCATATCGTCGCCGCGTTCTTCCAATACCGCCTTGAACAGGTATTTCAGGAAGGCCTCGGCAACATTGGCATCCTCGGCCAGATCGGCAAAGGCGATCTCCGGCTCGACCATCCAGAACTCGGCCAGATGGCGGGTGGTGTTGGAGTTCTCGGCGCGGAAGGTCGGGCCGAAGGTGTACACCTTCGACAATGACAGGCAGTAGGCCTCGACGTTCAGCTGGCCCGACACGGTGAGAAAGGTTTCCTTACCGAAGAAGTCGCGCGAGAAATCGACCTCGCCCTTGTCGGTGCGTGGCAGGTTGGCCATATCCAGGGTCGAGACGCGGAACATCTGCCCGGCGCCCTCGGCGTCGGAGGTGGTGATAATCGGGGTGCTGATCCAGTAGTAGCCATTTTCATGAAAGAATCGATGCACCGCCTGCGACAGACAGTGGCGGATACGGGTGACCGCACCGAACAGGTTGGTGCGCGGACGCAGGTGGGCGACTTCGCGCAGAAACTCCAGCGAATGCGCCTTGGGCTGGATTGGGTAGGTTTCCGGGTCGTCGACCCAGCCGACCACCTCGATCTCGGTCGCCTGCAGCTCAAAGGCCTGGCCCTGGCCCTGCGAGGGGGTGAGGGTGCCGGTGGCCACCACGGCGCAGCCTGAAGTAAGGCGCTTGACCTCTGTCTCATAATTGCCGAGATCGGCCGGAGCCACTACCTGGATGGGATGAAAGCAGGAGCCGTCGCTGATATTGACGAAGGAAAGTCCGGCCTTGGAGTCACGCCGGGTACGCACCCAGCCACGCACACTGACCTCGGTTCCCTCGCTCAATCGGCCGCTCAGGGCCTCGCTTACACTCACCACTGCCATCTTGAGTCTCCGGGGGCTGGCCCCACATTCATACAAAGCGGGACATGATAAACGCGTGTCGCGTTCTACAATAGGCGTATGGCGTCTTCTTTCACTGATTCAAATTTGCGGGGATGCAGGTAATGGCGATTTCCTTGACAGCATCGGCCCTTGAGCGTGCGCGCAAGTTCGTCGCGTCGAATGCAGACGCGGTGGGGCTGCGGTTTGGTGTTGAACGCACCGGCTGCTCGGGCTGGGGTTATGCCGTGGATGTGGCGCAGCAGGCCAATGCCGATGATCAGGTGTTCGAATTTCAGGGCCTGAAGATTCTGGTCGACCCCAGGAGCCTGCCCCTGGTTGACGGCACCGAAATCGATTTCGTCAAGAAGGGCCTGAACCACCAGTTCGTATTCCGCAACCCGAATGCCGCTGGTGAATGCGGCTGCGGCGAGAGCTTTACCACCGATTCAGAGCTCGCCTCTGGTTGATCGACTACGCGGATGCAGGCTGTGCTGGACAGGGCCTGCTCCGACGGCTTCACCTCAACACCTCGATAACGTGGTCAGTGCCTTGCCGCGCAGCACTCGACTTGCTGATGGCTGGCAGGCGCACAACCCACTTGTTTGCTCCGTCTCGACGATTTGATCGCAGCGCGTAGAGCAGATGCGTAAACTGGCGGCCCGACTCGACGAGGCCGCCGGCATGATTCGAACCGCCTTCTTTTCGCTCTGTCTGCTCAGCACTGCCACTCAAGCGGCCGATGCTGGTAAGGCTTTGCACGCATTGTTCGATCAGGAATGGCAGCGCGAGCTGAAGGCCAGTCCGGTCTCGGCGAGCATGTATGGCGAGCGACAGTACGATGCCCTGATGCCCGATCTCCGCGAGACTGCGATCAAGAAGGCACAACGCGCCAACCACGCCGCGCTGAAACAGCTGCAGGCGATCGACTTCGATGCCTTGTCGCCTGCCGACCGGCTCAACTATCGGGTGTTCGAATGGCAGCTTAAAGACGCTATCGCGGGCGAAGTGTTTCCGCAGGAGCTGTTGCCGATCAGTCAGCAGGGCGGCATTCAGACCTTTCATACCTTGGTCGAGCAGCTGCCGCTGCAGAAGGCGGCTGACTATCGCAACTGGCTGGCGCGGCTCGGTCAGCTCGATCGCTTGATCGGGCAGAATCTCGATCTGATGAAGCGTGGTGTTAAGCGGGGCGTGGTGCCGCCGCGGGTGGTGATGCAGCGGGTGCTCGGTCAGATCAATGCCCAGGTGGTCGAGAAGGCCGAGGACAGCCCATTCTGGGGCGCGTTCGTCGAGATGCCAGCCAGCATCTCGGCCGACGATCAGCAGGCCTTGCGTGCCGATGCACGTGCCGTGCTTAACGACAAGGTGATTCCGGCCTACCGGCAATTCCGCGACTACTTCGAGCAGGTCTATCTGCCCGCCTGCAGCGAGTCGATTGCGGTCACCGACCTGCCCGGCGGCAAGGACTATTACCGTTGGCTGGCGCAGCACTTCACCACGACCGAACTGACACCGGATCAGATCCATCAGATTGGTCTTGAGGAAGTGGCGCGCATCCGCTCCGACATGGAGAAGGTCAAGGGCAAGGTCGGTTTCGAAGGGGATCTCGCTGCCTTCTTCCATCACCTGCGCAGCGATCCGCAGTTTTTCTACAGCGATCCGAATGAGCTGTTGAAGGCCTATCGCGATACCGCCAAGCGTATCGATCCCGAGCTGGTCAAGGTGTTTCGCAAGCTGCCGCGCCTGACGTATGGCGTGCGTGCGATACCCGATGAAATCGCGCCTGATACCTACACTGCTTACTATCAGCCCGGTGCCCTGGATGGCTCCCGGGCCGGTTACTACTACGTCAATCTCTACAAGCCCGAATCGCGTCCGAAGTGGGAAATGATGGCGCTGTCGCTGCATGAGTCGGTGCCCGGCCATCACTTCCAGTTTGCCCTTGGCGCTGAATTACCCGATCAACCGATGTTTCGCCGCACGGCCTATGTGGTGGCCTACGGCGAAGGCTGGGCGCTGTACGCCGAGCGGCTCGGGTATGACATGGGCCTGTATGACGACCCCTACGACCAATTCGGCCAGCTGACCTATGACATGTGGCGCGCGGTGCGACTGGTGGTCGATACCGGCATGCACGCCAAAGGCTGGACCCGCGATCAGGCCATCGAATATTTCCGCAGCAACGCACCGAAGACCGAGCAGGACATCGTCAACGAAATCGATCGCTATATCGCCTGGCCGGGCCAGGCCCTTGGCTACAAGATCGGTCAGCTGCGCATCCTGGAGATCCGCGCCAAGGCCGAGAAGGCATTAGGCGAGCGCTTCGATCTGCGTGCCTTCCACGATGCCTTGCTGGGCGTTGGTTCGGTGCCGCTGGCGGTGCTGGAGGCGGAGATGGATGATTGGGTGCGGGCGCAAATGAACTGATCAATCTGCGCTGCCGTGGCTTGATTGAAACGTTAAGAAAGGTCTGAACAAGTCCATACTGGACTTTTCAGACGCGCCGAGTTCGGCACAGGTCCGAACTCGTCTTACGCTGATCAACAACTTACGTTGTTGATCGCGGCGGTGCATCCTTGCACTGCGGGAAACTCTGAACTGGTTCAGAGATTCCTTAAGTGTCGCCAGAGAGGCGTACGTCATTGGTCTGACTTAACCTGTTGCTTCGTCAGTCGAGCGCGTCGCGTTCTGATTGGTCCGGCTGTCTGGATGCTGCACCCACACGGCCTGACATGACTGGCGCAACGCGATATCACGCCTGGGTAAGCGTGATGGCAAAGTGAAACGTAAAGGCAACTCAGAGAGTGCCTCAGCGGCCCGACGAGTGAACAAGTTCACTTCCCCCGTCAGGGGGATTGACCCAGTGGATCTGTGAGGAATACCGTCTTCGACAGGCGAACTCTGCGCTCGGGGGAGACGATGGAGAACCGACTTGCTGTCACGTTGTCTGGTGCCCGCGCCGCGCTATTCGTCCTTCTCCTCATGCTCTGCAGGGCGACACCTGCCGCATGCGAAGCGGTACCTGTTCCCGGGTTGATCGGTAGCGAGCCGCCTGGTCTAATTTCCGGATCGCAACGCTTCGTATCGGACGATGGCTCTGCGGTGTTGATCCTGGGTCGCGAACCCGGAGTCCCCGCGGCGCACTTTGAGTTGTACGTCTTCAATCCAGATTCGGGCACCTTGACTGCACTTACCCAGGGCAGCCCGGTCGTCGAGATCACCCGGCCCAACGGTTTTCGACAAACCATCCCCGTCAACTCGGCGGGTATTACGGCCGACGGCTCGACAGTGTTTCAGACTTACCAGAGCGGCGTGTTCGCCGACGTCGATCCCGGCACGGGGCAACAGATTCCATTCCTGCTGACACGCTCAGAGCCGTCTTATGCTATCGATGTTGCCACGGGTAACCGACAAGCCTTGCCTAGTCGAGTGCAGGCTTCTGCCCAAGCGTTGGGTGTTCCTTTTGGGACCACCGTGCTCGACATCAGTGCCAACGGTCGCTACTTGCTGATGTTTGAAGCGTTCGGTGATGGCGCAACGGTGCCCTATCAGACCTTCTATTACCGACTCGATCGACAGACCGGCGCGATTCTGGATATAGGCCCCACACTCCTGGCCGCCGCGCCGGATTTTGTGGAAAGATTCAGCACGCAATCCATGATGAGTGGTGACGGGCGGTTCGTGGCATTCAGCGGGGATCGAGGCAATCGACTGCTGACGCCGACCGGTGGCTTTACCTCAGCCAATGTCGCCCGGATGAGCGGTGAGCCGTACCTCCTGGATTTGGACGCGGTCACCCTGCGGCCGGCTTATTCCTTCGATATTTCGCGGCCGCGAAACGGGGGCAGCAGTTTGGGCTTTCTGCGTTCTCTTGGCAGAACGGGAAATGTGATCGCGTTCGATCGTACCGGACCGACCGTCAACGAACCCAATCCATTGGGGGCGGCCTATATCGCAGCGGCAGATGCTCAGGGCAATTTAACCGTGCTGATTCCTCCGCAGCCCTGGCTTCGCGGCACCTTCGGTACCGCATTTGGGCATATCGCGGAAGGCGAGGATCGAATCTACTTTCAGAGTGGAGAGGATTTCGTCGGTGAAAATCCTCAGCTCTCAAACCAGCTTTTCTCCGTCGAAATCGCAACCGGCACGATCAGGCAGATCACCAATGGGGACGACGGTGGCCGACGGCTTGTTGATCTTGGTCTGCAGGGCGTGTTGTCTCTCGGGTCGGGCCTGTCAAGCGTGAGTTTTATCGGCTCGAGCCTCGATCACCGGATCGTTCTGGTCTACGAGTATGGCCTTGAGCCTGCATCCGGATTCGTTGCGGCGGTGCGCTCGGGCAGCGCTACCCGACTCACCTCTCGCTCTTCTCCGCTCGCTTCGCAGGCCGGAGTTCCGCCTCTCTCGGCTGCTGAAATTCAGTTCGGCAAGGTCTATCGCTGCAGTCTGTAGTCGCCCCATCGGTGCCCATCGAGCCGGTGATCGAGCAAGTCCAATATATCAACAGGGGTCCTGCTATGCGCATCAACGTTATGTGGGCATTGGTCTGTCTGACGCTTCTTGCCACTGACGCACTCGCCCTGACTCGACAGAGCCGTGTGCATATCCTCGAGAACGGGCGTGCAGTCAGATCCTTGGCGATTGCATCGATGAAGACGCAGGCCTTCTGCCAAGCCAACCCCGATGTGATCATCAGCTACCTCGAAACCATTAGCACCAACCCCGCGACGGTACGCGAGAGTGCCGGGAGTGTGGACGCCACCGTGCGAGTTGACGTTGATGCGATCTGCGCACAGGGTGGAGCTGTCTTGACGCTTGATTATGCGGCGCTTCCAGGGAGCTCGGCGCAGCCTGGGTCAGACTACACGGTGTTCGCCACTTTCGAGGTTAATTTTCTCTCACTGACGCAGTTTGGCAGTGCCACGGCGAGCTCGACTAGAACGATAAGTCTGGTAAATGACGATATCGAAGAATCGATTGAGACCATCGACATCGGTCTGGTTGATGGGTTGCTTGTCACTGATCCGAATGGCTTTGCGACGGTCGATCGAATCATTCCCGATGGGTCGATAATTGCCTCCATTTCGATCAGCGACGACGATGGCTTGAATGCCGACAATGTCATCGACACCTTGACCCAGGGTTTGGGCTCAGGCGCAGATCCGGTGGCGCAGGCGGCGATCGTTCCCTTGGCGGAAAACTGTTCAACGGCCACCGATCCTGCCATCCTCGACCAGTGCGCAGCGATACTCGCGGCGGCAAGCAATCCAGTCGTTCTAACCCAGGTACTGCAGGCTATCTCGGGTGAGGAGCTGAGCGCGCAAATCACCAGCTCGATTGATTCTGGCAACTCGCGTGGTGCACAGATCAATGGACGAATTGCCGCCTTGCGCGGCGGTGCAACCGGCATCAGCCTGGATGACGTGACCTTCAATCTCGACGGCGCTTCCTTGCCACTGGCGCGCATGCTCGGACACACGCTCGGTGTTGCCGACGGTGAGCCAGACAGAGGTGGCTTGTTTGATCAACGGTTGGGCGCTTTCCTCAATGTCACCGTTCTGGGTGGTCAGCGCGATCGAGATGCGTTCGAGGTTGGATTTGACTTTGATGGATACAGCGCGTTGGCTGGTGTCGACTATCGCTTCACCGATGATTTCATTGCCGGTGCAGCTGTCGGTTACAGCGATCTGGAGAGCGATCTTGAGCAGGATGGAGGTGGTCTGGATTCCAAGGGCTGGTCCCTGACCGGTTACGGCACATGGTTGTTCGACAACCAGTCCTATTTCGATTTCGCTGTAGGTGGGCTTTGGAACGACTACGAACAAAGCCGACTGGTGGATTTGACGCTGCTCGGCGATGGTTTCGGTCGATCGGTGGCGACGGGGAGTACCGACGGCGATCAGCTCTCGCTCAGTCTTGGGTTCGGCCGCGATTTTGCGTGGGGCGAGTGGACCTACAGTCCTCGCGGTTCACTGCTGTGGTCCAGATCAACCATCGATGGCTTTACCGAGAGCGGCGCCGGCATCAACGACCTAATCTTCAGTGATCAGGATTTTCGCTCGATGTTGTGGACCCTGAGTCAGAGCCTGTCGCGTGTCTATAGCGTGGCTTCTGGCGCACTGCAGCCCTACCTGGGGCTCGATGTCTCGCGCGAGACCAAGAACAATGCGTTTCTTATTTCTCCGGCATTGCGCGTGCGCCCGGATCAGCGTTCGACGCCTGTGTTCATCAATGAGTCCGATCGGCTGTTTGGGCGGGCGGAACTCGGAGTGACCTACGTTGGCGCGCATGGTCGACAGTGGTTTTTCTCGTACTCGCGACTCTTGGCATTTGAGAATGTCGATGCTTGGGCGGTTCGTGGCGGCTTTCGAGTTGAGTTTTGAGACGCGGTGTTATGAACAGCGCAGCGAGGCGACACCTAGTCAAGTTTTCCACCACGGCGACATGCGTGTTTGCTTCATGGGCGCTTCTGGCTGCGCCAACCGCCTGGGCTTCGCCTGGGCCCGGCTGTCAGAGCCTACCCTGGCCCGAGGAAATCGATGCGATCGCATTGGCGTCGTTTCTTGGGAATTACATCAGCGAGGACGGAGAGACGGTGTTTTTCTCCGGTCGCCGCCAAGGCGCACCGACCTACGAGTTCGAAATCTACTCTTGGCAGCCGAGAGCAGGTCAACTCCGGCAGCTGACCTCCAATACACCCGTGGTCAACATCGTCGATCCACTGGGCTTCTACGATTTCATTCCACGCGCCGTCGCCGGCGCCAGTGAAGACGGCCGCTATGTGTTCGTCAGCTACGAACACCGCACGCGCACCGTGGCGGGTAACCAGCGAATTCTGTTAAGCCGGAATGAGACTCCTTTTCGAATCGATACCCAGGCAGGCTCGATTAGCACTCTGCAGACCCCCCTTCTAGCTGCTGCGTCCAGCGGTGGGCACCCATTCGGCTCGACGGTGACATCGGTCTCGGATGATGGTCGCTTTGCGACCCTGACGGAGTGTGCTCTCGAAACCGGCCTTCAATCCGCCAACGAATGTGGCATCCCATGGTTGTTTGACCTGCAAGACGGTTCCGCAACGGCGATCAGCGACCTATTGACGCCGCTGACTGGACATACGTTCAACGGTGCCGCAGGGTTGCCTGCCGCTGCCGGTTCAGCCCAGATCAGTGGTGATGGTGGCAGTCTGGTCATTGCGAGTCTTGCGAATCTGTTCGCTGCACCCGGCACAAACTGGCAGCAGACGCCCAACAACCTGGCTCGAATTGCCAACCTTCCTTATCGTTTGGACTTGACCACCAATCAATTGGATGAAGCTGTCGACGTGGATTTGTCAGTGCCGCGCGCGGTCCCGGGCTTTGCTTTCCTGTTCGTCCGCAATCTGGGCGTCAGCGGTGGCTTTATTCCGCTCAACCGCGATACTTCGTACACCGGCATCACTGTGCCATCAAGCCCATTTGACATCGTTGCCTTTGCTGGCCCTGACCGGCAAGCGGTGCCGATCATCGAGCCCTCGGTCGGGCCGCGTGGCCGACTTGGGCCTATGGACGTTCGCATCTCCGAACTGGAAGACCGAGTCTATTTCGTGTCGGAGAGAGACTTGCTGGGCTTGAATCCGAGTTCCAGTCGACAAGTGTTTAGCTACGAAATTGCAACGGCTGCGATTCGACAACTAACTAGTTTCAATGACGGCCGCCAAGCGCTTAGTCGATTGGGTCTCGATGCATTGCTCAACGCCCCTTCCGCCTCGATGCAGGTCGGTGCAGTGAGCGCCGATCACCGCTTGTTGGTGGTCACCACGGAATGGGGGGACGACCGCACTCGTAGTTTGCAGCCAGTATCATCCAGCTCTGCTCCGGGGCGACGTATCATTCGGGATACCAGGGTTAGTCTTGGCATCCCACGAGGTTTGTCGACGGGGGTTTTTGCACCTGCTGAGGTGCTGTTGCTGGGTTGTGAGGGCTGATCGCAGGCCCGATCGTGCTCATTCAGTCGCTTCGCAAATTGTCAGTTGCAGTGTGTTGCATGTTGATGGTTGGCGGGGCGGGTGTGGGCAATGTGCACGCCAGTCGCGAGGCGTTCCCCACCCAGGCTGAAGACGTGCTGGTGGTTGACTGTCTGTTGCCAGGGCAGGTTAGGAGGGTGGGCAAGATCAAGAGCTTCCTCAGCCAGCGGCGACCGGCGCGGCTGTCGCAGTTTGAATGCGCCTATCGCGGCGGTGAATTTGTCGATTTCGATCGCGCCAACCTGCAGACGGCGGTATCGGTTTGGCAGCAAACGGCTGAGCTGGGCGACGCCGATGCGATGAATATTCTTGGTGAGGCCTATGCCAAGGGCATGGGTGTTCCGCCTGATTATGACAATGCTCGCAACTGGTTTGAGCGTGCCGCGGCGGCGGGCTCGCGAAAGGCCTTGCAGAATCTCGGGCATCTGTATGAGAACGGATTGGGCGTCGAAGCGGATCGCACGCGCGCCTTGGAGTACTTTCGTCAGGCGCTGGGCGAGCGGGGCGAATCGCTGGTGTACAGCAGTGATGCCGTCAATGCGCAGGCGCTGCGCGATGAGCTCGAACAGCTGCGGCTGAGTTCGCAGCAGCAAAAGGCGGAACTGCAAGCGTTGAAGCAGCAGGCCGAGTCGGGTGAAGCCGAACTCGGTGAGGCCCGTGCCGCCTTGAGAAAGTTGCGCGCTGAATATCAGCAGCTGAAGGAACGCACCGGCGGCGAGCAACAGGCAGAAATACAAGGCGTTTGGCGAATTCTGGAAGAGCAGCTGCGACAGCAGGAAGCCGACATCCTGACCAAGCAAGGTGAAATCGAACGGCTGCGGCAAGGTATCGACGCTCGACAGAATCCCGCACCCTACGTGCAGCTTGGGCCCGAACTGGCACTGACGTTGGAGCGTCCGGAGATTCTGCCTGCACGCGGCCGGCCGGTAGCCTTTGTCGCCGAAGGTCAGCGCAGCTTTGAGCTAAGGGGCTCCGTTACCCCAGCCAGCGCAGCTCAATCGCTGAGCATCGATGGCGTGGCGGTGGCACTGCGCGAAGACGGTACGTTCAACACCCTGTTGAATCTGGACATGCCGCAGCGCTCGGTCGCAGTCATTGCGACCTCGCAAAGCGGGGGAGAAACCCGAGCCGAATTCCTGCTGATGAAAGCTGAGCGTTCGGCCGTGCAGGGGCCGGGCAGTGCCGGACAGGAGCGCGTGCCGCGACCCAAGCCTGCGATCTTGCGCACTACCCAGTACCGCGGATTGCTGATTGCGGTCTCGGGGTATCGACACTATCCACCGCTGCCCACGCCGCGTGCCGATGTCGAACTGTTGGCCGGCGTACTGCGCGAGCGGTTCAATTTTGACCTGCGGATCGTCACCGACCCGACGCGCTTGGACATGCTGCTGGCCTTGCATGAGTTTCGACAATCGATGGGCGCAAACGATGCCGGCTTGCTGTACTTCGCCGGTCACGGCGAAATCGACGCCGAGCAACGCGGGTACTGGATTCCTTCGGACGCCAGCCCCGATGACCGCAAGAGTTGGATTGCCAACGGCGTCATCACCGACATCCTGGCGGTGAGCGAGGCGCGGCATATCCTGGTGATGGCCGATTCGTGCTATTCGGGCACTTTGACCCGGGTGTCGGTGCCCGTGCTGACCGAGCAGCTCAGCGCGCAAGAGTGGAACGATTGGGCGAGTCTCAGCGCACAGGGCAAGTCAAGGTTGGCCTTGACGTCGGGTGGGCTGAGGCCGGTTCCCGAGCAGTCCGATCAATCGGTGTCGACGTTTGTTCGCAGCGTGGTAGACGTGTTGCGCGAAACGCCCGGTACCATTGAAGCGCAGCGCCTGTATCGCGCAGTGTCTTCGCGATTGGCAGGTTCACCCAGCGCCCAGGCATTTGCCCAAAAGCCCGAACTTTCACCGCTGCAATTCGCCGGTCACGAGGGCGGTGAGATATTTCTCGTGCCGCGCTGAGCAACTTGCGCATGTGCTTCGTTCAAGGCGCAGCGCCGCCATTGGATTGGCGAGCTGCATCGCGAATGCGCAACAACTCGGCATCATTCGCGACCGCCTGTAAGCCCAGCATGGCTTGGGTGTAGGCAAGATCGGGCCGTCCACGCTGCAGCCAGGTATCAGCTACCTTGGCGTAGTCGGCTGCCATCGCACGCAGCCTTTGTTGCGCATCCTGGTCGTCGGGGCGCGCCAAGAGAATGCGCCGATACAACTCGAGTGCATTGTCGCCGGGCGGCTGCGAGATCCGGCCGTCACTAAGTGCCAGGGCTGCCTGGCTGCGCCATTGCTCGACCTCACTGTCGGACGCGTTGGCGCTGAGTGCGCCGTCTTCGCTGGCGCCGGCCTGAAGTTCGCGCAATCGTGTGTTGTTTGGAAACCGTTGCAATGCTTCGTTGAGCAAGCGCGCTGCAGCCATCCTATCGTCTGCTTTTCGCAGCCGCTCGATGTCGTCCGCCACGGAACGACACAACAGATCGATCAACTCGATCGCATCGCGATCTGTCGGGCGTTCTTGCAGCAGTAATTGCAAGGTGTCGTAGGCGCTGCCGCCGACCGGCGCAAAGTAAAAGCGCTGGCTGATTCGTTGGCGGGCGTCTTGCAGCAAGGCGTCCCAGTCAGACAGCCCGGCATCGGTCGTGCCGAGTTCAGGTGCTGAAACGGCCTGACCCTCCGGCCATTGCCAGATCGCCAGGCCGAGCAGGAGTGCCCCTGCCAGTCCTGCGCCGCCGATCAGGGCCAGCCTGCGTCTTGCCGGCGCTGCCGCGGCTGGTGCGCTCTGTGCCGACAGTGGCTGAGTCTCTGTTACCGGACGAGGACGAACGCGGAGCCGCGCGCTTTCGCCTGCGGGCATCGATTCGGGCTCGTCCAGCGTCGGCAGCAAGGCGTCTATTGCTTCACACACTGCCGCGGCGCTGTGGATGCGATTGTCGGGCAGCTTCTCCAGCATCTTGTCTAACAAGGGTTGAATCGCTGCTAGCTTCGTTGGCAGGGGCGGTGGTGGTCGGGTGATGTGGGCAAAGGCGATTGAGAATGGGTCGGTGCCGACAAAGGGCAGCTCACCGGTGAGCATTTCGTACAGCATGATGCCGAGTGAATAGATGTCGCTGCGACCATCCAGCGGTTGGCCTTGCGCTTGCTCCGGACTCATGTACGTAGGCGTGCCGACGATCATGCCCTGCACTGTGAGGGCGCGCGTGACATCCAATGATTTGGCGATACCAAAGTCGGTAACCACCGGCGTGCCGTCAGCACGAAACATTATGTTTGCGGGCTTGATATCGCGGTGCACGATCCGTTGCTGATGTGCGACACCCAATCCTTCGGCGATATCTCGTACGACCAGCAGCTTGCTGGTCAGGTTGGGCAGCTGCGGCAGGCGCTCGTTGAGGGTGCCGCCGGGAAGCACTTCAGTGGCCAGGAAGAACGTGCCGTTCGCTTCTCCGATGTCGAACACCGTCATGATATTGCGATGTGAAAGCCGAGCCGTAAGTTGGCCTTCTGCAACGAATCGCTCGCGGAACTCCTGGTCAACCGCAAAGTTTGGCGCGATCACTTTCAGCGCCACTTCTCGATTGAGGCGAAGTTGGGTGGCCAGATACACCGTGGCCATACCCCCCTTGCCGAGCAGTTTGTGCACCCGATAGCCGGGAATATCGAAATCGAGCAGTGAATCGTCCGCGTTATCCACGCGCTTCCCCTGAAAATCCGCTGCATTTGATCCGGCAATGATACTTCGGAAGCACTGCGAGCAAGGTGGGTGAAGCGATCAGCGAGGCGTCGATGAAGTGACATTTTTCACACGTGAGGGCGCAGAATACAGCTTCCGGGCCGGATCGCTCGCTCGGCCCACGACCTGGTCGAGGAGGGGGGCATGAAGATTCGCAATTCGCTTTGGGCCGCAGTGGCCCTGTCGCTGGTTCCTGCCGTCGGTTGCGCCGTTGAGCTGAAGGTCCTCGAGTGGGAGGGCTATATCAGCCTCTACGAGAAGGAGTTCGAAGCCTGGGCCAAGTCCAAGGGCAAGGACATCGATCTGGTGCTGGTGGCCAAGCCTGATGGCAGTCCGTTCTATATCGGCAGCGCTGATGACATCTTCGAACAGGTGCGCAAGAAGGCGGCCGATGTGGTGACGCCGACCCACAACTACTACAAGCAGGAACGCGGCAAGCTGATGCAACTGCTGCTGCCGCTCGATACCAGCAAGCTTGGTAACTATGCGTCGATCTATCCCAGTCTGCGCAATGCCACGTTCAGCAAGAACGACAAGGGCGAGGTGCATGCCTTGCCGCTGTTGGGTGGCTCGTATGCGCTGGCCTATGACAGTGCCAAGGTGAAGGCGCCCGACTCCTGGCACGTGCTGCTGCGGCCGGAAGCGAAGGGTAAGTTCACCGTCACCGGTGATCAGTTCGAGGCCAACGTCTACCAGATGGCCATGCTGGCCGGAGTCAAACCCGCCGATGTCTACGACTACGACAAGATGACCCCGGAACAGCGGCAGCAGACGGCCGAGTACCTCAAGACTCTGGTGGCCAATGCCGACAGCTTCTGGGGTGGTTTGCCAAGCGTGGAACAACTGGCTAAGTTGGAGTACGCCACCGATTACTGGTTTGGGGTGGCTGCGGCCAATGCAGCGGGGCAGAAGTGGAAGTTTGCCAGTCCGAAGGAGGGCGTGACGGTATGGCTGGACAATGTCTCCATTGCCGGCCATGTCGGTAGCGACCCGGCCAAACTGGAGGCTGCCTACATGCTGCTTGATTACACCGTGAGTGAAGAAGCTCAAGCGGCGATCGCCAAGGCGTTCGGCAGCGTGATCGTCAACCCCAAGGCCAAGGCGAAACTGAGCCCGGATCAGGCCTCGGCCCAGCCAGGTGAGGATTTCTTCGTCGAAGAGCGCTTCTGGCAGCCGCTGTCGGACCGCAGCCGCAACGGCTTCAAGAAGATGTGGGACGACGCCCTGGCGGCGGCGGGCAAGAAATAATCACGCAGCGCGGGCCCGGCGAAGCCTTGCCGGGCTCGCGCAGCTTGCTGCGTTGCCGCATCGCGCGTACAATGCGCGACCCCTGATCGACCCCGAGCCATCGACTCCGAGTCCCAGGGCACTTGCCTCACCGCTGCCTGCGGGAGGCTGCCGGGCGCAATTCCGCGCCGGTATCCACAAGGAGACAACATGCGTCACTACGAAATCGTGTTCATGGTCCATCCGGACCAGAGCGAGCAGGTCCCGGCCATGATCGAGCGCTACAAGTCGATCATCGAAGGCGGTGAAGGCAAGATTCACCGTCTGGAAGACTGGGGTCGTCGTCAGCTTGCGTACCCGATCGAAAACCTGGTCAAGGCGCACTACGTGATGTTCAACATCGAGTGCAGCCAGGAAATCCTCAACGAGCTGGTCTCCGGCTTCCGCTTCAATGATGCCGTTCTGCGCCATCTGGTCATCGCTCGCGAAGAGCCGGTCACCGAGCAGAGCCACATCATGAAGACCAAGGACGAGAAGCCTGAGCGTCGTCGTCGTGATGATGACGACAGCGAGAGCAGCAATGACAGCGACACGTCGAACGACGAAGCCGCCTAAGCCCACGATCCGAGGAATTCCCCATGTCGAAGTTTTTCCGTCGTCGCAAGTTCTGCAAGTTCACCGCCGAGGGCGTGACCGAGATCGATTACAAGGATCTCAACACCCTGCGTCAGTACATCACTGAAACCGGCAAGATCGTGCCGAGCCGCATCACCGGCACCAAGTCGAAGTATCAGCGTCAGCTGGCCACCGCCATCAAGCGCGCGCGCTTCCTGGCCCTGCTGCCGTACTGCGACAACCACTGATAGAAGCCGGGATTCGGGATTTGGGATTCGGGATTCGGGTGGTGCGGCAACGTGACTACCCGGCCCCGGCTAACCCTTTCCACCTGGCTCCACTTATTCGGACAGCACCCGTTGCGGGCACTGCTCGCTAACGAATTTGGAGTTAAGTAAATGCAACTGATTCTTCTGCAGAAAGTGGCCAACCTCGGCAACCTGGGAGACCAGGTCAAGGTGAAGCCGGGCTACGGCCGCAACTATCTGGTGCCGCAAGGCAAGGCCGTGCCGGCCACCCCGGCCAATGTGGCCGAGTTCGAACAGCGTCGCGCTGACTACGAGGCCAAGGCCAAGTCGCATCTCGACGCCGCCGAAGCGCGCAAGAGCAAGCTGGAAGGCCAAAGCGTCACCATCGCCGCCAATGCCTCGACCGAAGGCAAGTTGTTCGGCTCGGTGGGTCCGCGCGATATCGCTGACGCGTTCAGCGCCGCGGGCATCGAGCTGAACAAGTCGGAAGTGGTGATGGGCGAAGGCCCGATCCGCAAGACTGGCGAATTCGACGTGCTGATCCACCTGCACGCCGACGTCGAAATCACCGTCAAGGTGAACGTGATCGCCGAGGCCTAAGCTCGCGGTTACCGGTCGCGACCGACGACACGCAGGGGCGCCTTCGGGCGCCCTTGTTGTTTCTGAATTCTGGAACTGCGACGTGGCGGATCAGAATTCGCAGAATCTGAGATTTGCACCGGCTATCCACAGGGTTGTGCGCAACGCCCGCGGCCGGAGTATCAGTATGATGACCCGCTTCCGATATCTCACTCATGCTGCTGCTCGGGCCGCTTCGGCCGCAGGGCCGGCGGTGGGTCGCAGTTCGGATTGAGCAGGCCCAGGGGAGTGCAGGAATCGATGGCAGCAGTATTTGGTAAGGCGCGGCTGGTAGAACGCCCCGATTCAGCCACCGGCGCATTGCGCATTCCGCCGCATTCGATCGAAGCCGAGCAGGCTGTGTTGGGCGGCCTGATGTTGTCGGAGCGCGCCTGGGATCAGGTCGCCGACAAGCTGCGCGAAGAAGACTTCTATCGCCGTGATCATCAGCTGATCTTCCGTGCCATCGGCACCCTGGCCGAGCAGAGTCAGCCCTGCGATGCGGTCACCCTGGGCGACTGGTTCGAAGCGCAGAATCTGGCCGAGCAGGTCGGTGGTACCGCCTATGTACTGGAATTGGCCAGCACCACACCGAGTGCCGCCAATATCGCCGCCTACGCCGAGATCGTGCGCGAGAAATCGATCCTGCGGCAGTTGATCGATGTCGGCACGCAGATCACCGGTGATGGTTTTCAACCGGAAGGTCGTAGCAGCAAAGAATTGCTCGAAACCGCCGAGCAGGCGGTGTTCGAAATCGCCGAAGCGGGTAGCCGCGGCAAGCGCCAGTTCGTCAATATTCGCAGTGCGGTCAAGGATGCTTTCCGCATCCTGCAGGATCGCTTCGAGAATCAGGGGCAGGTCACCGGTGTGCCGACCGGCTTTACCGATTTCGACAATGCCACCACGGGCTTGCAGCCGTCCGACCTGATCATCCTCGCGGCGCGTCCTTCGATGGGCAAGACCGCGCTCGCCCTGAACATGGCTGAGTTCGCCGCGGTAAAGACCAAGAAGGCCGTGGCGGTGTTCTCGATGGAAATGTCCGCCTCACAGCTGGCTTTTCGTCTGATCTCCTCATTGGGTCGCGTCAATGCGCAGAATCTGCGTACCGGCAAGTTGGAGGACGAGGATTGGAGTCGCGTCACCCACGCCATTACTTTGTTGGCCGAAGCAAAGATCTTCATCGACGACACACCAGCGCTGTCGCCCACCGAGTTGCGCTCGCGTGCGAGGCGCCTGGCGCGAGAGCACGGGGGACTTGGGCTGATCGTGATCGACTACCTGCAGCTGATGCAGGTGCCGGGCAATAAGGAGAATCGCGCTACTGAAATCGCCGAGATCTCGCGCTCGCTGAAAGCCTTGGCCAAGGAACTCAGTGTGCCGGTCATTGCGCTGTCCCAGCTTAACCGATCGTTGGAGCAACGAACTGACAAGCGCCCGGTGATGTCCGACCTGCGTGAATCCGGCGGTATCGAGCAGGACGCCGACTTGATCCTGTTCATCTACCGTGATGAGTACTACAACCGCGACTCGGCCGATAAAGGCCTGGCAGAAATCATCATTGCCAAGCAACGTAACGGCCCCACCGGCATCATCAAGCTGGCCTTCCAGGGGCAATACACGCGCTTTGACAACTATGCGTCGGAGTCGTACTCGGGCTCATTCGAATGATCATGGCCCCGCGGTGACGGGGCCTGCAACTCGATGTTGGCACACACTCATCGCGGCGGTTGATCCGGCCGTTTCAACCGTCAATGCGCTGGGTCAAGCACCGAACAGCTGGCTATTGAATCAACAGATTCGGGCCGGGTCGAATCTCTACGATGTCTATCTGCCGCGGATCGGCAGCGCGGGCTCGGACTGTCCAACGCGCCTTTCCCGCGCACCCGCGACAACGGTATATCGAGCTCGCTCTCGTCTTGGAAACCAGTGTCGCGACGCCCTGATCGACTTCGACCGAGTCGACCTCGCTTCCATCCACAATCCCAAACGGGGTCGACACAACCAATAGATTGTTCGCCGAGGTCACTTGTTCATAGTGGAATTCACGTTGCCCCTCGCGCGGAATCATGATGTAGGGGTAATGGCGAGACCAGGACAGTCGCCAAGATGAGCCCTGGGTGGAAATCGGAGCAAGCTCCAGCGCCTGTTGCCAGTTTGCTTCGGAGTAGCCGATCAAGCGTAGCTCGTAGGGCGTAAGCCCCAACAGATGTTCGGCATCCTGGGCAGCGCCGCCGTAGATCACTTCCGGTCGAGCTTCGCATTCGGTCTGCATCGGGAGTTCGGCAGCGAGCATGACCAGTTGCGCCATGCTGGCGTGCAGAACGATCTTGCGGCCGCACGACCGAGCAGCCAACGATTCGAGTCGCCACACCGGCATCATCGATACAGCCTCAAGCCGTTGGGGTGATTGCGCCATGTCGGAGATGGTCGCGACGGGCAGGCGAGCACTCCCCGACTCAGCTTGGTAAATCCAGCTCATCGATACCAGGCCATGCAACAGCAAGATTGCAAGCAGGACAAGGGTTGCCAACATCCGGCTCCGGTGAGCGCGTTCAACCAGCGCAACGAATGCCACAGCCATGGCCAGCGTGCCAAAAGGCTTGGACGCAAGCAGCATGTAGTAGGGGGTGATCTGTCTCAAGGTGGCGATCAACAACACAAAGACCATGCAGGTCGCCGCGGCCACGATCAGCACAGGCCGCAGGCTTTGATTCCGCCACGCCCATCCGGCACCGACCAGCACCGTACACGCAAGCGCAAGGTAGGTCAGTCCAATCAGACCGCTCCACCCGGCAAGCAGAGAAAGGCTGACAAACTGAGGCCCCGCCGCCAGCGCGCCGAGGTAAACAGCAGCGATCCGACCGAGTGAACCTGCCCAGTGGATTGATTGACCATGCGATGAGAGTGCTTGAAGCGACGGCCAATGCTCGCGACTTTCGGCTATCAGCACGGGCGCAAATGTGAGCACGAACACAAGCACACCGGCAATGATCCAGGGAAGATCCGTTCTCTTTCTGCGTAATGCAACGATGAAGCATGCCGCGGGCGCGAACACCAAGGTCGTCGGGTGGGCGTGGGCAGACAAGGACGCCATGGCACCAAAGGCCAGCCACCAAGCGCCCCGATGACCTTTGCACAGCAAGAGGGCGGTCAAGATCCAGCCCAAGATGGCGAACTCGATGATCGCGGTGTGGGTTATCACCAACTGGGTCATGCTGGCCATGCCCGGCACAGCCAAGGCGATCGCCCAGCACACGCCCAGGCGCGAGCTGTAGATGACACAGCCACAGACGTAGGCCAGCGGAAACTTCATGGCGGCCAGCAGCGCTTCCAGGGTCAGGGTTGCAGCGATGGAGCCTGTTAGAGCGAATCCTCCTGCGGTAAGCAGGTACCACCAGGGACCAAGGTGGAATAGGTTGCCGATCATTGGCCCGCGTAGTGGCATGCCCTGTTGCAACCAGCGTTCGGCCTCGACGAAGTCCCGCGCGGTATCGATGATTACGGTCGACCATGGCGCCGGCAGGGCGAATAGAACGACCAAGTAAGCAACAATCCATGCATGGGCAACGGGCCGGTCGACCCAAGTCGAGCCGATCACATGCATGGACGGGTGCTGGCCAGCCAGCCCATCCGAGCTCTGCCAATATCCGGTGCGATCAGAGTTTGAGTTGTGCGCCAACGATGAGGCTTCCGTAGTGGTCGACAGCATTCCCGGCTAAGCAGCGCGGGGGGCGCGATCCGCGCCCGCCACAATCATGCTAGATATTGGCCCGATTTGATCGGCTGCTGAGACGGACTTTGCAGTAAGCTGCGCATCGATTGCGAGCGTCCACCCGTCCCAATTCCTGCACGTCTATGAGCCGAGCCACCAGCGCCACCATCCACACCGATGCCTTGCGGCAGAACCTGTGCCGAGTGCGCGAGCTGGCGCCTGCCTCCAAGGTAATGGCCGTCGTCAAGGCCGACGGCTATGGCCATGGCCTGGAGCGGGTGGCGCAGGCGTTGGAAGGTGCCGACGCCTTTGGTGTGGCTTCGATTGCCGATGGCGAGCGTTTGCGCGCGGCAGGTATGTCGAAACGCATTGTTTTGCTGTCGGGTTTTGACGAGCCGGGCGATCTGCCATTAATCCGACGGTTGAATCTGGACAGTGTGGTGCACCATCCGGAACAGGTACGAATGCTGCGCATCGATGGCGATCCGCGGCCGGTGCGCGTGTGGCTGAAGTTCGATACCGGCATGCATCGGCTGGGCTTTGCGCCATCGGATGCCGAGCGAGTCTATCGTGAGCTGCGCTCTCTGCCACAGGTTGATCCGGACATCGTGATGATGTCGCACTTTGCCCGCTCCGATGAGTTCGATCATCAAGCAACGGCCGAGCAGATTGCGCTGTTCGAACGCGGCACCCAGGGGCTGCCCAGTCCCCGCTCCTTGGCCAACTCTGCTGGCGTGCTGGGCTGGCCCACTTCACATCTGGATTGGGTGCGTCCGGGTGGTGCTCTATACGGCCTCAGCGTGGCCGAAGGCCGCAGTGCGGCTGAGTTCGGTCTGTTGCCGGCAATGACTCTGAGCACGCGCCTGATCGCCATCAATCATGTGCCGCAGGGTGAGGCGATCGGCTACGGCGGCAGCTTTGTTGCACCCAAGACCATGCGGGTTGGCATCGCAGCGATTGGTTATGGTGATGGCTACCCGCGCCACGCGCCGAGCGGCACCCCGGTGCTGGTTGGCGGCAAGCGAGTGGTCACCGTGGGGCGGGTATCGATGGATCTGCTCGCCGTTGATTTGAGTGGCCATCTGGAGATCAACGTCGGTGCTCCGGTCGAACTGTGGGGCCGTCACTTGCCGGTGGAGCAGGTGGCCGAGTCCGCTGAAACCATTAGCTATGAGTTGACCTGTGGGATTACCCGGCGAGTTCGTTTTATTGAGGACTGATCACTTGTTGTGATTGCCGTATGCTGTTGAGGTTGTCGCAGCCGGCGAGCCAATGGAGAGTGAAGTGAAAAAGGTCCTGATCATTCTGGGTGCCGTCTTCGGGGCGTTCGTTTTGCTCTTGGCGGGCATTTTCTTTGTCGTGTTTCGACTGACTGCAGACCTTCCAAGCACAGCCACTCGCTTTTTCGCTGCAGTGCGGGCGAACGACATGGTGGCGGCGCAGGCGGAGTTGTCGCAACAGTTCAAGGCCAGCACCAACGCAGAGGCCCTGCGCCACTTTGTCGACGAGAGTGCACTGGGCAACGTGGTTGACACTGATTGGAGCTCTTTCAATATCACCGGTAAGCGCGGGGAATTGAAAGGGGTTGTCATCAGCGCCGAGGGTGGACGCATTCCATTGACCATGGTGTTCGTCGACGAGAACGATACCTGGAAGATCTATTCGATCAGCAAGCCCAGCGCCGGCCTCAGCGAAAGTGAAAGTGGCGAAGTGGCAATGCCAGATCTGGCGCAGCGCACCGCCTTGGTCAAGCGTAGCATGCCCCCCGTGCCAATGTAATGCGAGACAGTTACCTCTTCTAAATTACTGAAGGTAGTCTGCTGTCATGAGAAACAAGAATCCCATTTCCGAGAGCCCCAAATCGGCCATGTCGTCTGCGACTT
>NZ_JACYTR010000056.1 GCF_014841215.1 Pseudomarimonas arenosa
GACAACATCAAGATGGTGGTGACCCTGATCGCCCCGATCGCGATGGATGAAGGTCTGCGTTTTGCGATTCGCGAAGGTGGCCGCACTGTCGGCGCCGGCGTGGTCGCCAAGATCTTCGAATAAGCGAAGAAATCCGAGCCGCCCAGCGCGGCTCATACAGCGAAAAGAGCCGCAAGGATGCGGTTCGTGTTCGCCGGACACAGGAAGTCGAGCGGGATGTAATGCGGTATTGACTTGCCGCGCGAAGACCTGCTATGCTTTTCAGTCTGAGCGGGCCGCATGTCGGCCTGCTTGCTTTTTCTGGGGTGCTCGCATGAACGCGAGCACCCGACGCTCTTTAACGATTCAAGGACCAGGCCCATGGCGGACCAGAAGATTCGGATTCGGCTCAAGGCGTTCGATCATCGTTTGATCGACCGCTCGGCGAGCGAAATCGTCGAAACGGCCAAGCGGACCGGCGCGCAGGTGCGCGGCCCGATTCCCCTGCCGACCAAGATTGAGCGCTACACCGTTCTGGTGTCGCCGCACGTCGACAAGGATGCACGCGATCAGTACGAGACCCGCACGCATAAGCGTGTTCTCGACATCGTTGATCCGAACGACAAGACCGTGGATGCACTGATGAAGCTCGAGCTGGCAGCGGGCGTCGATGTGCAGATCAAGTTGTATTGAGGTTTAAGCCATGACAATCGGAATTGTCGGCCGCAAATGCGGCATGAGTCGAATGTTCACCGAGAACGGTGAGTCGGTGCCGGTCACCTTGATCGAAGCGTCACCCAATCGAGTTGTTCAGGTTAAGACCCAGGAAGCTGATGGCTATACCGCCATCCAGATCACCACTGGCGCGAAGCGCGCCGCGTTGGTGAACAAGCCGGCTTCCGGTCATTTTGCCAAAGCCAAAGTGGAAGCTGGTCGCGGTTTGTGGGAGTTCCGGGTCGCCGAGGGCGAGATCGGTAACTACGCAGTGGGCGCCGAGATCAAGGCAGACCTGTTTTCCGTCGGCCAGATCGTGGACGTGTCGGGCGTGACCAAAGGCAAGGGCTTTGCTGGCACGATCAAGCGCCATGGGTTCACCATGGGCGACGCTACACACGGTAACTCGCTGTCGCATCGCTCGCCGGGTTCTATCGGCCAGCGTCAGACTCCGGGCCGTGTGTTCCCGGGCAAGAAGATGTCCGGCCACATGGGCAACGTCAACCAGACCATCCAGAACCTGGAAGTGGTCAAGGTCGATGCCGAGCGTGGTCTGATCGCCGTACGTGGCGCGATCCCCGGTGCGCCCGGCGGTGACGTCGTCGTTCGCCCTGCAAGCAAGGCATAAGGAGTCAGGACGATGGAACTCGCCGTAGTTGGTTCGGCCAAAGGGGTGTCGGTGTCCGATGCCGTGTTTGGTCGTGAATTCAATCAGGACCTGGTTCATCAGGTCGTGGTGGCCTTCCGTAACGCAGGTCGAGCGGGCACCAAAGCTCAGCTGACCCGCTCGGAAATGAGCGGTACCACCAAGAAGTTCAAGAAGCAGAAGGGTGGCGGCGCCCGTCACGGTGACTACCGTGCGCCGATCTTTGTCGGTGGTGGTCGTGCGTTCGCTGCCAAGCCGCGCAGCTTCGCTCAAAAGGTCAATCGCAAGATGTATCGCGCAGCTATTGCAGCGATCCTTTCGGAGCTGAATCGCCATGGTCGACTGAAGGTGGTCGAGTCGCTCGAAATCGAGCAACCGAAGACCAAAGAGCTGGTGGGCAAGCTGAAGGCGTTGGACGTGACCCGCCCGTTGCTGGTGACCGAAAGCGGAAGCGAAGCGTTGTATCTGGCCGCACGCAACTTGCCGTACGTGCAGGTGCGCGATGTCCAGGGACTCGATCCGGTTGCTTTGATCGGCGCCGACTACGTGGTGATTACCACTGAGGCGGTGACGAAGGTTGAGGAGTGGCTGGCATGAACCAGGAAATGATTTTGGATGTGCTGCGCGCCCCCTTGGTCTCCGAAAAGACCGCGCGCGCCCAAGAGCACAATCAGTACGTGTTTGAAGTGGCCCGCACTGCCACTAAAGCAGATGTTAAGCAGGCCGTTGAGCAGCTGTTCAACGTCAAGGTGGCCACCGTCAATGTCGTTAACGTGAAAGGCAAGAGCAAGACTTTCCGTTTCCGCAGTGGTAGCCGCGGTGATTGGCGTAAGGCCTATGTGCGCTTGGTCGACGGTCAGTCGATCGACGTGATGGCCCAGGCCTGAGGAACGAAATCATGGCATTGATCAATTACAAGCCGACGTCGCCGGGCCGCCGTGCCAAAGTGGGCGTCGTCAACAAGGATCTGCACAAGGGCGCGCCGCATGCGGCGCTGCTGGAACCGCAGTCCAGGACTGGCGGACGAAACAACGCGGGCCGCATCACCACCCGTCACAAGGGCGGTGGGCACCGTCAGCACTACCGCATCGTCGATTTCAAGCGCGACAAGGAAGGCATTCCCGCCCGCGTCGAGCGCGTCGAGTACGATCCGAACCGCACTGCCAACATCGCTCTGCTGTGCTACGCCGATGGTGAGCGTCGCTACATCATCGCGCCCAACGGTATCCAGGTCGGCGATCAGCTGATGGCCGGAAAAGATGCGCCGATCAAGGTGGGTAACACCCTGCCGTTGCGCAATATCCCGGTCGGTACCACGGTGCATTGCATCGAAATGAAGCCAGGCAAGAAAGCTCAGTTGGCGCGCGCCGCCGGTGCTTCCGCTCAGCTGGTCGCTCGTGAGCAAGGCTACGCGACCCTGCGGTTGCGCTCGGGCGAAATGCGCAAGGTTCCGGCTGATTGCCGCGCGACCATTGGTGAAGTGGGCAATAGCGAGCACAGTCTGCGCAAAATCGGTAAGGCTGGCGCCAAGCGCTGGTTGGGTGTTCGTCCGACTGTCCGCGGCGTCGCGATGAATCCGGTCGACCATCCGCACGGTGGTGGTGAAGGTCGTACCTCAGGTGGCCGTCATCCGGTCACTCCGTGGGGTGTGCCGACCAAGGGTTATAAGACTCGTAACAACAAGCGCACGGAGCAATTCATCGTGCGCCGTCGTAAGTAATTGGGAGCGGTCATGCCTCGTTCATTGAAAAAGGGCCCGTTCGTCGATCTGCACCTGATCAAGAAGGTGGAGACGGCGGGCGCCGGCAGCAAGAAGCCGATCAAAACCTGGTCGCGACGTTCCATGATTGTTCCCGAGATGGTGGGTTACACCATCGCGGTCCATAACGGCAAGCAGCATGTCCCTGTGCTGGTCAACGAAAACATGGTCGGGCACAAGCTCGGCGAGTTTGCGCTGACCCGTACTTTCAAGGGGCACGGCGGCGATAAGAAGGGTAAGTAAGGAGACCGACATGGAAGCGAAAGCGATTCTCCGCGGCGCACGTGTGTCTCCGCAGAAAGCCCGCCTGGTGGCAGATCAAGTTCGTGGTCTGCCGGTCAGCCGCGCTCTGAACTTGCTGAAGTTCAGCGACAAGAAAGCAGCGTCCTTGATCTACAAGGTGCTGTGGTCGGCCACTGCCAATGCCGAAAACAACGAAGGCGCCGATGTCGACGAGTTGAAGGTCAGTTCGATCTTCGTCGATGAGGGTGTCACCATGAAGCGCTTCCACGCCCGTGCAAAGGGCCGGGGCGCTCGCATCCTCAAGCGCACCAGCCACATCACTGTGGTGGTCGGTTCGAGCAACTAAGGAACGCACCATGGGTCACAAAGTTCATCCCACCGGTATCCGTCTTGGCATCGCCAAAGACTGGAACTCCAAGTGGTACGCCAACAAGCGTGAGTATGCTGCTTATCTGGCTGCCGATCTGAAAGTGCGCGAAATGCTGCGCGAGAAGCTGGCCCAGGCCGGAATCTCCAAGATTCAGATTGAACGTCCGGCTAAGACCGCCCGGGTCACCATTCACACGGCCCGTCCGGGTGTGGTGATCGGTAAGAAGGGTGAGGACATCGAAAAGCTGCGCAAGCAGGTTTCAGACATGATGGGCGTGCCTGCGCACATCAATGTGGCTGAAGTCCGCAAGCCCGAGCTCGACGCGCAGTTGGTTGCAGAGTCCATTGCTCAGCAGCTGGAACGTCGCATCATGTTCCGCCGCGCGATGAAGCGAGCTGTCGGCAACGCCATGCGTCTCGGTGCGCTGGGCATCAAGGTCAATGTCGCCGGCCGTTTGAATGGTGCCGAAATCGCCCGTTCGGAGTGGTATCGCGAGGGTCGAGTCCCGCTGCACACCCTGCGTGCAGACATCGACTACGGTTTTGCTGAGGCAAAGACCACCTACGGCATCATCGGTATCAAAGTGTGGATCTACAAGGGTGAGGTGTTCGATCTCGCCGCTGCTAGTGAAACCAAAGAAGAGCCTCGCTCCGGCGAAGGCCGTCGCGAACGCGGCGCCAAGTAAGGAAGCACCGTCATGTTGCAACCAAAACGAACCAAGTACCGCAAGGTACACAAAGGCCGCAACGAAGGCCTGAGCTGGAACGGCGCCGCGGTGAGCTTCGGCGAGTACGGCTTGAAGGCAGTGAGTCGCGGTGCCTTGACTGCACGGCAGATCGAGGCCGCGCGCCGAACGATCAGCCGGTATGTGAAGCGCGGTGGCAAGCTCTGGATCCGCGTGTTTCCGGACAAGCCGATCACTGAAAAGCCGATCGAAGTGCGTATGGGTAATGGTAAGGGCAATGTAGAATACTGGGTTGCCCCCATCCAGCCTGGTCGCATGCTGTATGAAATTGAGGGCGTGCCCGAAGATACCGCGCGCGAGGCGTTCCGCCTCGCTGCCGCGAAACTTCCGGTTCGAACCACCTTTGTGACACGGACGGTGCGGTAATGAACATCAAACAACTCCGACAGAAATCGGCTGACGAGCTGAAGGCTCATCTTCTGGATCTGCGCAAGGAGCAGTTCAGCCTCCGTATGCAGAAGGCCACCGGTCAGCTGAGCCAACCCCACACGATCCGCAACGTTCGTCGTGAGATTGCTCAGGTCAAAATGCTGTTGGCGGCGAGCAAGTAAGGGCGATCGACATGAGCGAAAACAACACCAAGCTGCGTACGGTCGAAGGCCGTGTGGTCAGCAACAAGATGCAAAAGACGGTAACCGTTCTGGTCGAGCGTCAGGTTAAGCATGGTTTGTACGGTAAGTACATCCGTCGCTCGACCAAGCTGCACGCCCATGACGAGCAGGGTTGTCAGGAAGGCGACGTGGTTCGCGTATCCGAGTGCCGCCCGTTGTCCAAGACCAAGAACTGGCGCGTGGTCGAGATCGTCTCGCGCGCGGCTCAGTAAGAGGGGCGAGTCATGATTCAGATGCAGTCCACGCTGGCCGCGGCAGACAACAGCGGCGCCAAAGAGCTGATGTGTATCAAGGTGCTCGGTGGCTCCAAGCGCCGTTACGCCAACATTGGCGACATTATCAAGGTGAGCGTCAAAGACGCGATCCCGCGCGGCAAGGTCAAGAAGGGCGAAGTCTACAACGCCGTGGTTGTGCGTACCCGCAAGGGTGTGCGTCGACCGGATGGCTCGTTGATTCGCTTCGATGGCAATGCCGCCGTTCTGTTGAACAACAAGCAGGAGCCCATCGGCACCCGCATCTTCGGACCTGTCACCCGCGAACTGCGCGGTGAGAAGTTCATGAAGATCGTGTCACTGGCTCCGGAAGTGCTGTAAGGAGCTTGCTCATGAACCGTATTCGTAAAGGCGACCAAGTGGTCGTCATCACTGGCAAGAGCAAGGGTCAGAAGGGTGAGGTGCTGCGTGTGGCGGGCGACCGTCTCGTAGTGTCAAACATCAATCTGATCAAGCGTCACACCAAGCCGAATCCTCAGGCCCAGCAGGCCGGAGGAATCATCGAGCGTGAGGCGCCGATTCACATTTCCAACGTGATGCTGTTCAACCCCGCAACCGGCAAGGGTGAGCGCGTCGGTTTCAAGATGCTCGAGGATGGACGCAAGGTGCGTGTGTTCCGCTCGAGTGGTGAGGCAATTGACGCCTAAGGAATGTAGCCATGACCCGGCTTGAAAAAATTTATAAAGAACAAGTTGTGCCGAAGCTGATGGAACGCTTTGGTTACACCAACGTGATGCAGGTTCCCCGCATCCTCAAGGTCACCCTCAATATGGGTGTCGGTGAGGCAGTGGGCAACAAGAAGATTCTTGAGAACGCTGTTGCTGACATGACCAAGATCGCCGGGCAAAAGCCGGTTACGACCAAGGCTCGCGTGTCGGTCGCTTCGTTCAAGATTCGCGATGGTTGGCCGATCGGCTGCAAGGTCACTCTGCGTCGCGCCAAGATGTATGAGTTCCTCGACCGTCTCATCAATATTTCTCTGCCCCGAGTCCGCGATTTCCGCGGCGTTTCGGGTCGCGCGTTTGACGGCCGTGGCAATTACAACATGGGCGTGAAGGAACAGATCATCTTCCCGGAGATCGACTTCGACCAGGTTGATGCTATTCGCGGCATGGACATCGCCATCACCACGTCTGCGCGTTCCAACGAAGAAGCGAAAGCGCTGCTCGAAGCGTTCCGCTTCCCGTTCCGCAACTGATTCTCGAGGATTTGAGTAATGTCCAAGCTGTGCATGGTGAATCGCGAAGTTAAGCGCGCCAAGCTGGTGAGCAAGTACGCTGACAAGCGTGCTGCGCTCAAGAAAACCATCGTTGACCCGAAAGCCTCTTACGAAGAGAAAGCTGCGGCACAAGCTGCGCTGCAGAAGCTGCCGCGCGATGCTTCGCCGGTTCGTCAGCGCAATCGCTGCGAACTGTCCGGCCGTCCGCGCGGCGTGTATCGCAAGTTCGGTCTGTGCCGCAACAAACTGCGCGAAGCCACCATGCGTGGCGACGTCCCTGGTCTGCGCAAGGCCAGCTGGTAATCCGTTTCGGATATCGGTGCTGACTTCAAAGTTTTAAGGAATTTCTTATGAGCATGACTGATCCCATCGCCGACATGCTGGTGCGCATCAAGAACGCGCTGGCAGTGGGCAAGACCACGGTGAAGATGCCGTCGTCGAAGCAGAAAGTTGCGATCGCCAAGGTCCTGAAGGACGAAGGTTTCATCGCGGATCTGCACGTGAAAGGTGAGGCCGCCAAGGCCGAGCTGGAAATCGTCCTGAAGTATTTCCAGGGCAAGCCGGTGATCGAGCGGTTGCAGCGCGTTTCGCGTTCGGGCCTGCGCCAATACCGCGGCAAGGATGGTTTGCCCAAGGTTCTGGGCGGACTGGGCGTCGCCATCATCTCCACCTCCAAGGGCATCATGACTGATAGCCGTGCTCGCGCTGAAGGCGTGGGTGGCGAAGTCATCTGCCTGGTCGCCTAAGCGGAGACTTCGATCATGTCACGAGTTGCTAAGAAGCCGGTCACTTTGCCGAAGGGCGTTGAGCTGACCGTCACTGAAACCGAAGTCAAAGTCAAAGGTCCGAAAGGCACCTTGAGCCTGGGCAAGACAGCGGACGTCAGAGTTTCCATTGCCGACGGCGTTGCCAACATCGAAGTGGCGAACGAAGAGTCGATTGCGCTGGGCGGTACGGTGCGCGCGATCCTGGCCAATATGGTTGCGGGCGTCACCAACGGTTTTGAGCGCAAGCTCGAACTGGTAGGCGTGGGGTATCGCGCGTCCATGGCCGGTAAGGATTTGAACCTGTCCTTGGGTTTCTCGCACCCGGTGGTTTTCAATGCACCAGAGGGCGTAACGATTGAGACCCCGACGCAGACCGAAATTCTGATCAAAGGCGCCGACAAGCAGGCCGTAGGTCAGACCGCGGCTAAGATTCGCGGCTTCCGTCCGCCTGAGCCCTACAAGGGCAAGGGTGTTCGCTACGCCGGTGAGCGCATCATCATGAAGGAAGCCAAGAAGGCGTAATCGCGTCTTCAGCTTTCGAAAGGAACGATCATGGAAAAGAAAACCGCCCGTTTGCGTCGCGCCAAGAGCACGCGCTCGCATATCCGCTCCCTCGGCGTACCGCGTTTGTCGGTTCTCCGTTCAGGCCAGCATATCTACGCTCAGCTTTTCACCGCCGATGGTTCACAGGTGCTGGCTTCGGCCTCCACGCTGCAAAGTGACATTCGCGAGGGCCTGAAAGGCACCAAGAACCTCGAGGCCGCCGCCAAGGTTGGAAAGTTGGTTGCCGAACGCGCCAAGGCTGCCGGCATCGAGCAAGTGGCTTTTGATCGCTCGGGCTACCGCTTTCACGGCCGCATCAAGGCCCTGGCCGATGCCGCTCGTGAGGCTGGTCTGAAGTTTTAATCTGCTACGAACCAATTACAACTACAAGCGATGCGCCACGCGTCGTAAGAATCAAAGGATCAATCAATGAGCACTAACGATCGCGAGAATAGCGACGGCATGCTGGAGAAGCTGATTGCCGTCAATCGCGTCTCCAAGACCGTCAAGGGTGGTCGCCAGTTCACCTTCACTGCGTTGACCGTGGTCGGTGATGGCGCGGGCAAGGTGGGTTTCGGATACGGCAAGGCACGCGAAGTGCCGGTGGCGATCCAGAAATCGATGGAGCATGCGCGCCGCAACATGATCAACGTTGAGCTGAACAACGGCACGCTGTGGTACGCCATCAAGGCCAATCACGGCGCAGCTCGCGTATTCATGCAGCCGGCGTCTGAAGGTACCGGCGTAATTGCCGGCGGTGCCATGCGCGCCGTATTGGAAGCGGTGGGCGTGAAGAATATCCTGGCCAAGGCAGTGGGCTCGCGCAACCCCATCAATCTGGTGCGCGCGACGCTGAAAGGTTTGAAGGCGATGAGCTCGCCCTCGCAGATCGCCGCCAAGCGTGGCAAGTCGGTGGAGGAGATCACCCGTGGCTAACAGCAAGACCATCAAGGTTCGCCTAGTCAAAGGCCTGCGCGGCACTCAGTCGCGTCATCGTTTGTCGGTCAAGGCACTGGGTCTGAATAAACTGAATGACGTGCGGGAGCTGAAAGACAGCCCGAGCGTTCGTGGATTGATCAACCAGGTGTACTACCTGGTTCAGGTCGAAGAATAAGTCGGCCGACAGGAGCTAAGGACATGCGTCTCAATGAATTGAAGCCCGCTCCGGGCGCCCGCCGCGAACGCGTTCGCGTGGGTCGTGGTATCGGTTCCGGCCTGGGCAAGACCTGCGGCCGCGGCCACAAGGGTCAGTACGCGCGCGCCGGTAAGGGTAAGGTCAAACCGGGCTTTGAAGGCGGCCAGATGCCGCTGCAGCGCCGTCTGCCGAAGGTGGGCTTTCGTTCCGCCAAAGCGCGCGATACCGCCGAGGTGTTGCTATACAAGCTTGAATTGCTGGAAGCCAAGGAGATTGACTTCGCCGCGTTGCGTGAAGCCAAGCTGGTTCCATCGACCGCCAAGTTCGTCAAGGTGGTGAAGAAGGGTGAGATCAGCCGTGCGGTCATTCTGAAGGGGCTGGCGGTAACCGCCGGCGCCAAGGCTGCAATCGAAGCTGCTGGCGGAAGCGTGGAGTAATTCGTGGCGAAGTCGACAGCCCTGGGTGGTGCTGGAATTGGTGGGCTCGGCAAACTGACCGAGCTCCGTCAACGTTTGTTGTTCGTGCTGGGCGCGATGATTGTTTATCGCATTGGCACTTACATCCCTGTTCCGGGGGTCGACCCGGCCGCCATGACTCGGTTCATGAGCGACCAACAGGGCATTGTCGAGCTGTTCAACATGTTCTCCGGCGGTGCCCTGGAGCGCTTCAGCTTGTTTGCTCTGAATGTGATGCCGTACATCTCGGCATCGATCATCATCCAGCTGTGCTCGCACATATTTCCCAGCCTGATGGCGCTGCGGAAGGAGGGCGAATCCGGCCGTCGCAAGATCACCCAGTACACGCGCTACGGAACCGTGCTGTTGGCGGCCTTTCAGGCCTTGGGCGTCGCGACGGCCCTGCAAGGCAGCACGGCAGGCGCGGGCGCCCCGGTGGTCTATAATCCTGGGCCTGGCTTCGTGATGACGGCCATCGTATCGCTCACCGCTGGCACCATGTTCTTGATGTGGTTGGGTGAGCAGATCACCGAGCGCGGTGTCGGTAATGGTATCTCGTTGATCATCTTTGCCGGAATCGTGGCAGGTCTGCCCAGCGCGGTGGTGAGTACTATTGAGCTTGCTCAGAACGGCAGTCTGTCCCCCTTGGCAGTGTTGTTGATCTTCGTCCTGGTGCTCTTGGTCACCGCGTTTGTAGTGTTTGTGGAGCGTGGTCAAAGGCGCATCACGGTGAACTACGCGCGGCGGCAAGGTGGGCGTAGTGCCTACATGAATCAGACTTCGTATCTGCCACTGAAAATCAACATGGCTGGCGTTATCCCGCCGATCTTCGCATCTTCGCTGATCATGTTCCCGGCAACGGCTTCCAGTTGGTTCGGTGCGGGAAGCGATATGCGCTGGCTGCAAACCTTGACCAATATGTTGCAGCCGTCCGAGCCGCTCTATCTCTTGCTTTACGGAGCGATGATCATCGGCTTCGCCTTTTTCTATACGGCGCTGGTGTTCAACTCGCAGGAGAATGCGGAGAACCTGAAGAAGTCTGGCGCGCTAATTCCTGGCATTCGTCCGGGCAAGGCGACGGCCGACTATATCGACGGGGTCATGACTCGCTTGACAGGAGCTGGGGCCGTTTACCTACTCGCAGTTTGTCTGGTTCCGGAATTCCTGCGCGCCGAGTGGTCAGTTCCGTTTTACTTCGGCGGCACCTCGCTGCTGATTGTCGTAGTGGTGGTAATGGACTTTACCGCCCAGATTCAGGCGCATCTGATGTCGCATCAGTACGATAGCCTGATGAAGAAGGCCAATTTGAAGGGCGGTTCGCGCGGCAGCTTCGCGCGCGGATAAGTTGAATCGAGCCGGCGGCGGAAACGCCTCGGGTTGATTCAGCTGTCGCCAGAGCACGGGCACCACACACCCGTGCCACTCCTTGGGCATGCGGAGTGCTAGCCCAAGGGGTTTATTTACCCTCGAAGCCGTTGTATCATTACGAGTTCACTGCGCTAAATTATCTTACGGAGACGCACATGGCGCGCATTGCCGGTGTCAACCTGCCCGTTCAGAAGCATGTTTGGGTTGGCCTACAAAGTATCTACGGCGTCGGCCGTACCCGCTCAAAGAAGATTTGCGAAGCCGCTGGCGTTGCGCCGGCGACCAAAATCCGCGATCTGTCCGAGCCTGAAATCGAGCGCTTGCGCGCCGAAGTTGGCAAGTACGTGGTGGAGGGTGACCTGCGCCGTGAAATTGGTATCAGCATCAAGCGTCTGATGGACCTTGGCTGCTACCGTGGATTGCGTCACCGCCGCGGCCTGCCAATGCGCGGTCAGCGTACCCGCACCAACGCCCGTACCCGTAAGGGTCCGCGTAAGCAAATCAAGAAGTAAGGGATTGCTGACATGAGCAAGCCGGCTGCCTCGAAAGGCAAGAAGAAGATCAAGCGTGTCGTCACCGACGGCATCGCCCACGTCCACGCTTCGTTTAACAACACGATCGTCACCATCACCGACCGGCAGGGCAACGCTCTGTCGTGGGCTACCTCGGGTGGTGCAGGGTTCCGTGGTTCGCGTAAGTCCACGCCGTTTGCCGCCCAGGTGGCTGCCGAGAAGGCAGGCAAGGTCGCGCTGGACTACGGTCTGAAGACTCTGGAAGTGCATATCAAGGGTCCGGGCCCGGGTCGCGAGTCCGCAGTGCGTTCTCTGAATGCCTGTGGCTACAAGATCACCAACATCATCGACGTCACGCCGATCCCGCATAACGGCTGCCGTCCGCCGAAAAAGCGGCGCGTCTGAGGAGCTGAAGAATCATGGCACGTTATATCGGCCCCACCTGTAAATTGGCGCGTCGCGAAGGCGCAGATCTGAGCCTGAAGAGCCCGGCTCGCGCATTGGATTCGAAGTGCAAGCTCGAGCAGAAGCCGGGCCAGCATGGTGCTGCTCGCAAAGGCAAGCTGTCCGACTACGCGGTTCAGTTGCGCGAGAAGCAAAAAGTAAAGCGCATCTACGGTCTGTTGGAACGTCAGTTCCGCAATTACTACAAAAAGGCCTCTTCGAAGAAGGGCAACACCGGCGAGTCTTTGCTGCAGTTGCTTGAATCGCGGTTGGACAACGTCGTTTACCGCATGGGTTTTGCAGTGACTCGCCCGCAGGCGCGTCAGTTGGTCTCCCATCGCAGCGTGAACGTCAACGGCAAGTCGGTCAATCTGCCGTCGTACCAGGTTCGTGCGGGCGACGTGATCAGCCTTACCGAAAAGGCTCAGCGTCAGCTGCGTGTGCAGGAATCGGTGACCCTGGCCCAGGAAATGGACCTGACCCCGGCGTGGGTGGAAGTCGATGCTAAGAAGTTCAGCGGCGTGTTTAAAGCCATGCCAGAACGTTCGGACCTGCCGTCCGACATCAACGAAGCGCTGATCGTCGAACTCTATTCGAAGTAATCGGGAGATTCCGAATGTCCGTATCCGCTACTCAGATGCTGCGTCCGCGCGGCATCGGTGTCGAGCGCATTTCGCCGAACCGTGCCAAGGTCATTGTTGAGCCTTTGGAGCGCGGTTTCGGTCACACCTTGGGCAACGCGCTACGCCGCATTCTGCTCTCTTCCATCCCTGGTTTTGCGATCACTGAAGTCGAGATCGATGGGGTGCTCCACGAGTACACCACGGTTGAAGGCCTGCAAGAAGACGTTCTCGAGGTGTTGTTGAACCTCAAGGATGTTGCAATCCGCATGCACAACGTCGATAGCACCACCCTGAGCTTGAACAAGCAGGGACCGGGCGACGTCACTGCTGCTGATATCAAGACCGACCACAACGTCGAGATCATCAATCCGGATCATCTTATCTGCCATTTGACCAAGGATACTGCGGTCAATATGCGGCTCAAGATCGAGCGCGGTTTCGGCTACCAGCCGGCGGCGGCGCGTCGTCGTCCGGACGAAGAAACCCGTGCGATTGGTCGCTTGATGCTGGATGCGTCGTTCTGTCCGGTGCGTCGCGTGGCCTATGAAGTGGAGAGTGCGCGTGTTGAACAGCGCACTGACCTCGATAAGCTGGTCTTGGATATCGAAACCAACGGCACCATCGATGCGGAAGAAGCCGTGCGTACCGCGGCCGACATCCTGACCGACCAGCTGTCGGTGTTCGGTGACTTCAGCAGCCGCGAACGCAGCACTGCGAAGCCGGCTCCGGCGGGCGTTGATCCGGTATTGCTGCGTCCGATCGATGATCTGGAGTTGACCGTGCGTTCGGCGAACTGCCTGAAGGCCGAGAACATCTACTATATCGGTGATTTGATCCAGCGCACCGAGGTGGAGTTGCTGAAGACCCCGAACCTCGGCAAGAAGTCGTTGACCGAAATCAAGGAAGTGCTGGCTCAGCGCGGACTGTCGCTCGGTATGCGTCTCGAGAACTGGCCGCCGGCCGGTTTGCAGCAAGGCATGATGGGTTAAACCCATGGCGGGCCTTCGGGCCCGCAAGCCGCATGCTCGATCAGGATGATTGAGCCGGCCCCATAAGACCAACAATGTTGTGCCAAGGATTGGTTCCAGCAAAGCACAAAACCCGTTGAGGAATTATTCCCATGCGTCACATGAAATCTGGCCGCAAGTTCAACCGGAACAGCTCGCATCGCCAAGCGATGTTCCGCAACATGGCCGCATCGCTGATCAAGCACGAGCTGATCAAGACCACCTTGCCCAAGGCCAAGGAACTGCGCCGCGTCGCCGAGCCGCTGATCACTCTGGCTAAGACGGATGGCGTTGCCAATCGTCGCCTCGCCTTCTCGCGCCTGCGAGACAAGCAGGCCGTAGGCAAGCTGTTTGTCGAGCTCGGGCCGCGTTTCCGCAATCGTCCCGGTGGCTATCTGCGCATTCTCAAGTGCGGTTTCCGCGACGGCGACAATGCGCCGATGGCGTATGTCGAGCTGATGGATCGTCCGCAGGCAGACTCAGCTGGCGAGTGATCATCGCCAAGAGTTCGAAAAAGGCCCCGGCGAAAGCTGGGGCTTTTTTTTCGGCGGAATGCTTGGTCAGTCCGGAACTCTGCCTCTATCTGCAGGTCGACTATCCGTTCTCCATTGGGCTGGGACACCATGACCACGACTCACCACAAGCTATTTCATTTCCGATTTTGGTGCCTGTTCGGCTTGGTTGCCTGTCTGGGTCTGCTGGGCTACGCGTTGTACGCCCAACACCAGATGTTCCTCGATCCCTGTCCGCTGTGTATTTTCCAGCGAATTGCATTTCTGATCATGGCGGTGGGTTTCGCGTTGGGACTGGCGCTGGGCGGACGCGGTTGGTTGCGGGTCGTGTCCGTGCTGGTCATCGCTATGGGTGGGGCGGCGGGGCTCGGTGTCTCTGGCTGGCATGTATATCTGCAACAGCTGCCTCCTGATCAGGTCCCTGGATGCGGGCCGGGTCTGGAATATATGCTTCAAACGCTTCCGTTGAGCCAGGTGTTAAGCAAGGTGTTTGCCGGCTCCGGTGAGTGTGCCGAAGTTGACTGGACCTTCCTCGGTTTGAGCATGCCGGCCTGGACGTTTATCTGGTATGCGTTGTTGCTGGTTGGAACCGTCTGGGCTCTGCGGCAGAAACGCATGAATTGATTTCCAAGGCAACGGTTGCAGCTCTTTGGCGCTGTGGCATCATGCGGTGATGCACCGCACAAAAAATCGTATTGCCATGATGAACGTCCATGAAGCCGGCCCGAAGCCTGTGAATCTACCTGAGAACTGGGCGCCCGCGAGCTGGCAATCCAAGGCCGCCAAGCAGCAGCCTGCGTATCCTGATCAGGGCGCCTTGAATGCGACCTTGTCAGAGTTGAGCCGGTTGCCGCCATTGGTCACTTCCTGGGAGATTCTTGGCCTCAAGCGACAGCTCGCCGACGCTCAGGAGGGAAAGCGCTTTTTGCTGCAGGGTGGAGACTGCGCTGAGAGTTTCGCCGACTGCGAATCAGGGCTGATCTCCAGTCGCCTCAAGGTGCTGCTGCAGATGAGTGTCGTGCTGGTTCACGGGCTGCGCTTGCCAGTGGTGCGGGTTGGGCGCTTTGCCGGGCAGTATGCCAAACCTCGCTCAGCAGACTTGGAGACCAAGGATGGCGTAACCCTGCCGAGCTATCGCGGTGACCTAATCAATGCGCCGGGGTTTGATGTCGCCTCGCGAACACCTGATCCGCGCAGAATGATCGAAGGTCACTCGCGATCCGCGCTGACCATGAATTTCGTCCGCTCTCTGATCGATGGCGGCTTCGCCGATCTGCACCATCCGGAGTACTGGGATCTGGGATGGGTCACACATTCTCCGCTGGCGCAGGAATATCAGCGGCGAGTGGAGGCCATCGGTGATGCGGTTCGCTTCATGGAGGCGATCACCGGTGAGTCGATGCACAGCGCCAATCGGGTGGAGTTTTTCACCTCTCATGAAGCCTTGCTGCTGCACTACGAACAGGGCTTGACGCGACAGGTGCCTCGTCATTGGGGATGGTTCAACCTGTCCACTCACTTCCCCTGGATTGGTATGCGCACGGCAGACCTGGACGGAGCGCATGTCGAGTATCTGCGCGGCGTGCGCAATCCGATCGCGGTCAAGGTCGGGCCGTCGGTAACACCAGACCAACTGTTGCGCGTCGTCGATGCCCTGAATCCACATGATGAGCCGGGCCGGTTGACACTCATCCATCGCATGGGGGTAGGGCAGATCGAGTCAGTGTTGCCCAAGCTGTTGCAGGCCGTGCAACGTGAAGGGCGTCGTGTGCTATGGGTGGCCGATCCTATGCATGGCAACACCGAATCCACCGGAAACGGATACAAGACGCGTCGCTTTGAAAACATTCGCGGCGAGCTGGATGCCGCATTCGACATTCACGCCGCCGTCGGAACGAGGCTGGGAGGCGTGCATCTCGAGCTGACCGGGGAAGATGTCACCGAATGCCTAGGCGGCGCACGCGATCTTACCGAGACCGATCTGGCCCGAGCCTATCGTTCGACCGTTGATCCGCGATTGAACTACGAGCAGTCGATGGAATTGGCAATGCTGATCGTGCGAAAGCGCGGCGGTTAGAGCTCGCCTCAGAAGCGGGTACGCAGTATCAGCTGCGGCCCGCTGAAACCGACTTCGATGTCGCCCGAAAACCCCTGCTTGGCCTGCTTCGCACGAATGCGACTGTCGGAGTATTGCAGCGCGAGACCCAGTCGTTGCCAGGGCCACCATTCAAGCCCCGCAGTCGCGGACAGCGCAGTTCCGTTCACCCCATTCAAGCTCAAACGTATTGCGCGCGCCTCGCCGTACAGTCGCCACTGCTTGCCCAGCACGCGTCTATGCGCCAGACCGATCAGCGGTGCGTACAGGTGTTCTGAAACGCTGGCTTGTCCACTGGCTTCGCCGCCGCCCTCGACGTTCACCTGGCCGGACAGGGCGAGATCGCCCTGCAAACGAAGGGCGCCCAGCTGCACGCCGGTAGCGCGCTGCGCCGAGGCGCTCCACCAGTACGTGTAGGTGAACTCGTTGACTCTAAAACCAGCGGAGCCTCTCAGTGCGGCCTGCACTGGGAACACCTGATCATCAAATCGCAGCGTGCGGTTAAGAGCAACGGTGCGAGTTCGGGAGTCGCTGTAATGTCGAACGTCCAGCTGATGCTTTTCGGCAAAATTGACGCTCAGTTGAGCCAGACCGATCTGGCGACGGTCCCCGATGTCCAGTTCCTCGGCGAAGTCGCGTTGACTGCCCCGGAATTCTCCGCTGCCGTCGACCCGGCCTTCTAGACTAAGCCGATTGTGGAAGCTGCCAATTCCCAGGGAGAAACGATCAAGCGCGCTGAGATCTCCCGCCTCAGCTGACTGCGTGGAGAGTCCGCAAAGCAACAGCGCGAGGCTGGTCCAACCGAGGCGAGGTGTCATGCGCTCAGTATGGACTCAGGGCCGCATTTGGCAAGGGCGAAGCCGCTAAGGTTCAGGCTGAGTTTCGCCAGCTGGTTGCGCCGGCGGCGACGGTTCAGGCAGCGCGGGATGCGCGCTTGCGATCAACCTCGGTGCGCAGCTTCTTGCGCAGACGGATTTGCTTCGGCGTCACTTCGACCAGTTCATCGTCATCGATGAATTCAAGTGCCTGTTCCAACGACATCTTCACCGGTGGCGTCAGGTTGAGGTTGTCATCCTTGCCGGAGGCGCGGAAGTTGGTCAGCTGCTTGGCGCGCAGGGCATTGACGGTGAGGTCATTGTCCTTGGCGTGGATGCCCACAATCTGGCCTTCGTAGATTTCCTCGAGTGGCTCAATCAGCAGTCGGCCGCGTTCCTGCATGGCGAACTGAGCATACGCCGGCGAGGGGCCGGTGCCGTTCGAAATCAACACGCCATTCTGCCGCTGGCCAATGGCGCCCTCCGCTTTCGGACCATAATGATCGAACACGTGGAACAGCAGTCCAGTGCCGGCCGTCAGGGTGCGGAACTCGGTCTGAAAGCCGATCAGCCCGCGCGCCGGGATAATGAAGTCCATGCGCACACGGCCCTTTCCGTCAGGTTCCATGTTCTGCAACAGCGCCTTGCGAGTGCCCAGGCGTTCCATCACGCCGCCCTGGAACTGCTCTTCCATGTCGACCACCAGTTGCTCGTACGGCTCCATCATCTGGCCGTCGATTTCCTTGATGATGACCTCCGGTCGCGACACAGCCAGCTCGTAACCCTCACGACGCATGGTTTCGATCAAGATCGACAGGTGCAGTTCACCGCGACCGGAGACCTTGAACTTGTCGGCGTCTTCAGTGTCTTCGACCTTCAGTGCAACGTTGTGTTGTGTCTCGCGGACCAGGCGGTCACGAATCTGACGACTGGTGAGGAATTTGCCGCCGCTATGTTCCTTCTGGCCGGCAAACGGCGAGTCATTGACCTGGAAGGTCATGCTGATGGTCGGCTCGTCAACCGTCAGTACCGGCAGTTGCTCGACCGCGCCCGGATCACACAGCGTCTCCGAGATGCCCAGCTTCTCGACGCCGGAAATGGCCACGATATCGCCGGCTTGTGCTTCAGTGACTTCGTGTCGCTCCAGGCCGTGAAAGCCTAGAACCTGAAGAATCTTGCCGTTGCGGGTCTTGCCTTCGCGGTCGATCACGGTGACCGTCGTGTTCGGTTTGATCTTGCCGCGCTGGATGCGGCCGACGCCGATGATGCCGACGTAGCTGTTGTAATCGAGGCTGGTGACGCGCATCTGAAACGGGCCATCCAGGTTGACCGGCGGCGGCGAGACCCTATCGATAATGGTTTGAAACAGTGGATTCATGTCGCCCGATCGCACGTCTGAATCCAGGCCTGCATAACCATTCAGGGCCGAGGCATAGACGATCGGGAAGTCGAGTTGCTCATCGGTGGCGCCTAGGCGATCGAACAGATCGAAGGTTTGATCCACCACCCAGTCAGGGCGCGCGCCCGGCCGATCCACCTTGTTCACCACCACGATCGGCTTGAAGCCCATGGCAAAGGCTTTCTGAGTGACGAAGCGGGTCTGCGGCATGGGGCCGTCCATCGCATCGACCAGGATCAGTACCGAGTCAACCATCGACAGCACACGCTCCACTTCGCCACCGAAGTCAGCATGGCCCGGGGTATCGACGATATTGATCCGATACTCTTCACCGTTAGGCGCTGTCCAGCGGATCGCGGTGTTCTTGGACAGGATGGTAATGCCGCGTTCTTTTTCCAGATCGTTGCTGTCCATCACTCGATCGGCGACCTGGGCGCGTTCGGAGAATGTGCCAGACTGCTTCAGCAGCTGATCGACTAAGGTGGTCTTACCGTGGTCGACGTGGGCGACGATGGCGATGTTGCGCAGGTTTTGGATGGACATGACAAAGATCGCCTTGAGGCGCTAGAACGGGCGGGATAGCCGCCCATTGTAACGGGTTTCTGAGTTGAATCTGTGCTCTATTCGGCTCTCGTGTCGAATTCTGTTACGCCGATTCAGCCTGGCAGGAGACGCAGATGCGAAATCGCCCGGGTATTCCGCTCGTTTATCTGCTTGCCGATGGTGTCGCCATGTCGGTCTTGGCGCTCGGTTTGTTCGGACTGTTCGGCCAGCCCGAGGGGGGCTTGCGCTTGCTCGCCCAGCCGGCCGTGGCCTGGTCGCTTGTTGCGATTGGCGCCGTGGTTGGCGCAGGCGCCATCTGGGGCATCCTCCTCCATCTGCGGCAGAATGCCCCACGCTGAGCGGGCCTCGGGGGGAACATTTGGCGCGATCGGCGCTGGCCGCGGATAATGGCTGTTTCCCCTGATCAAAGGTCTGCACCCATGAGCCAGCTCGTTGCCGAAATCGCCACCTCGCGCGGCACCATCCACATCAACCTGCATGCCGACAAGGCGCCGCTGACCGTGGCCAACTTCGTCAATCTGGCCCAGCGTGGCTTCTACGATGGCCTGACCTTTCACCGGGTGATCAATGACTTCATGATTCAGGGCGGGTGCCCGCAGGGCAGCGGTACCGGTGGTCCGGGCTACCGCTTCGAAGATGAGGTCAACACCGGTCTTAGCCACGAGCGTGGTGTGCTTTCCATGGCCAACGCCGGTCCGGGTACCAATGGCAGCCAGTTCTTTATCACTCATGTCGCCTGTCCGTGGCTGGATGGCAAGCACACCGTGTTCGGCAGTGTGGTGGGTGATGCCGACCAGGACATCGTTGACGCGATTCGGCAGGGTGAGAAGATGGCCAGTGTCACTATCAAAGGTGATGCAAGCGCACTTCTGAGCGCGCAGGCCGAGCGCGTGGCAGCCTGGAACAAGGTGTTGGGCTAATCACCTGATCGTGCCTTCCGGTGCCGGAGTGATCGAGGCGGCAAGCGCTGCCTCAATCAGTTGACGAAACGCCGAGGGATCGAGCAGAAGCGTTTCATGTTGCGCGGCGGCACACCCTGTGAGCGCCGCCAGGCGTGCCCTGACTTCGGTGGAGGCCAGTTCCTTCAGACTTTCATCGACTACCTCGCGGCCCGGCTCGTTGAGTCGGGTCAGCAACGAGCGTGCGGCGGCGTCGCGTAGCCCCAGCCGACACATCACTTCGAGGGCGCGGGTATCGGCCGCAAGCTCAAGCGGCAGCCGCTTGGCGGCACTGCGTGGTGGACGATGACTCAGTTCGTAATGCGCGACTTCGTGCGCCAGCAGAAAGATCAGCTCGGCTTCGCTGTGCATCAGCCGCAACATGCCCTTGCTGATGACGATGCGCCGGGCAAAGTCGATCTCCGCCAGGGGGCGGTCGAGCGGGCTCAAGTGCACACTGAAATGCCGGCAGGGGGAGGGCAGTCGACACAGGAGTTGTTTGACGTGCTGCCTGACAGCGGGCGCCTGCCATTCGGGGGCGGGTTGCCGAGTCAGCGAGCTGCACGCCGCAAGCACTAGCGTGCAGCCAGCGATCGCTGAATTCCAGATCCTTCGAAACGCGGTTCGGCGGCGTTGCATGCGGGTGGGCAGGCGCAGAAGAAGAGAAGGCCTATGGTAAACTCGCGGGCTTGATCCTCCTCCCTTTGTTCGGAGTTTCGATGCCCCTTCTTGCCCGTCGCATGGGTCGAGCCAAGCCCAGCGCCATCATGGCCGTGGCGGAAAAAGCCAAAGCGCTCAAGGCCGCTGGCCGCGACATCATCAGTTTTTCCATCGGGGTGCCTAACTTTCTGCCCGGCGAGCATGTGTACGCCGCCGCGCGCGAGGCCCTGCAGCACGACTCCGGCCAATACGGCAGCAACCGTGGCACCGACGCCTTGCTCGACGCTTTTCTGGCCCACATCAAGTCGTTGGGATTGGAAGGCTACGGGCGCTTGAATTGCGCCACCGGAATCGGCGCCAAGCACATCCTGTACAACTTGGCCGAGGCCTTGCTCGACGAGGGCGACACCATCGCATTCCCGGCGCCGTACTGGACGACCTATGTCGATATCGCCGAGATCGTCAACGCCAAGTACGTGGTGCTGCCCTGCACTGCGGCGCAGGACTACAAGCTGACGCCGGCGCAACTCGATGCTGCCCTGGCCGAGCACAGGCCGAAGGTGTTCCTGTTCAATAACCCGTCCAATCCCACCGGCATGGTGTACTCAAAGGACGAAATCGGTGCCTTGGCCAAGGTGCTGGTGAAGTATCCGGACACCTGGATTATCACCGACGACATCTACAATCGCATGGTGTTCGATGATCTTGGCTACCACAACTTCCTGCATGCTGATTCGTCGTTGCGCGATCGACTGATCTTTGTCGATTCCTTATCCAAGACCTATGGCATGCCGGGTTGGCGGGTCGGTTTCATGGCCGGGCCGGAATCGGTGGCCAAGGCGCTGACCACGCTGAACTCCAATCACATCACCAATGTGCCGGAAGTGGCGGTGGCCGCGGCGATCGCCGCGCTGACCGGGCCGCAGGATGTGCCAGCAGCCAAGACGCGGGAATTTCAGGCTAAGCGCGATCAGGTGCTGGCGGCGATGGCGGCCATACCTGGTGTGGTGTGCCCGCGGCCGCAGGGAGCATTCTACGTGTTCCCTGACTGTTCGGTAGCGATCGGCAAATCACACAACGGTCAACGCATCGAGAACGATGTGGATCTTTGCAACGCACTGCTGGAAGCCAAGGGCGTGGCCTGCGTGCCCGGTTCGGCATTCGGCTCGCCCGGCGCGATCCGCATTTCCTACACTTGCCCGACCGCACAACTGCCCGAAGGCCTGCGCCGAATTCAGGAATTCTTCGCCGAGTTGAACTGATCATTTTGTTTAGTCGTCGACCGACGCCGAGCGTTGCATCTTAGTGAACCGCTTGATCGACGAATCACCAATCACGAATCACAAATCACGGAGATTCACCATGAAAAAGCCTGTTCGCGTTGCCGTTACCGGTGCAGCCGGCCAAATCGGTTACTCGCTGCTGTTCCGTATCGCCTCCGGTGAAATGCTGGGCAAGGACCAGCCGGTCATCCTGCAGATGCTGGAGCTGCCGATGGAGAAGGCTCAGGCCGCCCTGCGTGGTGTGATGATGGAGCTCGAAGACTGCGCCTTTCCGTTGCTGGCCGGCATGGTCGGCACCGATGACCCAGAAGTGGCCTTCAAGGATGCCGACGTGGCTCTGTTGGTCGGTGCCATGCCGCGTGGCCCGGGCATGGAGCGCAAGGATCTGCTGATGAAGAACGCCGAAATCTTCACTGTGCAGGGCAAGGCATTGAACAAGGTCGCCTCGCGCAATGTGAAGGTTCTCGTGGTCGGCAATCCGGCCAATACCAATGCCTACATCGCGATGAAATCGGCGCCGGATTTGCCGGCCAAGAACTTCACCGCCATGCTGCGTCTCGATCACAACCGTGCGTTGTCGCAGCTGGCTGGCAAGGCTGGGGTTGCCGTAGCCGACATCGAGAAGCTGGTGGTGTGGGGCAATCACAGCCCGACCATGTATCCGGACTATCGCTTTGCCACCGTTGGCGGCGCTTCCTTGAAGGACAAGATTGGCGACGAAAGCTGGAACCGCGAGACCTTTATCCCCAAAGTCGGCAAGCGCGGCGCGGCAATCATCGAAGCACGTGGGCTGTCGTCGGCGGCCTCGGCGGCCAATGCGGCGATCGACCACATCCACGATTGGGTGCTGGGGACCGACGGCAAGTGGGTCACCATGGGCATTCCGTCCGATGGTAGCTATGGCATTCCGGAAACCGTGATGTACGGTTATCCGGTGACCTGCGAGAACGGTGAGTACACGATCGTCAAGGATCTGCCGATTGACGACTACTCGCGCGAGATGATGAACAAGACCCTGGCCGAGCTGGAAGAAGAGCGCAGCGGCGTGGCGCATTTGCTGGGCTAGTTCGGTTTCCAGGTGTAGGGCGGGTCTTGACCCGCCGGCTTTTTGCCTTGAGCCAGCAGTTTCGTCATTCGGCCGCGGCTTGATCATATCGTTTGGTGAGAACTAGCAGGCTGCTGAAATGCTCGTTCCAGCAGCCTGATATCGCGCGCCAAGGATGGCGCGCTCGGAAAGCAAACACGCAAGTGTTTGATTTCCGGCAAAGGTGGCGCGGCTTAGCCGCGACCGTTTGCGCTGAAAACCTCCAGGATGGAGGTATTTCAGCAGCCTACTAGACGCTTGCAAAGCGGCGGGTCAAGACCCGCCCTACGAGGTAAACATGTCTCTGACTTCAAACGGCGCGCGATTCCGCGCAGCCCTGACCGAGGAATCCCCGCTGCAGGTAATGGGTGCCATTACCGCCTACGCCGGCCGGATGGCGAAGCGGGTGGGCTACAAGGCGCTATATCTGTCCGGCGGCGGTGTGGCCGCCAATTCGCTGGGCATGCCGGATCTCGGTATCAGTTCGATGGAAGATGTGCTGATCGATGCGCGCCGCATCGTAGAAGCCACTGATATGCCGCTTCTGGTCGATATCGATACTGGTTGGGGCGGGGCGTTCAATATCGCTCGCACCATCCGCAGCTTTGAACGCGCCGGTGTCGCCGCGGTGCATATGGAAGACCAGGTTGGGCAGAAGCGCTGCGGCCATCGTCCGGGCAAGGAAGTGGTGTCGAAGGAGGAGATGGTCGATCGCATCAAGGCTGCGGTTGATGGCCGTCGTGACCCGGGCTTCGTGATCATGGCGCGCACAGATGCTGCCGCGGTCGAGGGTCTGGACGCCGCCATTGAGCGCGCCGTGGCCTACGTCGAGGCCGGCGCCGATATGGTGTTTCCGGAAGCCATGGGCTCGCTGGATGACTATCGCAAGGTGAAAGCCGCGGTTAAGGTGCCGATTCTCGCCAATCTGACCGAGTTCGGCTCCACGCCGTTCTACACCACCGATGAACTGCGCGAGGCCGGGGTGGATATCGCCCTGTACTGCTGTGGTGCCTATCGGGCGATGAACAAGGCGGCACTGAACTTCTACCAGACGGTACGCAAGGAAGGCACGCAGAAGAACATCATCGACACTCTGCAGACCCGCGCCGAGCTGTACGACTACCTCGACTATCACAGCTACGAAGAAAAGCTCGATCAGCTGTTTGCCAGCGGCAAGGGAAAGTAAGCGTTAAGCCGGGCTGATGCTGAACTGGCTCTGGTTCGGCTTCTTTCTCACCGCCGCAGTGGCGGGGCTGGCGCGCTGGTTGATTGGCGGCGAGGCGGAAGTCTTCGCCGCCATGGTCGCGGCCCTGTTCGACATGGCCAGGCTGTCGGTGGAAGTGATGGTGCTGCTGTTTGGCACCCTTACGCTGTGGCTGGGGTTGCTCAGGATCGCCGAGCGCGCCGGCGTGGTGGAATGGCTGGCCAGGCTGCTCTCGCCGCTGTTCGCGCACTTGATGCCCGAAGTGCCCAAGGGGCATCCGGCCCTGGGGCTCATAACACTTAACTTCGCCGCCAATGGGCTGGGCCTGGATAACGCCGCAACGCCGATCGGCCTGAAGGCGATGCGCGAGCTGCAGGCGCTCAATCCATCCAGCGATTCCGCCAGCAATGCGCAGATTCTGTTCCTGGTACTGAATGCCAGTTCGCTCACCCTGTTGCCGGTGAGCATCTTCATGTATCGCCTGCAGCAGGGCGCGGCTGATCCGACCTTGGTGTTCCTGCCGATCCTGCTGGCGACCTCGGCCTCCACCCTGGTCGGTCTGCTCAGCGTGGCCTGGATGCAACGCCTGCCGCTGTGGAAGCCAGCAGTGTTGGTCTGGTTGCTCGGTGTGGCCCTGCTGTTGGGCGGCTTTATGGCGCTGCTGCTGTCGATGAGTTCGGCCGCGGTCGCCGGGCTGTCGTCGCTGCTCGGCAATCTCACCCTGTTCGGCATTGTTGTCGCCTTCTTGCTGGCCGGTGCGCTGCGCCAGGTGCCGGTCTACGAGGCCTTTGTCGATGGCGCCAAGCAGGGCTTTGAGGTGGCCAAGGATCTACTGCCCTACCTGGTAGCCATGCTATGCGCGATTGGCGTGTTGCGTGCCTCGGGTGCGCTCGATCTTGCCCTTGACGGTCTGCGCGGCCTGTTCGAGTGGTTGGGCACGGATACCCGTTTCGTCGATGCCTTGCCTACTGCCATGGTCAAACCGTTCTCTGGCAGTGCAGCGCGGGCGATGCTGATCGAAACCATGCAGACCCATGGGGTCGACAGCTTTCCCGCCTTGATCGCCGCCACCGTGCAGGGCAGTACCGAAACCACCTTTTATGTGCTGGCGGTGTACTTCGGCGCAGTCGGCATACGCCGCGCTCGGCATGCGGTGGGTTGCGCCTTGTTGGCGGAACTGGGTGGCGTGTTGGCAGCGATTGCCGTCTGCTACGCCCTGTTTGGCTGAGGCGGCAGTATTCCCGGGCCTTCTTGTCCGCATTTCTCATACCCCTTCTACTGCGGCCGCAGATACGCTCGTCGTGGCGGCCTCGCTACGAACGGGCGTGAGAAATGCGGGCTAGCGAAGGCCCGGGCGAGACTGAACTATCGAGTTAGCCTCGATCTAGTGAGGCGCGACCAATTGCGCGATCGCGCTTTGCGGATCGACGCGCTGGCCATGATGAAACACTTCGACATGCACATGCGGCCCGGTGGCCTGACCACTGGCGCCCAGGCTGCCAATGCTCTGGCCGGCGGCGATTCGCTCACCCGCGCTGACCTCGATGCGGTCGAGATGGGCATACAGGGTTTGCCAACCGTCGGCGTGTTCGATGATCACTACATTTCCGTAGCGCGGGGCTTGCTGGTAAGGCAGCTCGGCGGTGCGCACCGTGCCGGCCGCCGCGGCGCGCACCGGTGTGCCGCGCGGCGCGACCAGATCCACGCCCCGGTGCGGTGTCTTGCTGAGCTTGGGCCGCTGCACCCCGAACACCGAGCTGATCTTGCCTTCGATAATCGGGCCTTGCAGCGACGTTGTCGGCGACGAACTATCGGCCGAGGCGGCGGGTTCGGCCCGACTCGAGGCGTGGACTGCCGTCAGCATCACGGCGCCGGTTAGTGCCAGGGTCAGGGCTACGACGCGGCGCGACTTGCGGGCGCTGCCGGGAGAGGAAAGAATGTGGCTAATTCTCATCTTGTGGTGTCCTAAGTCATGTGGTGAGAAGGCGGCGGCAGGGCATGGCAGTGCCCTTGCCGCCGACATGCGGAGAGTCTCCAGATAAGCCTCTGCGTAGGCTCTTCGCATGTTTTTTCTCGCCCCCAGCGCCAGCCGGTCGCAGCGCAGCTCGCTGGCCAGTCGGATGCGATGGCTGAGCCACCAGAGCACTGGATTGAACCAGGCCACGGTGCATAGCCAGCCAAGCAGGGCGAATTTAAGGCCGTCGTGACAGCGCAGATGGGCAGCTTCATGGCGCAACAGCAACCAACACTGTCGATCATTCAGTCGGGCCAACAGCTTCGAGGGCAGTACGATCAGTCCTGCGTCTCTTGGCAGGGAAAATGGCGAGCAGGTCTCAGCCGTACAGCGCAGTGCAATGCCGCGCCGCTTCAGCGCCTGCGCCAGTCGTTGCGAGCGTTGGCCTGGCAAGGCGGCCATCGGCAGTGCCGTGCACTTAGCTAGCAGCTCGCGCAACCGATTGCGCTGCTGCCAGCGCCGGGCGATCAGAGTGGCGAGCAGCAGAAAATACAGCCACACGCCCGCACTGGTTGCACTTGACGCAATGCTGCTATGGGTCCATGCATCTACCCGGCTGCGAGTCACCGCTGAGAGGCTATCGTCAGCCAGGTGCGTGCCAGGATCTCCCACAACAAGTAGCTGCGGTGTCGGGCGCCAGTCGGCAGGCAGCAGCGTCGCGACGAAACTCGGCGCTAATAGCAGGGCCAGCACGGCCCACCAATAGCCCGGTCGATCAGCCGGCCAGCGCCACCGCCGGTGCAGGGCGACGGCCGCCAGCCACAGCAGCAGCGAAGCCAACAGCCAAGTGCCAAGTTGCAGCGCCAGCGGCCCAGCGCTCATGCGTCGTTGGCCTGATCGCCGTCGCGCAACAGGGCTTCCAGCTCGCCGAGCTCGTCCTCATTCAGCAGTCGACTCTCGGCGAAGGCCTGTACCGGCAGGGGGCCGTCGATCTCCAGCACCCGACGGGCGAAGTCATTGCTCAGCGCCGCCACCACACCGAGTTTGCTCACCGCAGGGTGATACACCTGAATGCCATGTTCATTGCGACCGTTGATCAGGCCTTTCTCGCCCATCCGATCCAAGGTCTTGCGGGTGGATGAGTACGACCAGTCGAGCACGCCGGCGGCGGCTTGATGCAGTTCGCGGGCGCTGGCCGGGCCCTTTCGCCACAGACACTTGAGTAGTTCGAGCTCGGCATTCGAAGGGCGTTGCATCGGGTGAGTCGCTGCGAAGTGTGATGTCGCGATGATGCGACACATGTCGCATGCATTGCAAGTGTCCTGGTGGCTGCGCTGCGCCTGTCCTGCTCATAGTCGATGCCGGCCGATGCCTGGCGGTATCATGGAGGACTTTGCCGAAAGAGGAATTCGAGCCATGAGTGAAACCGCGAGCACCTTGCCAAAGCCGAAGAAGTCGGTCGCCCTGTCCGGCACCGCTGCCGGCAATACTGCCCTGTGTACCGTGGGACGCACCGGCAATGATTTGGCCTATCGCGGCTACGACATCAAGGATCTGGCTGAAGGCGCCTGCTTCGAAGAGGTCGCTCACTTGCTGGTGCATGGTGAGCTGCCCAATGCCGATCAGCTCAAGGCTTACAAGACCAAATTGAAGCGTCTGCGCGGCCTGCCAGCCATCGTCCAGGAAGCCTTGGAACTGGTTCCGGCCAATGCCCATCCGATGGATGTGATGCGCACGGGCTGCTCGGTGCTGGGCACCGTGCTGCCGGAGCGTGACGGACATCCGATGAGTGAGGCGCGCGACATCACTGATCGATTGATGGCCAGTTTCGGTTCGATGCTGTTGTATTGGTGGCATTTCACTCGCAGCGGTCGACGCATCGATGTCGAAACCGACGATGACAGCATCGCCGCGCACTTCCTCCATTTGCTGCACGGCGAGCCGGCGTCGGAACTGCATGCTAGGGCGCTGGACAAGAGTCTGATTCTGTACGCCGAGCACGAGTTCAACGCCAGCACTTTCACCGCGCGGGTGATTGCTGGTACCGGTTCGGATATGTTCAGCTGCATTACCGGGGCGATTGGTGCATTGCGTGGGCCGAAGCACGGCGGCGCCAATGAAGTGGCGATGGACATCATCTCGCGCTATCGCAGCGCCGACGAGGCCGAGGCCGATATCCGGGCCCGGGTCGAGCGCAAGGAAATCGTCATCGGCTTTGGCCATCCGGTGTACACCATCGGCGATCCGCGCAATCCGATCATCAAGGAGATCTCCCGCGAGCTGTGCAAGCAGGGCGGCAACCCGACCCTGTTCGAGGTCAGCGAGCGGATCGAATCCCTGATGTGGGACCTGAAGAAGATGTTCCCCAATCTCGACTGGTTCAGCGCGTCGAGCTACCACATGATGGGTGTGCCGACCGCGATGTTTACGCCGCTGTTTGTCATTTCGCGCACCTCGGGCTGGTGTGCCCACGTGATGGAACAGCGTGTTGATGGCAAGATCATTCGACCCAGCGCCAACTACATCGGGCCGGAAGATCGTGCGTTTGTGCCACTGGCCAAGCGCTAACTTGGTCTGTCGGAGTTCGGGGTGGACCCGATCACCTTGATGGCTCATACGGCGGTGGTGCTTGCCACCGCCGTCTTGGTGCTGGCCGCTGCCGGGATCCACTACGAAGGCCTGAACTATCTGGCGCGGCGTCTGTCGAGGCGAGAAGGGCCGCGCCGTCCACGCGTGTTGTACGCCGTACTCGGTGCCTTGTTGCTGCATATCGCCGAGATCTGGATGTTTGGCTTCGGCATCTGGGGCTTGCTGCATTTCGACGCCATCGGCTATCTGCAGGGCAGCGCCCACCACTCAGTGCTGGAAGCGGTTTACCTCTCCGCCACTACCTATTCCACCCTCGGATTTGGTGATCTGGTGCCGGTGGGGCCGATTCGCTTCGTGATCGGCACTGAAGCCCTGCTCGGCCTGTTGATGATTACCTGGTCGGCCTCGTTCACCTATCTTGAGATGGAGCGTAACTGGCGCGAGCGGTGAGCACCATTTGCGGCTTGCGTCGAACTCGACTTCGCTGGCACCGTAGGCGCATGGACCGCCCGATCGTCGACTCGTCCGAGATTCCCGCCATCACCATTTACGAGGAGGTGACGGTACTGCTGATGGCGACCGCGCTGATCGGCCTGGTGGCGCTGCGACTGCGTCAGCCGCTGATCGTCGCCTATATTCTGATTGGAATTCTCGCCGGACCCTCGGTGCTGGACTGGGTGGGCGCCCACGAGCCGATGGAACTGCTAGCCGAGATCGGCGTGACCATTCTGCTGTTCGCTGTGGGGCTCAAGCTCGACATCCACCTGGTGCGCAAGCTCGGCCCGGTGGCACTGGCGACGGGTCTCGGGCAGTTGGGCTTTACCATTGTCGGCGGCTTTCTGATCGGCCTGGCCCTTGACATGGACTGGGTGCGCGCGCTGTACGTGGCGGTGGCGCTGACCTTCTCCAGCACGATCATCATCGTCAAGCTGCTGTCCGACAAGCGCGAGATCGACTCCCTGCACGGGCGTATCGCGATGGGCTTCCTGATCGTCCAGGACATCGCGGTGGTGATCGCGATGATGGTGATCGGCAGTCAGGGAGCAGGCGTCGGCGCCAGCGACGTCGGCTGGGCCGAGCAGCTGCTGGAAGTGACGTTCAAGCTGGCACTGGTAGTGGTGGGCATCGGCCTGCTGATGCGCTACGCGCTGCCGCGCCTGCTGCACTGGATGGCTTCCTCGCAGGAACTGTTGTTGATCTTCGCCGTTGCCTGGGGCACCACCTTGGCTGCGGGCGGCGAGTGGCTGGGCTTCAGCAAGGAGGTGGGCGCCTTCCTGGCCGGCTTTTCGCTGGCCTCGCTGCCCTTTCGCGAGGCGATCAATGCACGGCTGTCCAGCCTGCGCGACTTCCTGCTCTTGTTCTTCTTCGTTCACCTGGGCACGCAGATGGACCTCAGCTCCCTCGGCGGCGAGTTGCCGGCCGCGGTGGTGTTGTCCCTGTTTGTGCTGATCGGCAACCCGCTCATCGTGATGGCGATAATGGGCTACATGGGCTATCGCAAGCGTACCGGCTTCATGGCCGGGCTGACCGTGGCGCAGATTAGTGAGTTCTCGATCATCTTCGTCGCCATGGGCGTGGCGATTGGGCACGTCGATGCCGCAGCGTTGGGGCTAGTGACCCTGGTGGGCCTCGTCACCATCACCCTGAGTACCTACATGATCCTTTACTCGCAGCGTCTGTACGCCTTCTGCGAGCGCTGGCTGGAGCCCTTTGAGCGGCGCCATCCCTTCCGCGAGTCGGGTTATGACGAAGCGCCGCGGCAGGCCGACGTGATCATCTTCGGCATGGGGCGTTACGGCTGCCGGATGGCCGAGCGCTTGGAAGCGGAGCACATTCGCGTGCTGGGCGTGGACTTCGATCCCGAGGTGCTGGCGCGCCAGGCGCGGGGCCCGGTGCCGGTGGTGTTTGGGGACGTCGACGATGACGAATTCCTGGCGCATCTGCCAATTGATCGTGCGCACTGGTTGGTCAGCACGCTGCGCAACATGGAGCAGGAGCGCGACCTGATTCTGCAACTGCGCCGATTGGGCTATCGCGGACGAATCGCGGTGACCGCGCACGACGCCCGCGAGGCCGAGCGGCTCAGCCAAGCCGGTGCCGACCAGGTCTTGCTGCCTTTCCACGACGCCGCTGATTTCGCCGCACGACAGATCGCTAGCCCGGATATTTCACGAGCCCCTCAAGATCGCGACGTTCGTCCCGACCGGACGTTCGTGTGGCCTTCGCAGACCGGATTTGGCTGCTTTTGGGATGTTTTTCCGGAATTCAGACGCAATG
>NZ_JACYTR010000057.1 GCF_014841215.1 Pseudomarimonas arenosa
CTACGCGGGACTGCGTCCCGATCTCGCCCAAGTGGGCCCACCACTTGGGCTCGTCGCGCCTTGCACTCGACGCAAAGTCCTCGGTGATCATCCGCGCCCCCTCATGAAATATCCGGGCTAAGAGCGGCATTGCGCTTGCGGAAACTCGATGTAGGCCGTCAACCAACCGTTGACCCACTTCGGTAGTTCAAGTCGCACTCTCGTTCGCGGAACGTGGCTTTGGCCTGTCGCTTGACCCTGGCACCCTTCGACAAGCTCAGGGACCACCCTTCGACAAGCTCAGGGACCACCCTTCGACTGGCTCAGGGACCACCTTTCGAGTAGCTCAGGGTGCGTCACTGCGGCCGCCGAACTACGCAACCCGCGCTCGCTGAGCCTGTCGAAGCGAGCCTCGACATCGCGTCGCGAACGAGGCTTAGTGGGCGACACTGCATCGCTCCTTGGCCAGCTTGGGTTCGCGTGGCGCCTGCGCGCCTCAGGAAAACTGAAACGCGCCCACCAGTTGCCGCAATTGGCCGGCCTGATCCTCAAGACTGCGGGCCGCCGCGGTCGCTTCTTCCACCAGGGCGGCGTTCTGCTGGGTGACATGGTCCATCTGAGTCACGGTCTCATTGACTTGTTCGATACCGCTGCTCTGTTCGGCGCTGGCGGCGGCGATTTCCGCCACAAGATCACCCAGCCGCTTCACCGCGCCCACCACCTGGTCAATGGTCTGGCCGGCCTGATCTACCAGACTGGAGCCTTCGGCCACGCGCCCGGTTGATTCTCCGATCAGCTGTTTGATCTCTTTCGCCGCGTCTGCGCTGCGTTGCGCCAGGGCCCGCACTTCGCTGGCGACGACGGCAAAGCCTCGTCCCTGCTCGCCGGCGCGCGCCGCTTCGACCGCGGCATTCAAGGCCAGAATATTGGTCTGAAAGGCGATACCATCGATCACGCTGATGATGTCGGCGATGCGGCCGGATGAGGCATTGATCTGCTGCATGGTGGCCACCACCTGACTCACCACCGCGCCTCCGCGGGCGGCCACTTCGCCGGTGTCGGCCGCCAGCTTGTTGGCATGCGCCGCGTTCTCGGCATTCTGTTTCACGGTCGAGGTCAGCTCTTCCATCGACGAGGCGGTTTCCTCCAGATTGGCCGCCTGCTGTTCGGTGCGTCCGCTGAGGTCGGAGTTGCCCGATGCAATCTCCTGCGCTGCTCGATCGACCGCGCCGGCGCTATCACGAATTCGGCGCAGCACCGTGGCAAGCTGTTCGGCCGTGTTGTTGGCGTCGTGCTTGAGTTGCTCGAACATCCCGCGGTGCTGGCCGGCGATTCGCGCGCGAAGATCGTTGGCCGCCAGTGCGCGCAGCATCCTGGCCACATCGCCAAGGCCGGACTCGGCATTCTCCATCAATCTGTTAAGTGCGAGCACAATGCTGCGAAAGTCATTCTGGAATGCATTGGCATCGCCGCGCACGGAAAACTCGCCGTTCGCCGCTGCCATGGCCAATTCGTTGATGGCATCGCGCATGGCGATGAGCTGCTGTTGCACGCCCTGCATGGCCGAGGAAATTTGCGCCTTTTCGCCGGGCAGATCGGGCAGACTGGTGGAAAAGTCACCAGCGGCATAGCGCGCATTGATGGTGACGATCTCGTTGATCAAGTCCACCAGGGATTGGGTGATGCCATTGACGCCCGAGGCCATCGATTGCCAGGCGCCGGAAAAGCTGTTGGCTGGCATCTGTGCGCTGATGGTGCCGCGTTCATGGTGCTCTCCGAGCTCGATTTGCGCATCGCGAAACCTGCGCAAGGTGCTGACCATTTCGCGCATGGCATCGAACAGCCTGCCAAGCTCATCCTGACTGTGGTGCGACAGATAAGCGTCGAGATCACCTTTGGCTACCGCATCTGCCGCGCTGGCCGCCGCTTGCAGCGGGCGGATGATGGCCCGGTTCAGCCACCAGGGTAGGGCGATCAGTAGCGCCAGTACGATGACCGCGGTGATCAGCAAGGCGACATCGATGATCAATCGGGTCTGGTTGCGGGCATTCTGAACAGCCTGTTCCGCCAAGGTGCCGGCCAGTTCGGTGGCTTCGCCGAGCAGGCGCGTTGCTTCGCGGTCGACACCCTTGACCGCGGCATCCCCGGCGCTGTGATCCATGCCGGCCGCTTCAAACGCCGCAAAGCCATTGCGATAGGCGACCCCCATGGCCTGATGCTCTTGCTGGGTCTGAGTGAGCAGCGATTTCAGTTCAGGCGACTGCACCTGGCTGATCAGGCCCTGCATGGCTTCCTGCATGGTGGCTTCGGAGGCCTGGAAGGCCTTCCAGTACTTCTCCCGCTGACCATCATCGCTGCCGCGCAGCAGCACGTTCTTCCACTCTTGCACCTGAATGCGGAATTCCGTAGTGATGGCTGCCACCTGCTTGGCCTGCTCGACTTCCGCCGGCACCGCTGCGCCAAGCTCAACCCATGCGCTGATCAAACCGAAACCGGCCACCGACAACAGCAGCGCCAGGCTGCCCCCCATACCCCACAGCAGCTTGCCTCGAATACCCACGATCGCCCCCGTTCGCAGTCATCGTTGTTTCGGGCACTGTAAGCAAACCACATCGGATCGTCCATGCCGCTCGCAATGGCGGCGGCATGGCATGATTCGACAACGCTGCGGTGGCGATAAGCAGCGGTTTCTAACGCATCGACGCGGGTAGGTAGCGCTTCGGCACATTGGTTTCGTGCTGCCATCGCTGGTCGGAGTCCAGGTACATCAGTATCCGGTGGTCTTCGCCCGAAGGCAGGCCGACCTTGTTGCTCAGGCTGATTTCGATCGCACAGGTGGAGGCGTCGTTGGCCAGGGTGCCGACGACAACCTTGTCGATCACCTCGCTGGCATAGCCTCGCTCATCCTTGATGCCTTCCTCGCCATTGAGCGGACAACGGTCCTCGTTGATCAGGGTTTCACTGACCTGCAAGCGCACTGCAGTCACTTCCGCCAGCGCTTGCCCAATCTTGGCCCGCACGGTGTAGTCCTGGTAGGCCGGTATGGCAATCGCCATCAAGATGCCGACAAAGCCCAGAAAGACCACGCCCACCACCACCAGTACCACCACGATCACCGCGCTGCGTGAGCCGTCTCTTTCGGCCACCACCACTCTCGGGCCTGCTGGCGCTGCACGCGGTGGCAGGGCCGGGGGCGCCGCCGGCAGGCGAACGCCGATTTCCTGCGCCACATCGGCCAGCTTGCGCCATTCGGGCCATCCTTCGTGCCAGATCAGATTGGCGTGAGCCAGCAGACCGCCCTCGACCGCGCTCTGCAGGGCTTCCAGGGTGATGGGCCCTTGTTGTCGTCCGTGGATATCGGTGTAGTACCAAGCGTTGCTCATCGGAAATCCTGCTCGATAAAGTGAATTGCCGGTGAATGTAGCATGCGGCCCTGCATCGAGCCTGGGCGCCTGCCTACTTGCACCCGACGATGTTTTCAGCCCAGGATCAGAGCTCCCACGCAGTAGGGGAATGCCATGAGCAAGACCCGCACAGTCGGTGACAGCATGGGCAGCCTGGAGGTCCCTCTCGACGCCCTGTACGGCGCACAGACGCAGCGCGCCGTTGAAAACTTTCAGATCTCGGGTTTGCCGATGCCGGCGCCCTTCCTGCACGCCCTGGCCCAGATCAAGGCGGCCGCGGCCACCGCCAATGCCGAACTCGGTGAACTGGATCAGGCACGCGCTGATGCCATCGTGTCGGCGGTAGAGCAGCTCCTGCGTGATTGGCCCGCCGAGGCATTTCCGGTCGACGTGTTTCAGACCGGATCGGGCACTTCCAGCAATATGAACATGAATGAGGTGCTGGCCACGCTGGCCTCCCGAATAGCGAAACGTGATGTTCATGCCAATGATGATGTCAACTGCGGACAGAGCTCGAATGATGTGGTGCCGACGGCGATACAGCTGGCCGCGGCCAGCCTGCTGAGCGCGGAGTTGCTGCCTGCCTTGCAGCACTTGCGACAGGTGATCGATCATCGAGCAGCGCAGCTCGGTGATGTGGTCAAGACCGGCCGCACTCACCTGATGGACGCCACCCCCTTGACCTTCGGTCAAGAGCTCTCTGCCTGGTCGGATCAGCTGCGCGCGGTGGAGGATGGGTTGCACGACTGCCAGCCACGTTTGCATGCTTTGCCGCTGGGCGGCACCGCGGTCGGCACTGGACTGAATGCACACCCGGGGTTTTCGGCGCGCGCAGTCCAACATCTGGCTAAGAAATGTCATCTGCCGCTGAGCCCGGCCAGCAATCGCTTCGCTGGCATTGCCGGCCAGGGCGCCGCCCTCGAACTGGCTGGACAGCTCAATTGTCTGGCCGCCTGCCTGAGCAAGATCTGCAACGACCTGCGTTGGATGAATTCAGGACCGCTGGCCGGGCTGGGCGAGATTGAGCTGCCGGCCCTGCAGCCTGGCAGTTCGATCATGCCGGGCAAGGTGAACCCGGTGATTCCGGAAGCGGTGCTGATGGTCTGCGCGCACGTGTCGGCGAGCCTGTGGGCCATCTCCAGCGCGGCGCAGAGCGGCAACTTTCAGCTCAATGTGATGCTGCCCCTGGTCGCGCACAACCTGCTGTTGCCGATGCAATGGATAGCTCAGGCGATGCGTCATCTGGCCGACAAGGCCATCGCCGGCTTTGTTGTGTGCAAGGATCGGCTGACGGCGAATCTGCAGCGCAATCCGATTCTGGTCACTGCCCTTAACCCATTGATTGGTTATGACAAGGCGGCAGCGATTGCCAAGCGCGCCTACCGCGAGGGTCGGCCGGTGCTGGAGGTGGCGATCGAGGACAGCGGCCTGGAAGAGGCTGAGTTGCGCCGCCTGCTCGATCCTATGCGACTGACGGCAAGCGGCGCAGGCGCTGAGTGAGTCTGGCTGTGAACGATCTGCGCGCGTCCGGCGAGAGAGGTACACTAAGGTCGGTCTGAACAAGTCCTTCCTGGATTCTCAGACGCGCTGATCAACAACTCATGTTGTTGATCCAAACCAAAGGCCGCGCGTGCCGGGCCGTGCGGCGGGTTCCACCGTGCATGCCGGCGCCGACGCGAGCTTGGCTGTAAGCGCATCGTCGCCAGTGCGCCGACCGAATAGGAGGGCCAACCATGTCCCTGCCCAATCTTGAAACGTTCCTGCGCGAGCATGAAGTCGATTTTCGCGTCTGGTCACACCCGAAAGCCATCACTGCTCAGGAAGTAGCGGCAAGCGCGCATGTGCGCGGTCGGGAGATGGCCAAGCCGGTCATGGTGAAGATCGACGGCCGTCTGGCCATGGTGGTGGTCGCTGCCTCGGAGCGGGTGCACATGGGTCTGCTGAAAGACCTGACAGGCGCCAACGAGGTGTGCCTGGCCACGGAGCGAGAATTCGCCGATCGCTTTCCTGACTGCGAAATCGGCGCGATGCCCCCGTTCGGCAACCTGTTCGGCCTTGAAGTATTTGTCTCCGATACACTGGCCGATGACGAACACATCGCCTTCAATGCCGGCAATCACACCGAGGTCATGCAGCTGGCCTACCGCGACTTCGAGCGCCTGGCGCAGCCGCAGATCTACTACCCGCGGCCGCATTGAGCTCAGCGAGCGCAGGACTTGTGCAACCCTGACGGCGCTTGATCGAGGGAGTCCGGCGCCAGCCCCCGCATCGCACCCTGAGCCTGCCGAAGGATGCCGAACGAAGCAGTCTGGCGGGAACTGGCCGTTGTGCCTCGACAGTTTGCTCGGGCGGGAGACGTCCGCTGCCGTTCGACGGGCCCTTCAACCTGCTTGGGACATGGCTTCGACGCTCTCGGCCAGCGCCCCGCATCGCACCCTGAGCCTGCCGAAGGGTGCCGAACGAAGCAGTCTGGCGGGAACTGGCCGTTGTGTCTCGACAGTTTGCTCGGGCGGGAGACTTCCGGTGCCGTTCGACGGGCCCTTCGGCCTGCTTAGGACATGGCTTCGGCGTGCCTGGTCAGCGCACATCTTGAGGCGGGCGCGTTGCGCCTCAGCCAGCGAGGCCCTGCAGCATCAGCCCGGTAAGGTAGGCGCAGTAGGTTCCCAGCGCGTAACCGAGAATGGCCAGCAACACGCCGACCGGCGCCAACGAGGGGTGGAAGGCCGAGGCCACCACGGGCGCCGAGGCGGCGCCACCGATATTGGCCTGCGAGCCGACCGCCATGAAGAACAGGGGCGCTCGGATCAGCTTGGCCGCGGTGAGCATCAACAGGGCATGCACGCTGATCCAGATCAGACCGAGCAGAAACAGCTCGGGAGCACGGAAAATGGCCATGATGTCCATATGCATGCCGATCGTGGCGACCAGGATATAGATCGCCACCGAGCCCACCTTGGAAGCACCGGGGCCTTCAAGCTGCCTGGCCTTGGTGAAGCTCAGCAGTAAACCGATGGTGGTGGCAGTCACCACCACCCAGAAGAAGTTCGAGGTCAGGCTGTAGTCGGCCAGCTTCCACTCCTTGGGCAGCGACTCGATGAAGGCCACCGTGGGCTCGGCAATGAAATGTGCCAGACCCGCCGTACCGAGGCCGAAGGCAAGGATTACCATCAGATCGCTCAGCGTCGGGTTGCGCGAATGTTGCGCCTGATAGGCCTCGATGCGTCGCTTCATGTCCTCGATCGCCGAGGTGTCGGCGCCGGTCCAGGCATCGAACTTGTCCGCTCGCGCCGCGAGGAAGAACAGCACCGCGACCCAGACATTGGCCACCAGCACATCGACTGCCACGAACTGCCCGAACAGGTTCATGTCGACTTCGAAGACTTCCTTCATCGCCGCCTGATTGGCGCCGCCGCCAATCCAACTGCCGGCCACCGTGGTCATGCCGCGCCAGGTGTCGCCCTCGACCGCGCTGGGCCAGATCACGCCCATCAGCAGGAAGGCGACCACGGCACCCAGCATCACCCCGAACGTGCCGACCAGGAACATGATCACTGCCTTGGGGCCCAGTCGAAGAATCGACTTGAGATCAATCGACAGGGTCAGCAGCACCAGAGCACAGGGCAGCAGGTAGTCGCGTGCCATCGGATACAGCTTGGAGGCGTGGCCGTCGATCAGGCCGACGGTGTTGAACACGGCCGGAATGAAATAGCACAGCAGAAGGGCCGGCACGATGGCATAGAAGCGCTGCCAGCCCGGATGCTTGAGCGAGGAGGTCCAGAACACCAGCCCCAAGGTAACCGCGAGCAGGCCGAGGACTACGGTGTCGTTCTTGATCAAGACTTCGTGTTCCATGGCGCAAGACCCTAGCATGTGCGCCGTGTTCATCGCGAAGTTTTCTTGCCGCTGTCATGCGGCGGTCATGCCAGCGAACTAAGGTCAGGCGATGCGCGTACTGATGCTGAGCGACGTCTATTTTCCCCGCGTCAACGGCGTGTCCACTTCGATCCGTACGTTCTGCCAATGGCTGCTGGCGCAAGGCTGCGAGCTCTGCCTGATCGCCCCGGACTACGGCGCAGACAGTGGCCAACAGCAAGTCGATGCCAGTGCTGGCTTTCCAATCGTGCGAGTGCCGGCACGAGTCATTCCGTTTGATCCCGAAGACCGGTTGATGCGGCGCCGAGCGCTGCGGCGAGCGGGTGAAGACGTCGCGGCGCAGGGATGGGATCTGATCCATTGCCACACGCCGTTTCGCGCCCATCAGTTGGCCTTGCAGTTGCGCAAGCAACATGGCTTGCGGGTGGTCGAGACCTATCACACCTATTTCGAGCAGTACATTGCGCACTATCTGCCCTGGGCTCCGGCGGCGTGGCTGCGTCGATTCGCCCGCTGGGCATCACGACGGCTATGTTCGGATGTCGACCATTTGATCGTGCCCAGCGAGCAAATGAGCGAAGTTCTGCTCGGCTATGGCATTGCTACTCCGCACACGGTGATTCCGACCGGCATCGATCTGTCGGAGTTTGGTCGCGGCGACGGTCGCGCATTCAGACGCAGTCGCGGCGTGCCCGATGATCGACCAGCACTGGTCACTGTCAGTCGATTGGCTCGTGAAAAGAACATCGATTTCCTGCTCGAAGTCCTGGCTAAGGTGCGAGCGCAGCATCCTGAGCTGTTGTTCCTGATTGCCGGTGAGGGGCCGGACGCCGGGCGGCTTCGCGAGCTGAGTCAGCAGCTAGGCCTGGCCGCCAATGTGCATTTCTTTGGCAATCTCGATCGCCGCAGCAGTCTGCTTGATGCCTACCGCGCGGGCGATATCTTCGTGTTTGCTTCGCCGACAGAGACCCAGGGGTTGGTGCTGATTGAAGCGATGGCGCAGGGTCTGCCGATCGTGTCGACAGCCGTGATGGGCACCGCCACGGTACTGCGCGATTGCCCCGCCGCGCTGATTGCCGAGCAGGATGTCGGCGACTTTGCCGCCAAGATCGACACCCTGCTGACGCAGCCTGAGTTGCGGGCTCAGTTGGCGGCGGTGTCGCCGGCTGCAGCCCGGCTCTGGAGCAGCGATGAATTGATGCGCCGCGTGTGGTTGCTCTATTGCAGCCTGTTGCCCGAAAGCCGCGCCGCCGGCACCACGGCGGCCTTGAGCGCAGAGTCACGCTGAACGCAAGGTTCCGGCCTGTGGCCCTGCCAAAAGCGCTATGTCTTACACATCATGTTCATCCGGCTGACACAGATCCCCCATCGTCCTGTCACGCAGATTTCCTAGGCTTCGGCACTCCCCAACAGGATGTTTCCCCATGAAGCCTAGTGTTCTTTCCCTCTCTTGCCTGCTGGCGCTGGCCGCCAGTGGTTTGCAGGCCGAAGAATCGGCTAGCGTGTGGTACGAGAACGGACGCGCCTCCGCTCAGCAGGGCGCTGAGATGTCGGTGAGCCAACAGCCGGCCAAGAACGTGATTCTGTTCATTGGCGATGGTATGGGCGTTTCCACCGTGACCGCCGCACGTATTCTGGATGGTCAGCTGCGCGGTCAGAAGGGTGAAGAGAATGCCCTGAGCTTTGAGCAGTTTCCGCATCTCAGCCTGTCCAAGACCTACAGCGTCGACGGTCAGACACCCGATTCGGCGCCGACCATGACCGCCATGGTCAGTGGCATCAAGACCAAGCAGGGTGTTATTGGTCTGACCCAGAATGCCACATACAATGATTGCGCATCGGCTGATGGAGAGGCCGTGGCGACCTTCTTGGAGCTGGCCGAAGCGGCCGGCATGTCCACTGGTGTGATCAGCACGGCGCGCATCACCCACGCCACCCCGGCAGCTACCTATGCGCACACACCGAATCGTGACTGGGAAGCCGACAGTTCACTGAGCAACGAAGCGCGCAGCAATGGCTGCGTCGATATCGCTCGTCAGCTGATCGAGTTTCCGTTCGGCGATGGCATTGAAGTCGCCCTGGGCGGCGGCCGCGAGTACTTTCGACCGAACAATGTTGCCGACCCGGAAGACAGCGGTCGCCACGGCCGCCGAGCCGACGGTCGCGATCTGACTCAGGAGTGGACCCAGCGTCTTCCGAACAGCGCGTTTGTCTGGAACAAGAGTCAGTTCGATGCCATCAATCCGGACGCCACCGATCACCTGCTCGGCCTGTTCGAGCGCTCGCATATGGAATACGAGTTCGATCGGCCGAACGACAGTGGCGGCGAACCGAGCATCGCTGAGATGACCGGCAAGGCCATTGATATCCTGCAGAAGAATCCCAATGGCTATTTCCTGATGGTGGAGGGCGGTCGGGTCGACCATGCGCACCACGCCGGCAATGCCTATCGTGCGCTGACTGACACCATCGCCCTGGCCAAGGCGGTGCAGACGGCGGTCGACAAGACGTCGGCCAATGACACGCTGATCATCGTCAGCGCGGATCACAGCCACGTGATGACCATTGCCGGCTACGCCGACCGCGGCAACGATATTCTCGGCAAGGTAGTCACCGACGGCAGTACCCAGCTGGACAAGAATGGCAAGGCCTACACCACACTGAGTTACGCCAACGGCCCGGGCTTTCGAGGCATCGCTGATCGCCCCGATCTGAATGGCACGGCCACCGATGATCCGAACTATCTGCAGGAAGCCACCGTGCCACTGGATTCAGAAACCCATGCCGCCGAAGACGTAGCGATCTACGCCCGTGGCCCTGGTGCCCATGCCTTCCAGGGCGTGGTGGAACAAAATGTCATCTATCACGTGATGGCACAAAGCAGCCGCAAGGTGCGCAGCCTGTTGTGTATCCTGCGCGGCGGCTGCGACAAGGCGATGAATAGCGATCGCTACTACGGCCCGTTTGCTCCGGAGGAGCTGCTCGGCGTTACCCCGCAGGGTGACAAGCTGGCGCGCCACTGATGGCGGCGCGGGAGTGCGGCAACAAGGCGATGGGCTTGATGTGCCAGCTGCTGGTCGGTGCCTTGTGGCTGGCTTCCAGCGTGTCGGCGGGTGCGGAAGATTCCGCTCCCGCTCCCGCTGTGCGCGCCACTTACGAGTGGCGTGCAGGCGACCAGGTGCAGCGGTTCGATCTGCTACGTGCCCGCGACCAGGTGGAACGACGGGTTGAGGGCAGTCCAGTCCGCCGCTGGCGGCGAGAAGCTGACGGTATTGGTTTGATCGAAATCGATGTCAGGGCCAGGCGGGTGGTCGAGTTCAGTCCAGGCGAATTGCGCGCTCGCCGTGCTGAGCCGCAGTGGTCACAGCTGGCTGAACTTGTCGATCCCGCCTTGCGCCAGCTGCCAGAGCGCAAGCTTTGGCGGCACGGCGAGCACCAGCGACAGCGTTTTGCCGGCAAATTGGACGATCAGCGCGAGGTCGATCTGATTTGGTTGCGAGCACTGCGTTTGCCGGAGAAGGTCGAGTGGCGAGGCATGGCGGGTAGGGAAACACTGCGATTGCTGAGCGTCGAGATTGCTGACGGTGAGTTGGGTTTCACCCCATGCGATGGCTGTTTGAGGATCGATGCCGCCGACCTGGGCGAAGGTCCGCATACAGAGCCCGGCGCGGCGCAAAACCATGCTGTTTCCGCGGCGCTGCATGTGCATTGAGCGGTCGGCGAGCTTCGCTTCTTGTTGATGGCAGCTGAGCTATTGATGGTTCCATATTGCACGACGGCTGGCTCCACGACCGGGCTGCGTCCGTTGTCTCGAAACACGGATTCGTCTACAGGCGGAGGTGAGCAGCGAACGCTGTCAGCTGTGTTCGGCACGCTTCGACTTCGCTCAGCGTGCGCAAGCTGACGCTGGCTGAGCTTGTCGAAGCCAGCCTCCACGAAGCGCGACGCTGCCTTTGTCTCCAAATACGGAAGCATCAAGAGTGACGCAATAGCACCGGAATCTGCGGCCGCCCTGGGATCCAGGTTCGGGTCGTCGGTCGCACCTCGATCATGTCGATGCAATCGACCGGGCAAGGCGGTATGCACAGTTCGCAGCCGGTGCAATCCTCGGCAATCACCGTGTGCATCAGCTTGGCGGCACCGACGATGGCATCGACCGGGCAGGCCTGGATGCACTTGGTGCAACCGATGCATTCGGCCTCGCGAATCAGGGCCAGCATCGGCGGCTTGACCACGCCGTTGTCGGGATTGAGCGGCTTGGCTTCTCGACCCAGGAGCTCGGCCAAAGCCTTAACGCCGGCTTCCCCTCCCGGTGGGCACTGGTTGATATCCGCCTGCTCGGCGGCAATCGCTTCGGCGTACGGGCGACAGCCGGGATAGCCGCACTGGCCGCATTGGGTCTGCGGCAGAATGGCATTGATGCGGTCGACCACCGGATCACTGTCCACGGCATAGCGTTTCGCTGCCCAACTGAGCAGCAGGCCGAGGCCGGCGGCCAGGGCGGTGAATACGGCGATGGCGATCAGGCTGTCCATCGGATCAGCGGTCGAGGCCGGCGAAACCCATGAAGGCCAGCGCCATCAGGGCGGCATTGATCAGCGCAATCGGTGCTCCGCGAAAGCTGGCCGGTACCGGTGCTGCTTCGAGTCGCTCGCGCATGGCCGAGAACAACACCAGCACCAGGCCAAAGCCGCAGGCAGCACCAAATCCGTAGACGATGGCCTCGAACAGGCTATGCATGGCCTGCACATTCAGCAGGGCGACGCCGAGCACGGCGCAGTTGGTGGTGATCAGCGGCAGGAAGATGCCCAGTACCCGATACATCACCGGGCTGCGCGCCCGCATGTAACTCTCGGTGAACTGCACCACGGTGGCGATCACCAGGATGAAACTCAGTGTTCGGAGGTGATCCAGCCCCAGCGGCGCCAGAATCCAGTGCTGCACCACCCAGCTCACCGCCGAGGACAAGGTCAACACAAAACCGGTGGCCAAGGCCATGCCGTAAGCTGAATCGAGCTTCTTCGACACCCCCATAAACGGGCACAGACCCAGAAACTTCACCAATACGAAGTTATTGACGATGGCCGCGCCGAAGAAGGTGAGGGCGATTTCGCTCATGGCGGTGGTGACTGTAACGCATGCGGCGCCGGATGGTGGCGCCGTTTACCCCGCGCTCCGTCGAAGCTGGCGTCGGCAGGCTCAGCCAGCGTGCCGAGCGCACCCTGAGCCTGTCGAAGGGTGCCACGACCGCAGGCGATGTTAGCGCACCGGCATGCCGGGCTCCGCGCCGACATCAGCATCGAGCAGAGCCAGAGCGCCGCCATCGAAGCCGGCCGAGAGGATCATGCCCTCGGACAGACCAAAGCGCATCTTGCGTGGCGCGAGGTTGGCGATGAAGACGACCTTGCGACCCACCAGCTTCTCCGGTTCAGCGTAACTGGCGCGGATGCCTGAGAAGATCTGCCGCTGGCCGAGTTCGCCGGCGTCGAGCTTGAAGCGCAGCAGCTTGTCGGAGCCCTCGACGAATTCGCATTCCAGTACCTTGCCGATGCGCAGGTCGAGTTTGGCGAAGTCGTCGATTGAGATGTGATTGGTGATGGGTGATTCGTGATTGGTCACAGGCGGGCCGGGATTCGGGGTTCGGGATTCGGGATTCGTGGCAGCGGCTTTCGCCTTGCTCTTTGAGGCCTTCGGCTCAGTTGAGGTCTGCTTTTCTTCGCTGCTTTGCATCGATTCTTTCGAGGCATCGACCATGGCGGCGATCTGTTTGGGGTCGATGCGGGTGAGCAGGGCAGTGTAGGGTTGGATAAGGTGGTCGCAGAGCGGCTGCTCAAGCAACTCGAAGCGATCAAGCGGGGTGTTCAGTAGCGCAGATGCGCGCTCGGCGGTGGCGGGCAGGATCGGTGCCAGATAGCCGGCCAGCAGGCGGAACATGTTAAGGGCCAGCGAGCAGATGTCGTGCAGTTCGGCGTCCTTGCCGTCTTGCTTGGCCAGTTGCCAGGGCGCGCGTGCGGCGATCAGCTCATTGGTAGCGTCGGCTTCGGCCATGACGGTGCGCAGCACGCGGATGAAATCGCCTTCGCGAAAGGCTCCATCGGGCCCAAGGCAGGCATCGGTCAGGCGCTTGGCCGCGTCGCGATAGAAATCCAGCGATTCCTGACTCGGCGTTGCGCTGAGCTTTCCCTCAAACCGCTTGCTAAGAAAGCCGGCACAGCGCGAGGCGATGTTGACGAACTTGCCGACCAGGTCGGAGTTCACCCGCTGGGCGAAATCTTCCAGGTTGAGGTCGAGATCGTCGACCCCGCCAGAGGATTTGGCGGCGAAGTAGTAGCGCAGGTATTCGGGGTCGAGTCCCGATTCCAGATAGGTGCGGGCCTGGATAAAGGTGCCGCGTGATTTCGACATCTTGGCGCCGTTAACGGTGAGATAGCCATTCACATGCAGTTCGGTCGGCTGACGAAAGCCCGCGCCGTGCAGCACGGCGGGCCAGAACAGGCCGTGGAAGTTGACGATATCCTTGCCGATGAAGTGATGCAGTTCAGCGTGAGTGCCGGGCTTCATCAGTGCTTCGAAGTCATCGCCAACGGCGGCGCAGTGTGCTTGCAAGCTGGTCAGGTAACCGATCGGTGCGTCCAGCCAGACGTAGAAGAACTTGCCGGGCTGGCCGGGAATCTCAAAGCCGAAGTAGGGCGCGTCGCGGGAAATATCCCAGTCGCGCAGACCCCCATCGCTATCCAGCCACTCACGCAGTTTCGCCTTCACGCCGGAGTGGGCGACGTCGCCCGACAGCCAGTCGCGCAGGGCCTGTTCGAAATCGCCGAGCTTGAAGAAGAAATGTTCGGATGCGCGCAGCTCCGGCGTGGCGCCGGACACCACCGAGCGCGGGTTCTTCAGGTCGGTCGGGGCATAGGTGGCGCCGCAATTCTCGCAGTTGTCACCGTACTGATCGGCCGTGCCGCACTTCGGACACTCGCCCTTGATGTAGCGGTCGGGCAGGAACATCGCCTTGACCGGGTCGTAGAACTGCTCGATGGAACGTTGGGCAATGTGCTGGCCTGCCTGCAGCGCGGCATAGATGCGCTCGGTCAATGCCTTGTTGGCCGCCGAGTGGGTCGAGCCGTAGTGATCCCAGGCGACATGAAAATCGGCAAAGTCGCGCTGGTGGGCGGCCTGGATATCGGCGATATAGGCCTCCGGGCTGAGTCCGACCTTTTCCGCCGCCAGCATGATCGGCGTGCCGTGGGTGTCGTCGGCGCAGACGAAATGCGCTTTGCGGCCCATCATGCGCTGCGCCCGCACCCAGATATCGCCTTGGATATAGCCGACCAGATGCCCCAGGTGCAGTTGACCGTTGGCATAGGGCAGGGCGCAGGTGACCAGAAGTTGGGAAGACGCAGTCATGGGCTGGGATTTTCGTCAGGGGTCGGCGATTATCCCAGATTGTGCCGGTTTCTTGCGGTGCAGCACGCGGTCAGCCGGGACTGGCTGCGAATCGTTTAGCATTCCCGCCGGACGCCACACGCCAAGGAAAGCCATGAGCAGCCCCGATCTCGCCATCCGCAACGCCCTCGCGGCCATCCAGGACCCGCATCTGGGCAAGGACATCATTGAACTGGGCTACCTGAAGAACTCGGTGGTCGAAGGCGATGGCGCCGTTGTCGAGCTGGTACTGCCGTACCCGGCCGCTGACTGGGCACAAACCCTGCAGGGTCAGGTCGAAACTGCACTGCGCGAATGCGGTCACAGCAGAGTCAAGGTGCTGATCCGCACCAGAATTCAGGCGCATGAAGTGCAGAAAGACCTCACGCCCTTGCCCGGCGTGCGCAACATCATCGCCGTGGCGTCGGGCAAGGGTGGCGTCGGCAAGAGCACCACGACCGTGAATCTGGCCCTGGCCCTGCAGGCAGAGGGCGCGAAAGTCGGCGTGCTGGATGCCGACATCTATGGCCCCAGCATTCCACGCATGCTGGATCTTCAGGGCAAGCCGGAAAGCCCGGACGGCAAGATCATTACGCCGAAACGCGGTCACGGCCTGCAGGCGATGTCGATTGGATTGTTGATCGGCGAGGACACGCCGATGATCTGGCGCGGGCCGATGGCCACTCAGGCGCTGCAGCAGATGCTGACCGAAACCGCCTGGGAGGACCTTGACTACCTGATCATCGATCTCCCTCCCGGCACCGGCGATATCCAGCTGACCCTGTGCCAGCGGGTTCCGCTGTCTGGCGCAGTCATCGTCACCACACCGCAGGACATCGCCCTGCTCGACGCCAAGAAGGCGCTGAAGATGTTCGAGAAGGTGGAAGTGCCGGTGTTGGGCGTGGTGGAGAACATGGCGATCCATGTCTGCTCCAACTGCGGCCATGCCGAACACATTTTCGGCAGCGGTGGCGGTGAGGCGATGTCGCAGCAGTACGGTGTGCCCCTGCTGGGCAGCCTGCCGCTGGATATCAAGATCCGCGAGCAGGCCGACGGTGGCCAGCCCACCGTCGCCGCGCAACCCGATTCCGACGCCACCCAACGCTATCGCGAGATTGCCCGCAAGACCGCCGCCCACCTGGCGCAACGCGCCAGGCACAAGAGCTTTGGGCTGCCGAAGATCGTAATCAGTGATAGCTGAAGAACCGGGATTCGCCGAAGAGCCGTGATTCGGGATTCGGGATTCGGCGGGGCCTCCCGAGTCTTCGCGCGGAATGATAGTCGCGTTAAATCTATCGGCTCAAAGTGCCATATAAATCAATGTGTTGCCGCATGGGTGGGGGCGAGGGCGCCGTCGCGCCAGGCAGCGCCGGGCGCAGATCGGCGAATCTCGAATCCCAAATCCCGGATCCCGGCTTTACAATGCCGCCCCCACCCGGAGGACCTTGCATGAGCATCAAGAGCGATCGCTGGATTCGTCGCATGGCTGAACAGCACGGCATGATCGAGCCGTTCGAGCCAGGCCAGGTCAAACAGGTCGACGGTCAGCGTATCGTGTCCTACGGCACCTCGAGCTATGGCTACGACGTGCGCTGCGCGCGCGAGTTCAAGATCTTCACCAATATCAACTCGACCATTGTCGATCCCAAGGCGTTCGACCCGACCAGCTTTGTCGACGTTGAATCCGACGTCTGCATCATCCCGCCGAACAGCTTTGCCCTGGCGCGGACGGTCGAATACTTCCGCATCCCGCGCTCGACCCTGGTGGTTTGTCTTGGCAAGAGCACCTATGCCCGTTGCGGCATCATCGTCAACGTCACTCCGCTGGAGCCGGAGTGGGAAGGTCACGTGACGCTCGAGTTCTCCAACACCACCCCGCTGCCGGCCAAGATTTACGCCAATGAGGGCGTGGCGCAGATGCTGTTCTTCGAATCCGATGAGCCCTGCGATACCAGCTACAAGGATCGTGGCGGCAAGTATCAGGGGCAGGTGGGCGTGACCCTGCCGCGCACTTGAGTATCTGATTGAACATTACGATCCAGCAACGGATGGGGCGGCGCGACTATCTTGGTCTGCTGTCTGATCGATGGCAGGTGGCCTGGCGGCAACAGGCCCCCCGAGCGCCGGGTTGGATGCGCTGGCTGGCTTTGCCGCTGTGTCTGGCTGTGGTCATCACCAAGACCAAGAGCAAATTCCCGGTCGAGCACACGTTTGAGTTCTCCGACGACGGCGTGAAAGTCTCTCACCAGGAGAAATCGCGACAGCTCGGCTGGTCAGATATCACCGACATTGTCGAGTCGCCACGCGCCTGGACCTTGTATAGCGAAGCCTTCGATATCGCGCTGCTGGTCAATCGCTTGGACTCGGCGGTGAAAGACGAGCTTCAGACCTTGTTGCGGGAGAAGCGCGGACTAATTGATTCGGCAACTTGAAGTTTGAACATTCTGTTCAAACTTCAAGTCCCTTGCGTCCGGTACCGTTCGACAGGCGCATGACGAGCATGCCCGTACGCGAGGGCGCTTCACACAACTGCGTCGCTGCGCGCGATCATGCTGAGGCGCGCCTCGGACGGTGCGCCGAAAAAACGCCGGCAAAGATGTTTACAGCAGCCTGTTAGGGGCGACCGAGACTGGCGCCCCTGACGCGCTTCTGAAGCCAGCCTGTCAGGCCTGCCCTTGGGTAAATAGTTCACACCGCTACGAATTGCCGCCGGTCTGCGTTTCATCTCAGTTTCACGGTGCTACTATCCGCGCCCGCCGGGAACCATCGCTCGGCATCCGCCGCGCGCTTGCGGCATTCTGAGGTTGGAGATTTCGATGTTGATCCGTTCTTGCGCGCTGATCTCGGCGCTGCTCATGCCTTGCGTCAGCCTGGCGCAAGCTGACTTGAACTCCCTGCAGGCCGAGCACGCGGCGCTGCAGCGGCACCTGTCCGGGATTGAGCCGATGCAACTGTTGGCCGTTGACAAGGCGCTTGATCCCCAGGCTTCTGGTGCAGTCGATGAAACCAAACGACGCAAGCAGCGCAGTGTTGACGTCCTGCGAGAAATCGTTCGCCAATCGGGTGCTGCAAGTGTCACTCCGCAGGTGGCGTTACCTGTCATGCGGCTCGCCGCTGAAGGTGGGCCTGGAGCCAGTTGTTATTCGGCAGTGGAGTTGGTCGAAAAGCAGGGGTTCAAAGTGGAACTGGCGTCCAGCGGCTTGCCGCGCGACGCCTTGTGGTTGCGATGGCAGGCGCCCGCTGCAGGCACGTACCTGTTGAGTACGCGCGGTTCCGAGTTGGATACCCACTTGACACGCTTCGGTGACTGCGCCGATCAGGGTCAATCTGCTCTGGATGAGTCCGATGACCAGTTCGGATTGAACGCAGAACTTGGTTTTAGCGCGGAATACGCCGGGCAGCCGTTCTACTTCAAGCTACGCAATCTGTCTGCCCGCGGCGATGCCCTGGTGACCTTGGGTAGCAGTCGAAGAATCTCGGGCCGTGTTACCAAGGCAGCGACCGGTGGCGCTCTACCCGGCGTGGGTGTGTCCGTCACCCAGCAGGGGTTCAGCTATCCAGAGAGCTACGCCTGGACTGATTCGCAGGGAGACTATTCGATCTACCCCTACAACGATGCCGGTGTCCGGCAGTACTACGTTCGCACCGCGCGCGAGTCTTTTGCTGATCGGGAAGTGTTGCATCAAATTTGGCCGGGAAGAACTTGCGCTGTTGCGAACAGCAGCATTGAAAGTTGTCCGCAAGGTGATGAGATCTCTCTCCGTCCCAATGAGCAGCGACAGGCGATTGATTTTTCCTTGCCGAACGGCGCTACGATCATGGGGCGCGTCTTGAATGCAAACACCGGACAGCCTATCGCTGGTGCATCGGTACGTCTGTACGACAGTTCGGGCAATCAATTGGAGTGGCTGTCGACTGACACAGCTGGCCGATATCGCGCCGTGGGCTTGTCGCCTGGCAACTACTACGCCACGAGTTCAGCTTACACTTTCGCCTCAGTGCTATACGGAGATACACCCTGCGGTGATTCCTGCCATGTCCTCAGTGGACAAGTCATTGTGGTTGATTCGCAGATCGTAGAGGAAGCGAACTTCTCTTTGCCGCCGTTGGCTTACCTGGAAGTCTCGCTATCGATTGATGGCCAACGGGTTGAGAGCGAAAGTTTTTACAACGGGTTTCGCGCTTACTTGACCAATGGTGTACATGTTTCGGTGAGTCGCTATTGGGATAGCGCCACCCGCAAGTACTTGGTCGGGCCGCTGAATGTGGGCACCTATCGGATTCAGGCCAAGAGCGACAATACCTTTGGCCAGCTATTGGGCGGTGTCAATTGCGTCGGCGATTGTCAGGCTGAGTTGGCAAGCTCGCAGACGGTGCAGATTAGCTCGGCGGGGGATCGGCCGCAGATCAGCTTCGATTTGAAGAGCTATCCCAAACTCTCAGGTCGGATCCTGGCGGACGACGGGGTGACGCCGATCGTGGATGCGCAGGTTCGCTTGCTCACGCCCTCGGGTAGCCACCACAGCGCTGCTTATACCGATAGCAGTGGATACTATCGGTTTGCCCGAGTCATTCCCGGGACCTTGTTTATCCATGCTCGCGCCTCGGGTTACTTCGACATGATCTCGCCCAATGTCGAGTGCGAGAGCGCTACGCCCCTGCTGAGCTGCCCCGATGCGCAGTCGATGGTCTTTGATCTCAGTACCGACGATCAACAACTCAACTTCGAGTTGCGCGAATCGCCTAGGATTCGAATCGCGTTGACCGAAGCCGGAGCGTCGATTCCGGTTCAGGACTTCTGGTATTCAGATTCGATTCGGGTAATCAACGCTGAAGCCAATACCGTTCACAGCTACTCATACTTCGTCGACCCGGCTGGTGGACGGCTGGAGATCAGCGACTTGGCTGTGGGCGATTATCGAGTCGCGGTTCGCCCTACGAGTTACCACGCTCAGTTTGTTGGTGGTTCCGCCTGCGCTGTACCGCCCAATTTCGGCGACTTCTTTTCGCTGTGCGATGCAGCAACGGCTCAGGTTTTCAGTCTGCATGATGACGACTTGGAAGGAAGTGTCGAGCTTTCACCGTTGGGAGTGCGCCGTGCACAAGTCGTAAGAGATAGTGACGGTTCGGCATTGTCTGGTGTAGCGATCGACAGCTGGAACGACCAAGGGCTGTATCTGGGCACTCGCGTCACCGACGTGCATGGACGGGTCAAACTCGGCGGCAGTGAATACTACTGGACGTATCCAGAAGCCACCTGGATTTCGACTGACAACTACTACGGCCTAGTGGATCAGGTCTACTCTGGCATTCACTGCGCCGCGGGAACGTCGGTCTACAAAGGGGGCTGTGGCTTGTCGGGTGGCACATCCATCAGCCTGCCGGAACTCGACCCGAACGCCGCCGAGATTGTGTTCCGTCTGCAGGCCGAGCCGCCGAGCACGGATGTGTTCTCGTCTGGCTTCGAATGAGGGCAGGCCGGCGATTGCCAACGCTGCGCCGCGAGTCCCTGGTTCGCCTTTGGCCCACCGAGGCCGGTTGGGCGTCGGCGCAGTTCCCGAGCGTACCGTGGTGGGCGTCACGCCCACCCTATGAAAGCCATGGTTCAATCCTCGCGGCCAGCGCTGAGGCGGATGTCTTCGGCGTAACTCAGTGTTGTGGTGATCGCTAACCGCACCGCCTCAATCATCCGCGGTAGCGGCAGCCCGTGCAGTTCGTCGACGTCGAGTTCAGGTGGGATATGCAGGAACCCTGCGGGAATGCGGCGCTGCAGACGCAGCCGATGCATCAGCCCGAAAAATACGTGGTTGCAGACATAGGTGCCGGCACTCTGCGAGATCTCGCTGGGGATGCCGGCCTGTTGCAGGGCCTGGTGGATCGCCTTGATCGGCAGTTGGCTGAAGTAGGCGGCGGGTGCGTGGCGGATGATTGCTTGATCGATCGGTTGCTGACCGGCGTTGTCGGCAATCCGGGCGTCGTCGATATTGATCGCGATGCGCTCGATCGATATCACCGAGCGGGTAGTGGCCACGCCGAGTGCAATGACGCCGATCGGTCGCAAGCGCCGGATCGCCTGATCAAGCCGTTTCAGTGACTCACCGAAAACGACGGGAAGAGTCAGTGAGGTGATCGGCTGGCCTGCTATTTCGGCACCGTCTAGAGCTTCAGCGATGTGCATCGACGGATTGCGTTCGGCGCCGCCGAAGGGCTCGAAGCCGGTGATCAGGAATGGGCGCTGCCTCGGCACGACTGCCGCTCAGCGAAACACGATGAAATACATCAGCAGGATATTGCAGAGCAGCAGCGGCAAGGCTGTGCCCACCTGCATGCGAATTACGCCGTGCGGGTCTTTGAGTTCGAGCAGGGCGGCGGGCACGATATTGAAGTTGGCCGCCATCGGCGTCATCAGGGTGCCGCAGTAGCCTGACAGCATGCCGATGGCTGCCAGTGACGCGGCATCGGCGCCGTGCTGCTGTACCAGCAGGGGCAATCCAATGCCCGCGGTCATCACCGGAAATGCAGCAAAGGCATTGCCCATGATCATGGTAAAGGCGGCCATGCCCAGCGCGTAGGCCAGCACCACGGCCAAGCGATTGTCCTGCGGAATCACCGCGCTGATCAGGTGCGATACCGAATCACCGACGCCGGACGCAGCGAATACGCTGCCCAGGGTGGCCAACAACAGTGGCAGGAGGGCGGCCCAGCCAATCGCATCGATCAGCTTGCGTGAGGACTCCAGCCCGGTGGCCGGCGATTCTCGGGTCAGCCAGCAAGCGGCGCCGAGGGCGAGTAGGCAGGCCACGCCGAGGCCGACCACGGTGCTGTGCTGCTCGGCGAACAGTCGCCAGCCGGCGACTTCAACATCTTTCAGCCACAGCGCCACCAGCAAGGTAAACAGCGGAATCACCAGGGCCGGGGCGAAAAGACGGTGCCCAAAGCGCTGTGCATCGGCCTCCTGTTTTTGTGCCGAGACCACCCGTTCAGTGCCCTTGCCCAGGCCGACGCCGGCCAGCAGGGCCAACGCCACCACTGCCGCACCCACCCAAAGCGCCGGAAGCTGTTCGCCAATCAGGAACAACAGGCCAAGTATTGCCCAGAAGGCCGCCAGCACCATTCGCCTGGGATTGCCGAGATCATTCGCGCCGCGAATGGCCAGCCACATGAAGTAGCCGCCACTTAGCCAGTAAATCCATTGCAGACTGATCACGGCGGCGCGCCTTCAGCGACCAGGCGCTCGGTCGCCCGGCGCAGCTGGGTTTCAAAGCGTTGGATGCGAATGGCATGGATGCTGAACGCGCAGATCGCGGTGGGAATTCCCCACAGCGCGATCTGCAGAGGTTCGAGCTCGATGCCCTGCTCGGCATAGAAGCCCTGCATCAGCAGTACGGCACCGAAGGCGATGAATACATCTTCGCCAAAGAACAGGCCGACATTGTCGGTGGCGGCACACAGGCCGAGCAGACGCTGTCGATCGGCTTCGCTGATCGGTCCGATCTTGCTGTCGGCGGCGCCCTCGGCCATCGGCGCCAGCAGCGGTCGCACGGTTTGCGGGTGACCGCCAATGCTGGTCAGACCCATGGTCGCCAGGAGTTGGCGGGCGCCGAGATAGCTGATCAGCAGCCGCGACAGGGTGGCGCCCTTCAGGCTGCTGATCCAGCGCTGCGCGTGCTGGCGCAGGCCGTGACGTTCGAGCATGCCGATCACCGGCAGGGTGAGGAGTACCAGGGCCAGGTAACGCTGCTTGATGAAGGCTTCGCCGATCATCTCCAGCACGGCGATCAGCTGATGTCCGGCCAGCATGCCGGTGAGCAGACCGGCGCTGACCACGATCAACATGGGATTGAGCCGCAGGGCGAAGCCGATGATGACCCAGGCAACGCCGAGCAGCGGCCAATGGCTCACGTACGCTCTCGACGCCCTGGTGGTTCGATGCGCACGCCGGCCTTGTCCAGAGCCGCACGCAGCGCGCGGGCCAGCTCCGCCGCGTCCGGGCGGTCGCCGTGCAGACACAGGGTGTCGACCAGCAGGGGCAGGATTTTGCCCTCACGGGTCTGCACGCGGCTATGCACGGTCATCGCCAGTGCCTGCGCAACGGCCTCATCGCGCGACTCGATTACCGCCCCGGGTTCGCTGCGCGGGGTGAGGCGGCCATCATCTTCGTAGCGGCGCTCGACAAAGCCTTCCGCCGCGCTGCGCAGGCCGACGGTGCGCGCGCAGTCCAGCGAATGCGAGCCGGACAGGCCGATCAGCACCAGCTTCTTGTCGAAGGCGGCAATGGCGTAGGCAATCTGGGTGGCGATGCGCGGGTCCTCGGCGCTCTGGTTGTAGAGCGCGCCATGCGGTTTGACATGGCTGAGGCTGCCGCCCTCGGCCTTGACAATGGCCGACAGGGTTTCCAGCTGAGCGTGGATCAATCCACGCAGATCCGCATCGGAGAGCTGGTGCAGCTCGCGGCCGAAGTTTTCCGGATCAACATAGCCCGGGTGGGCACCGATCCTGACCCCATGCTGCAGACAGAGCTTGACCGCTTGGCGCATGGTGTCGGCATCGCCGGCATGAGCGCCACAGGCAATATTGGCCGAGCTCACCAATGGAATCAGTTCGGCATCGCTGGCCATTCCTTCGCCAACATCAGCATTGAGATCGATACTCAGCATCAGGATGCTCCTTGACCGGAAAGCGCGTTGACCTTGCGCTGATAATGGGCGTTGATCCAACCATGAAAGCCTAACAGGCTGTAGAGCGCACCGGGCAGCGAGTAGGCCCACTGCGGCCAGCCGGGGGACAAGCTCAGTGCGGCAAACAGCGACGCTACGCCCACCCCCATGTGCAGATAGCTGCTGGCGAACTCCCGCTGCAGACACAGGCGCTCGATGGCGTCGAGGCCAATTTTGTCACGTTGGCGCCAGGCGTGCCGCTTCAGCATGAAACTCAGCCAGCCGAGCGAAACGAAGGCGGCTGCGTAGAGGCCAAACATCCAGCGCAGGTCGTCGATGCTCTCTACCTGGTAGGTCGAGGGCAGAAAGCCGTCGGAGAGAAATGCCCACATCGAGCTGAACATCGATTTCAGCGGGTACACGAACACCAGGGCGGTGCCGATATACACCAGGCTCAGCACGGTTGAATGGCCGTCATCGAGACCAAAGCGGCGACTCCAGGTGTTGTGATCCCACCAGAACAGACAGATCACGGTGAAGCTGCAGGCGAACGCCGGCACGCCCTTGAGTGTTTCAATCAACTCTTCGCGATTGCTCGGTACGCTGTCGATGGACACGGCCAGTAGGGTGACCGCGAAGGCAAAGGCGGCATCGACAAAGGCTTCCAGCCGCGTGACCTCGTGGCCACGTTCAAAGAAGCCATCTCCGCGCCGCTCCTGCCGCCTGGCCGGGCTTGCACTCACGGCGCAATCACCACCTTGCCGACCACGCGTCGTTCGGCCATATCGACGAATGCCTGGGCGGCGTCGGCCAGTGAGTAGACTCTGGAAATCTCGGGTCTTAGCTTGCCGCTCTGAATCCAGCTCAGCAGTTCGCCGATCCCCTCGGCATTGCGCCTGGGCTCACGACGGGCGAACTCGCCCCAGAATACGCCGACGATCGAGGCGCCCTTGAGCAAGGGCAGATTCCACGGCAGGGCCGGGATCTCGCCGCTGGCAAAGCCGATCACCAGGTAGCGACCGCGCCAGGCGATCGAGCGAAAGGCTGACTCGGCCAGCTTGCCACCCACCGCATCGAACACCACGTCGACGCCATGGGCGCTGAACGCTTTCACTGCCTGGCGCAGGTCCTGCTGCTCGTACAGCACGACCTCATCGGCGCCGTGCTGTCGACAGACTTCGGCCTTGGCTTCGCTGCTCACGGCGGCCAGCACACGGGCGCCGATGGCCTTGGCAATACCGACCGCGGCCAGCCCCACGCCGCCCGCTGCGCCCAGCACCAGGACAGTCTCGCCTGCCTGCAGCGCAGCGCGATCGCGCAGGGCATGCCAGCTGGTGCCGAAGGCCAGGGCCAGTGAGGCCGCCAGCGGCATCGGCGTGCCAGGCGGCAGGGGCATTGCCATGGCAGCATCGACCACGCATTGCTCGGCAAAGCCGCCGGTGCCACACAGCGCCGCCACCGACATTCCCGACTGCAGGCCTTGCACGCCCTCGCCAACGGCCAGAATCTCCCCGGCGATTTCCGCGCCGGGCACAAAGGGCAGAGCTGGTTGCACCTGATACTTGTTCTGAATCATCAGCAGGTCGGGGAAGTTCAACGAGGCCGCACGCACGCGAATGCTGATCTGCCCCGGCCCAGGCTGTGGCGCAGGCAGCTCTTGCACTTGCAACAGTTCCGGTCCACCCCATTGATGGCAAACGAGTGCTTGCATATCCGGCTCCGCAAAATTCGTTCCGATTGTGCCGGAATTCGGTGTGAAATTGCGGCAAACTTACCAGCCGGTTCCAACATTGAGGCAGCTTGGGTGTTGTCATCCGCGTTTGTTGCGATTCGCGTCGCTTTCGCCGCCACCGTGGTCGGTCTGAACACTGTACTTCACTGCTTACCGCTGTTCGTGGTGGCTTTCTTCAAGCTCATTCCGATCGAGCCTTGGCGGCGCCTGCTATCGGTGGTCTTGATTGCCCTGGCTGAGAGCTGGATTCGGGTCAACAGCGCCGTGTTCGCGGCCATGTCGAACAGCGACTGGCAAGTCGAAGGGCTAGGCCAGCTGCATCGCGACAGGTCTTATCTGGTGCTTTGCAATCATCAAAGCTGGGTCGACATCCCGGTGCTGCAGCGTGCGCTGATTGGCCATATCCCTTTCCTGCGCTTTTTTCTCAAGAAGCAGCTGATCTGGGTGCCATTCCTGGGGCTGGCCTGGTGGGCGCTGGATTTCCCATTCATGACCCGCTACAGCCGCTCCGAGCTGGAGAAGAACCCGTCGCTGCGCGGCAAGGATCGTGAAACCACTCGTCGAGCCTGCGAGAAGTTTCGCAAGCAGGCCGTGTCGGTGATGAATTTCGTCGAAGGCACCCGCTTCACCACCGCCAAGCACCGCGCGCAGAGCAGTCCGTACGTGCACCTGCTCAAGCCCAAGGCCGGCGGCGTTGCCTTCGTGCTCGATGCGATGGGCGACGTTCTGCACGGCGTGGTCGACGTGACGATCATGTATCCAGCCGGCCGACCGACTCTGGTCGACCTGTTGGCCGGGCGCGTGGAGCAGATCAAATTACATGTTCAGGAGCGCCCAATACCGGCTGAGCTGCTGCGCGGCGACTACGAGAACGATGCGGAATTCCGCGCCCGCTTCCAAGCCTGGATTCAGCAGCTATGGCAGGAGAAGGACGCGAAGCTTGAATGCATGGCAGGGGCGTAACAGAGTCGTAGGTGGGCCCTGGCCCGACGTTGTGCGATAAACCTCGCGACAGCAGCTTGGCGGGCCAGGGCTGCGGCGGGTTGGTATGCATATTGGCGGGTCAGGACTGCGGCGGGCTGGTATGCATATTGGCGGGTCAAGACCCGCCCTACGCTGCTGGCGAAATTACTTGTTGGGTGACGGCGACGAAGTGCAGCACGCTGCCGGCCAGCACGAACAGATGCCACACCGCGTGTGAAAAGCGAAGCGACTTGTTGAGGTAGAACACCGCGCCCAGGGTGTAGGCGATACCGCCGGCCAGCAGCCAGCCAAGAGTATGCGCGGGAACCGCTTCAATCAGGGCATCGGCAGCCGGTATCGCCAGCCAGCCCATGGCGAGATACATCAGGGTCGAGGCGACCTTGAAGCGGCCGGTAAAGAATAGCTTGAACAGAATGCCCGCGATGGCCACCGTCCATACCGTCGGCAACAACCAGTCGGCGCCTTGGCCGCGCAACCCAATCAGGGTGAATGGCGTGTAGGTGCCGGCAATCAGCAGGAAGATCGCGCAGTGATCGAGCACCTTGAACACCCGCTTTGCTCTTGGCTGTGGCAGGGCGTGATACAGGGTCGAGGCCAGATAGAGCAGAAACAGGCTGGTGCCGAATACGATGGCCGAGGCCAGCCGCCAGCCATCGCCCCAGACCGCGGCCAGGGTGATCAGTACGGCGCTGGCGGTGATGGCCAGCACGGCACCAATCCCGTGGGTCAGCGCGTTGAGCAGTTCTTCGATCGGGCTGTAGTGGCGTTCCATGCGCATTCCTCCGGGCGCATCGATGAGCGCGCCCAGCCTACACGGAAATGCCTGAGCGTGCGCTCGAGGCGAGCCCTTGATCGTCATCCTGGCGAAAGGTTCGGCGATGTTCTGCGATCAATCCCGCAAGGGCATATGAACCTGCGGGGTGGGTCGCGTCCAGTATCGTGGCGAGAACGGTGGGCCACAGGCCCACCCTACTTCGACTGATTTTCTGCGTGGAACGCGCAGCTATTGAGGTGCGAACAAAGCCGGGGTCGTGATGCTTGCCGAACTTCCGGCTAGCCTAGCACCGCCTTCATCGCCGCCACAAAACGCGGCAGGTTGTCCTCATTCAAGCCAGCGATATTGACTCGGCTGGATGACACCAGATACACCGCGTGTTCCTCGCGCAGTCGGGTCACTTGTTCGGGCGAAATGCCGAGGAAGCTGAACATGCCGCGCTGGCGGGCGATAAAGCTGAAATCGCCATTCACTCCGGCGGCAGCCAACTGCGCGCTGGCCTGCTGGCGAATGCCATTGATGCGGTTGCGCATATGCTCAAGCTCGGTCAGCCATTCCACTTTCAGGGCTTCGTCGCCCAGAATGCGCGCCACAATCGCCGCGCCATGCGCCGGCGGCATCGAGTAGATATTGCGGATCACCGCCAGCATCACTGAACTCGCCGTTTGGGTGGCGGCGCTACTCTCGCCGATCAGGCTGATGGCGCCGATGCGTTCGCGATAAAGGGCAAAGTTCTTCGAGCAGGAACTGCAGAGCAGCATTTCCGGCAGCCGCTCGGCCAGCAGGCGCGGCCCCAGTGCGTCTTGATCGAGACCATCGGCAAACCCCTGATAGGCCATATCGACCAGGGGCATAAAGCCCTGCTTCTCGGCCAGTTCAGCAATCTTCGGCCACAGCTCGGCCGGAATATCGACCCCGCTGGGGTTGTGGCAGCTGGCATGCAGCAGCACCACATCGCCAGCCGGCACCTTGGACAGCGCGTCCAGCATGGCGTCGGCACGTAGACTCTGGGCCTTGCCGTCGTAGTACGGATACTCGGCGATCTTCATGCCGGCGGCCTTGAATACGCTGGGATGATTGCCCCAGGTCGGGTCGCTCATCCATACGGTGGCCTCGGGCCGCGCGCGATGCAGTAGATCAGCGGCCACCCGCAGTGCGCCAGTACCGCCCGGGGTATGAGCCGTGAACACCCGGCCATCGCGGCGGGCCGGATGATCGCCCAGGGTCAGCGCATCGATGCGCGCGTTGAACTGCGGATCGCCAGCCATGCCGAGGTAGGTCTTGGTGACATCTTCGGCCAGGCGCGCCGCCTCGGCCTTCTTTACCGCCGCCATGATCGGCGTCGCGCCGGATTCATCGCGGTACACCCCAACTCCAAGATCAACCTTGAAATCGCGCGGATCTTCGCGATACGTGGCCATCAGGCCCAGGATCGGGTCGGCGGGCGCGGCTTTGAGATGCGAGAACATGGCGGGCCTTTGATGAATTCGACAAAGCAGGGGATTATCGGCCATGCGTCGGCCGCGGGCGAATCTTGCCGATCATGAGCTTACAACGCGCAAGTTGCGCAACAGTCGATTGCATCGCCCCGATCTTCGTGCCAGCGTGGGGCTTTCGACAGGAACTCACCATGCAGGCAGAGCCGCGCAGGCGACGGTCATGGGGCGTGGCGGCCGCGATGAGCATGGTCATGAGCGCTGATGCGGCGCCACCACCGCAAGCCGCGCCGCCTTTCCCGCCACCGGATCCCATGGTCTACCAGATCATCGACGTCGATACGGCGCAGGAACTGGCCGATGCGGCCTGGAATCTGCAGAGCAATCAGGCCATCGTGATCGCGCCGGGCAGCTATGATCTGGCCGCTGTCAGCTTTCCCAATGGCGTCGATGGGCGAATCACCGTGGGGCGGTTTGGGGCGCCGGTGATCTCGAACATCCAGATCCGTGGTGCCACCGACAATCCAGCTGACGTGGTGCTGCGCGGGGCGGGCATGCTGAACCCGATCGTGCCCTACGGTGTGCAGATATTCACCGCGCGAGACGTGCTCCTGGCCAACTTCAGCGTTGGCGAGGTGTATTACCACGCGATTGGCGTGCAAGGCGGGCAAGGGGCGGGCGACATCCGCATCTACAATGTGCGCGCCTTCGATGCCGGGCAGCAGATCATCAAGGGGTCGGGTGCCGGTGCCGACGATGTGAGCATCGAGTACAGTCAGGTCGACTACACGGTGGGCGCAGTGGTACACCCCGAAGGCAGCCCGCCGAATACCTGCTACACCAACGGTATCGACGTCACCGGTGGCGATCGCTGGATCATTCGCGACACGCGAATCGAGCGCATCCGCTGTCAGAACAATGCCATGGCCGGGCCGGCGATCCTGATCTGGCAAGGGTCGGCCGATACCCTGATCGAACGCAATCTGATTCTCGATTCCTCACGCGGCATCAGTATGGGCCTGGTGGCCAGCAGCGATCATAGCGGCGGCATCGTGCGCAACAACCTGATCCGCTGGAATCCGTCGGCCACCTATACCGTCGACGTGCCGATCTACACCACCTCACCCAATGCCAAGATCCTGCATAACACAGCGTTGACGCGCGGTCGCTACGCCAACGGTATCGAGGTGCGCTTTTCCGGAGCGACCGGGGTCGAGGTGGCGAACAATCTGCTTGATGCCGCTGTGTTGCCACGCCAGGGCGCCACTCCGATTCAGAGCGGCAATCGTAGCGATGCGGAGCTTGGCTGGTTTCGCGATGAGGCAAACGGAGACCTCCGCTTGTCCACATCGGGCGAAAGTGCTCTGACTGCGCTGCCGCGACGTATTGACGTGCTCGACGACTGCCTGTCCGAGGCGCGGCCGATCATGACCGAGCCAGGTGCGTGTGGGCGTGACCTGCGCCGGGTGTTTGCTGACGGATTCGAGCTCTGATGCGGTTGGATCAGGTGACGCCGAACCTCAGTAGTTGCGTTTGAGCAAACCGTACGTGGTGCGGGCTGCGCGGCCGGATGTCGTTCGGCGGTGCCAGTGACGTGGTCGAACTGTTCGATCCATTGCCATGAGTTTCACTCTGGCAAACAATGGCTTGAGGTCAGTGAAAGAACACGTTTCTAACCCGGATATTTCATCAGAAGAATGAGTGACGGCGTGGTTTTCCCTTAAGATTCAGTTGTCTACGCTGAATAACAAGGACCACGCCGTCATGACAGAGTGTACCGTTCAAGGCGAACTTTTTGG
>NZ_JACYTR010000058.1 GCF_014841215.1 Pseudomarimonas arenosa
AAGTCGCAGACGACATGGCCGATTTGGGGCTCTCGGAAATGGGATTCTTGTTTCTCATGACAGCAGACTACCTTCAGTAATTTAGAAGAGGTAACTGTCTCGCATTACATTGGCACGGGGGGCCTGAGCAGAGCATTGAATTCGCTGAGTCTGCATTGGCTCTGGTCGAAGCAGGCGTGTTTAGGAAACGTGTTCTTCAGCGCGTGCGTGGCATTCTGAAGCACTGCGAAGGCTCCAATTCGGTTTCAGCCCTATGGGAGCGGGTTCGTGTGCTGGAAAGCGCTCCAATGCAGCGTTAGGTAGCAATGGACGGTTCGTCGCAGTGCTCTTTTGCCATCGCCGCCATTTACGTTGCTGGCGCGTTCGGCCTGGTCGGCATCACGCTATTGCCGCTTCGATCTTGGACTCTCCTGCAAAGGAATCTCTGCTTGCTGTCCGACGGGCCCAACGGTAAAGCGGCATTTGTGATGCTATTACTCTCGGCTATCCTTGCAATTGGGCTATCCGTCGAGCCCACATTTAAAGTGGTCAAGTGCTTGCTGGGCTATCACTGCAGTGGAAATCGCGCCGGCGGCTGGCTTTTCCTGTCTATGATTGGGCTCTTCTACCTTCTGTTCGAGGCAGTCGCCTTCACGGTTATCCGGTTGGCTAAGCTGCGCTCTCGGGCTGAAACCTAACGATGCGTTAGCAGCCATGATGAAACGTCTTTGCATACTGATGTGCTCTATAGGCTCTTTTTGCAGTGCAATTGCAGCAGACTCGATTGAGCTACCAAAGAGCTCGCCGCTCCAAGTTTCCGAGCTGGGTCAAGAGAGCGGCGATGTCGTTCGTTTCACTGGGGCCATCTCGTTCGAGGGGCAATTTGTGTTGGAGCGGCCGCTAATTGACGGAGAGCCAACCTCGCTCTCCGCACGTCTCATTGTTTCAAGAGAGGCCAGGTCCAGCTTTCCGGTGGTAGCCGGCGATTTCCCTGAGCAACTCGTCGTTGAGAATCCTGAATTTCTCTTGGAGGCTCTCTTACCGAAGTCAACCCGCGATGATTTACTTAGCGCACGCCTTCTCGCATTCAGCGGCGAGGGGACGTTCCGGGTCTCAGGGCTGTTCACCGCCATTGACTGCAATCACCGCGGATGGGTCGTTCGAGTTGAATCGGCAAAATCAACTGAGTCCATTGCCAGGCAGCCGGTGCCGTCCGCGTCTGGCTGCTAACTACGTATTCGAGCTGACCGTTGGGAGAAGTCATGGTGTTTTCTGATTGGCAGCTCAATACGGCGTTGGCCGCCAAATCCGAGGTTCATCGTGCTTCACGTTCGCGAATCACAACCCGGTGAACTTGCCTGGGTGAATTCATGCTATGCGTCAGTTGGGTTTGCGCCGTCCGCTGCGTCGGAGCTGATCGCGATAGCGGAGGCTGATGGCTGCAAGGCTGGCGTTGGTCGTGTCGTCCCGATCACATCGGGTGTGGGTGAGTTGGGAGGCATGTTTGTGCTGCCCGAGTTTCGCGGTCGCTCCGTGGCGACCAAGCTGGTCGACTTTCTGCTCAGCCGCTGCCAGCATGCTCAGCTCTTCTGCATTCCATTTGCTCATCTTCGATCGTTCTATGTGTCGTTTGGCTTCCTGCCCGTAGATCCAGGGATCGCTGTGCCCGAGCCAATCGCCAGGAAGGTGGCGTGGTGCAACGATCAGTATCCTGAGCCGGTATCTCTCTTGGTTCGTGGCGCCCTGCCAGCCACGCAGCAACGCATTGGCAGCTAACCAATCGTTCAAGCGGGCCTTCGGGCCGGTAAAGTCCGGCGTTGCCGTAGGTCGGGCCCTGGCCCGACATGTTGCACACCCAAGCGCCACGGGTGCGCTGCGCGGAGGCCGCGGAATTGGGGGTTCGAAAGGCGTCCAGGCTTTGTTGGCGGGCCAAGGCCTACGGGCTGATTCTGTTTACGAATTGTCCGGGTTGGCCGCTAAACTCTGCCGACTTCATCTCAACGGCCTGCAAATGCGAGGTCTTTCAACCCTCCTTCTGGTTTCTCTGCTATTGAGCTGGGGCTCTGCGGCTGCAGATCATGGTTCGGCGCCTTATCTGGTTTCAACCGATGGTTCGGTCGAGCAATTGCCCTTGGTGATGACCAGCGTCGACGTGGCGATAGCCGGTGTGATTGCAGACGTCCGCGTGACGCAGGTGTTCGAAAACCGAGGGGAGCTTCCGATCGAAGCCGTCTACGTCTTCCCGGGTTCGGATCGCGCAGCGATCCAGGCCCTGCAGATGCGCATCGGCGACAGGGTCATCCGTGCCGCTATCCGCGAGAAAGCGGTCGCCCGGGCCGAGTACGAGGAAGCGCAAACGCAGGGAAAAACCGCGAGCCTGCTCGAGCAGCTGGATCCCAGTATCTTCCGCATGAGCATAGCGAACGTGCTGCCCGGCGACCGCATCGAGGTTGAACTTCGCTACACCGAATTGCTGGTACCCACTCGCGGCGTATACGAGTTCTTCTATCCAAACACGGTAGGTGAGCGGTTCACGCAGGCGGGTGACAAGGCGATCCGCACGCCAACGAGCACGGACTCAAAAGTCAGCGATTTCGCCTTCAATATCAGCGCCCGTCTGGTGGGCGCGCTGCCGCTCGGTGAGGTCGGCAGTCCGAGCCACGATGTCGATGTCGAACAACCGTCCGCGCACGAAGCCTTGGTCACACTGGATGACGATGCGCAAAGGGATGCCGGGAAACGCGACTATCGGCTGCGTTTTCGCTATGCCGGCGAGCGCATCGAGTCCGGGCTGATGAGTTTCCGCGAGGGCGATGGTGGCTACTTCCTGCTGCTCGCCGAACCGCCGCAGCAAGTCGACGCGGCCATCGTCGTGCCGCGCGAGTTCATCTTCGTCATTGATGTTTCCGGCTCAATGGTGGGCAAACCTCTGGAGATCACCAAGGATCTGTTAGGGGATCTCGTCAGCTCGTTGCGCCCAACCGATGTGTTCAATCTATTGCTTTTTTCCGGCGGCTCGGACGTGTTCGCCGAGAATCGATCGGTTGCGGCCACGCCGGAAAATGTCCAGCGTGCGCGGGATTTCATCGGCGCCAGCAATGCCGGTGGCGGCACGGAATTGGTGTCGGCTCTCGAAACGGCGTACCGGTTGCCGAGTTCACCCGGCTTCTCGCGCTCGATCATCATCGTGACCGATGGCGCAATTTCCGCCGGTGGCGCAGCCTTCAGCGCAATCCGCAGCCGATTGGACCAGGCCAACACATTCGCGTTTGGAATTGGGCCTTCGGTGGAATCGGCGGTCATCCGCCTGCTGGCGCGGGCCGGCGCAGGAGAGCCCTTTATCGTGGGCGAGCTTGGTGAGGGCAAACAGGTAGCGACACGGCTGCGCCAGTACATCGACCGGCCCGTGTTGACCGATATTAAATTGGAGGCCAGCGGCGTCGACATCTTCGACCTGGAGCCCCTGCAAGTGCCGGATCTGCTGGCAGAGCGCCCGGTCGTGGTCGTCGGTCGCTTTCGTGGAAGCCAGCCTGGCACCGTTTCCGTCAGCGGTACTTCGGGTCGCAGCGAGTATCGGCAGGAACTGACCCTCGACCCGGGTAACGCGGACCCGTCGCTGCACGCACTGCGCCAGATGTGGGGCCGTGAGCGGATTCAAGGTCTTTTGGACGAGCAAGCGGGCAACGGCTGGTGGAGCGGATATCAGCGCAGTGATGCGATCGATCATTCCGCCGAGATCACCAAACTGGCTCTCGACTATTCGCTGCTGACGCCCTACACATCATTCGTCGCCATCGACGAGCGGATTCGCAACGACGGCGAATCCGTACGGGTCGAGCAACCAGCGGTGGCCAAGGGCGTCGGGCACCACGTCGTGCAGAGCCTCTCGCTTGCGGCGAGTGCCGCGGCGCCGGCGCTGGTCTCTAGCCCCGCATCGGATCGGACACTGGTGGCGGCTCGTAGTTTCGTCCTACGGGATGGCGTGTGGACTGACGAGGCGTTCGGCGATCAGGTTGTTCTGCGTGTTCGACCCGACAGCCAGGCATGGCAGCAGCTGCTGCTGCTCTGCCCTGAGCTGGCCGAATACCGCCTGCTGGGTGACAGCGTACTGATCGCCTTCGGCAGGTACGCTGTGCTGCTGACTCCGCGAGGTTTCTCCGACTACCCGGCCGATCTTCTCGCGCAGGCCGTGCTTCCCGCACGTGGCTAAGCGCCTTTGGCTTCGAGCCCTGTTCGCGGCAGCGTTGGTCTGCGGCGAGTACAGTCATGCGTCCGGACAGAGCCGTGACGCAGTCTTCATCTTGGGCGAGGATTCGTCCGGACGGCCCGGCTTTTACACCGCTGCAACGCGCTATTTTGCGGCCAGACTGAACGCCGGCGATCTGATGGTGACCTCCGCCCGCAGCTGGGCGGAGGTACGCGAGCGCTTGGTCGAAGCCAACGCGCAAGGCGCTCAGCCGTGGCGTCGAATTGTGCTGGTTGTCCACGGATCGCAATGGTCGGGTTTGTCCTTGCCGGTCTTCGAAGCCAGCGGCGAAGTGCCCCGCGCATCTGAGCTGCGCACCCTGATAGAGTCGCGCGCCTTTCCGCCTCTGCCTGCTGGCATCGTCGACCACCGTTCGACGCTGGTACTCGAGTCCTGCGGGCTTGGCCGCCGGACGGACCTGATGCAGGTGTACTCGCGTTTGCTGTTCGGCACCGACGAGAACCGCACGGAAGCAAGTAGCGGCCTCGTCGAGTTCGTTGCGCACACCGCTCCGTACGACAATCGCACGGAGCGGCGGGTGCGCCCATACCAGGCGAAAGTGCACCGCTGGCCATCGGAAACCGGTGGCGTTTCAGGCGAAGCTGACGGCTGGACCAGGATTCCGGTCAAGCTTGAGGTCGCGGTCGCTGCCGAACAATGCCGAGAGCAAGCGGCCGGCGGAATCGCTCGCAGCGCAGCGGTGCGGACGACCCTCAGCGATTTCGGCTTGGCGCCTGGTCAGCTGCGCTGGCGTATTGAGCGATCGGAAAGCGGGTGCAAACTGTTGGGCAGCGCTACGGTAATGACCAGCGAGGCACAGCCGGTGAGCGCGATCGGTGACCGCGGCTGAAGCTCAATGCATGCATCCAGCGGGCGCGGCGGTGATGCGCCCGCTCGGCGGTCGGTCGTGCAGCGCTTAACACTTTATCAGCGCGAGGATGAAGTCAATCGTCGACCAAGTTCGGAGACGAAGCCATTCGGGTCGTCGACGCCGATCTGAACCGATTCGTTCGTGCTCAGATCCAGCTGCACATTCACACCACCACAGCCCGCTATCTTGGTGTGGCCGCAGGCGTCCCAGTCTTTCCAACCAAGCGTTTTTTGCAGCGGTGATCTCAACAAGAGGAATCGTGCGGCTGATGTTCAATCCATAGCGCAGGTACACCGCCTTGTCGTCCAGCGAGATCGGGCGTGCGCTGGCTGCGTTAGCTTCCGCCACACCAGAGCGAGCCGAGGATGCTGGCCAGGGTGGTGATGCCCGCAGCCGCCGCGCTCTGCTGATCGAGTAGAAAATGAACCACCGGAATGTCGGGCCAGGGCCCGACGTATCGGGATAAGAGGCAGTCGGGTCATTACCATGCACCGACGGGTTGTTAACGCGGCAGGCATTGGTGCACCATTTGGCGCCCGATGGCGGGGGCAGCCCGCCGTTCGGCCCTGGAGCGTTCTTGGAATCTCTGCTCGTATCCACTGGCGTTGTCGCCCTGGCCGAAATCGGCGACAAGACCCAACTCTTGGCCTTCTTGCTGGCCGCCCGCTTCAAGAAGCCGCTACCGATCATTTTCGGCATTCTGTTCGCCACCCTGCTCAATCATGGTCTAGCCGGTGCACTCGGTGCCTGGATCACCGCCACGCTGAGTGCGGAAACGCTGCGTTGGGTGCTGGGCTTGTCGTTTATCGGTATGGCGATCTGGACCCTGATTCCAGACGCGATCGAGGAGGAGGAGGCCCAGGCCGCCAAGCGATTTGGTGTGTTCGGTGCCACCTTGATCACCTTCTTCCTGGCTGAAATGGGCGACAAGACCCAGGTTGCAACGGTGGCATTGGCGGCGCACTATGCGGCGCCGGTGCTGGTAGTGATCGGCACCACGCTTGGCATGCTGCTTGCAGACGTACCGGCGGTTTTTGTTGGCGACCGGCTGGCAGCGCGTATTCCCATGCGACTGGTGCATGGCATCGCTGCAGGGGTGTTCGCTGCGCTGGGCATTGCGACCTTGTTCGGCGTCGGCGCTAGCTTGGGAATTTAGCGGACGAGCATCCCCCTCCACCAATTCAGGCTCCCGCAGCTTGGTTGTTGCGTGCCTGCAACGCTGTGAGTCGGCTAGACGCATGTTCGCGACCCCGCGGCGGTACTACCCTGGTGTCAGTCAGAACTTCGCGCCGCAGGCGCAAGGAACCGTTATGAAAAGCGTCAGCATGATTCGCAGTGCGCCGCCGGGCCATTGGGTGGGTGATGGTTTTCCGGTGCGTTCGCTGTTCTCCTACGACAATATCGCCGAGCAGCTCAGCCCGTTTCTGATGCTGGATTACGCCGCCCCGGCCGAGTTCAAGCCGGCGACGAAGAAGCGCGGAGTGGGTTCGCATCCGCATCGTGGATTCGAAACGGTGACCATCGTCTATCAGGGCGAGGTAGATCATCGTGACTCGACCGGCGCCGGCGGTCATATCGGGCCGGGCGATGTGCAGTGGATGACCGCCGGCGCTGGCCTGGTACACGAAGAGTTTCACTCCGAAGCCTTCACCCGCAGCGGCGGCAAGATGGAGATGGTGCAGCTCTGGGTGAACTTGCCGGCTAAGGACAAGATGACCGCGCCGGGCTATCAGACCCTGATGGAGGGCGATATTCCGCGGGTGGAGCTGCCGCAGCAGGCCGGTTCGCTGCGAGTGATCGCCGGTGAGTTCGATGGCCAACGCGGCCCGGCGCGCACCTTTACCACGATAAACGTCTGGGATCTGCGCCTGAAGGCGGGCGGCACAGCCGAGTTCAGCTTCACCGAGGGCCATACCCTGGCGCTGGTGGTGTTGCACGGCACGCTGCAGGTGAATGATCAGCAGCTGGCTCGTGAGGCGCAGCTGGTGCTCTTCTCGCGCGAGGGTGAGTCAATCAAGCTGGAAGCCAACAACGATGCGACCATCCTTGTGTTAAGTGGCGAACCGTTGAACGAACCGATCGTCGGCTATGGACCATTCGTGATGAATAGCCGCGAGGAAATCGTGCAGGCGATCAACGATTTCAACAGTGGCAAGTTTGGTCGACTGGCGGGGTGAGGCGAGCCTGGGATGGTGGGCGGCACGCCCACCCTACGATTCGCGGCGATGCGCGGTGTGCCCTGGGCCCAACGACCGTGGCTGTGGCCAGACGGTAGCTCGGCCGGGCCAATCCAGCATTTGCGGGCGGGCAGGCAGAACTGTGATCGGGTCGACAGCGTTGACGGCGCCGCTGGGCTGCACTTAGGGTTCTCTGACAGGGGGTCAGAGGCGCCCCGCCTTGCCATGTCGACGCGCGAGATCGGTGGGCGTTGAGGACAGCGCGCAGCCAGGGATGCCGTGACGGAGTGAGCGAGTTTCCGTCCATTGATGGCTTTGAGTTTGTCGCCTTGCTCGGCAAGGGCGGCATGGCGTCGGTGTATTCAGCGCGCCAGCTCAGCGTTGACCGCGAGGTGGCGATCAAGTGGGTCGAACCGCAGCCCGGCCATTCGCAGCAGTTTCTGCTGCGGCTGGAGAACGAAGCGCGCACCCTGGCCGGCTTGCAGCATCCGCACATCGTCGAGCTGTATCAGTTTGGCCGCACGCCCGAGGGCGGGCTGTATTACGTGATGCCGTTGCTGGCCGGCGGCGATCTGCGCGCCTGGCAGCGACCGGTGGACGAGGCGCGGGTAATCAAGCTGCTGCTGGCCCTGCTCGACGCGCTGCAGCAGGCGCATGCCGCCGGCATCGTGCACCGCGATATCAAGCCGGAGAACATCCTGTTTGATCGCCAGGGACGGCCACTGCTGGCCGATTTTGGTGCCGCCCTGCTGCCGCAGCATTCGCGTCTGACCCGCGAAGGGCAGGCCATCGGCAGCACCGGCTACATGAGCCCGGAGCAGGCCAGGGCCTGGGAGGTCGACCCACGGGCCGACCTGTACAGCGTGGGGGTACTGGCCTATGAGCTGCTGACCGGCGAGATGCCGTTCGATGGACCAGACGACCTGTCGATCGCCCTGGCGCAGTGGGAGCAGCCGATTCCGCGTCTGCCGAAATCGTTGCGCCATTGGCAGAGCTTTATCGATCGGGCCTTGGCGGTCGACCCGAACAAGCGCTTCGCCGATGCTGCAATCATGCGGCAGGCCTTGCTCAGACTACAGCGCCGCCGCCGTGATCCTTTCTGGCGTATCGCACTTCACCCACTTACGCCCTGGGTCGGTGGCGCCGTCTTGCTGTTGCTGGCGCTGGTCTGGTGGTGGCCGGTGCCGAGTGACTCCGAGCAGATCGGCAAGCTGATCGAGTCCGGCGTGCTGATGCCGCCGCCGCAGCCCAATGCGCTCGATCTCTGGCTGGCGGCCGAGAGTGGCGATCTGGGCGGGGACGAGCGCGCCGTCTTGCGCGGCAATTTGCTCGACAAGTTGGCCGATGAAGTCGAAAGCGCCAGCCGGCACGGTGACCTGCAGGCATTCCTGCCGTTATGGAGTCGCTGGCAACAGGCAATCGGCGCCCTGCAGGCGGAAGCCGAGCCACGCGTACTGGAGGTGAATCGAGGTGTTGAGAAGCTGTTGGAAGCCAGTCTGAGCTTCGCCCTCGACACCTACGACCCGGCCGGTGCCGAATCGGCACTCAGCGCGATCGATCGCTGGACCCTGGCACCCAAGCATCTGCTCGATCTGGCTGCCCAGGTGCGCAGCCTGCCGGCGCCCGGCGCCGCCATGCAGGATCCGAATGGGCCGCCGCTGATCGTGGCGCGAGCGCCCAAACCCGGCCTGCCCGGTGTTGCCATCACTCAACACGCCATTTCGCCCTTGCTCTGGGGTCAGTTTCAGCGCTCCCGCGGGCGCCAGACCAGCGCCTGCAACGGCGCTCCACAAGGTCTGCAGGGCTGCATCGGCCATGGCGAGGCCAAGGCCTTTGCCGCCTGGCTGAGCCAGGAATCCGGACACCCTTACCGCCTGCCCGATCGGCAAGAGCTGGCTGCCCTGATCGGCAATGTGGCTAGCGCCAAGGCCTGGGCCTGGACCAGCAGCTGCAATGAAGTGCGCCATGTCACCCCGCCCAATGTCGGTCAACGCGCGGTCGGCAAGCTGCGCCAGCTGTTTGGCGGCAAGGGCGCGCAGCCCAAGGTCGAAACCAAGTGTGAAGGGCATATTGCCCTGTCCCTGAATGGCAGCGGCGCATCGAAACCGATTGCAACGGCCGGCGCCGACACGGTGTTGGTGCTGCTGCGCGAGATGCCGGCGCCGAGCGAATGAGCCCGCCACACGCGATCGCTTGCGATGAGTGGCTCCTGTTCGAGTTGGATGTGTGGCCAGATCCGATCAGCGGCAGGTAAGGAGGTCTGCTACCTCTCGTGTCAAACGACAACGGCGCGCAGCTTGCCTTCGCTTGCAGGCGCAATTGCCGGTGTCGGCAATGGCTGCTCAAGTGCATGAGCTTCGCGTATTCGGACCCTCATCCGCCCTCCGGGCACCTTCTCCACAGGGAGAAGGGAGAAAAGCGATGTCACTACGCCCGGCCTAGAAAATCCCGCTTGCCCAAAGGCACGCCCTGCATGCGCAGCAGGTTGTACGCCGTGCTCAGGTGGAAGTAGAAGTTCGGCAGGGCCCAGGTATCAAGGTACTCAGCGCCGACAAAGTTCAATTCATTGCCCTGAATGCTGAGGGTGATCGGGCGTTGTTCGCCGGCGTTCACCGCATCGGCATCGAGGCTGGCGATGAAGTCCTGCACCTTGGCGATGCGTGCATGCAATTCGGCCAGGGTGGTTTCGCTGTCTTCGTGCTTGGGAATCTCGACGCCTGCCAGTCGCGCGCTGGCGCCTTTGGCCAGATCGCAGGCGATCTGAATCTGCCGGGTCAGTGGAAACATGTCCGGCGCCAGCCGTCCGGCCAGGAACTTGTCGGCCTCGAAACCACGCGCCTCGGCATTGGCCTCGGCCAGGCTGAGCATGCGGTCCAGGGCACGCAGGTTGTGTTGGAACACGGTAACGGAACGGCGGTAAAGACTCATGGTGTCTCCGGTGAGTTCGACAGGGGCCCTACGGGCTAAGAGTGGCGTTCGCGGACGCGTGGCGCAATCGCCAGTGATTGGCGGCGGCGGGACTGGCGCCGGCGCTGCTGCGCAGCATGCAGGGTGGCCGCCAACGGTCCGCCGGTATCGAACACGATCAGGGCGGTGACCAGGTACGGGTGCCACAGGCCGTCGCCAAGACCAACGGCGGCCAGCACGGCGAGGGTACCGATCAACGGTATACCGAGTGGAAAGCTATCCGGCCAGTGTCCCTCGCGCAGATGAAACAGCCAGGCCATGAGACCGCTATACAGCAGGTTGATGACCACGATGGCCACGGCCAGACCTAGTGCGCAACCGGACATCCACGACATGGTGTCAGCTCTCTTTCGATGGGCTCGGCAGCCGCCAACCAGCGCAAACGCGCAGGTGACGCTGCGTCATAGCGGGGTCAGCCAACCTTGACTGAGCACACAGGACGATGCAGCCCGACGATTCGTCGCAGCACGAAACCATGTGTTCAGCGATTGGTCAGTTGAATCTCGATGCGTCGGTTGCGGGCCAGCGCGGCCTCGCTATCGCCTTCCACCAGCGGCTGAAACTCACCAAAGCCGTTGGCAGCCAGCCGATGCGCGGGGATGCCGCTCGCCACCAGATGCTTGACTATTGCGATCGCGCGGGCAGCGGAAAGTTCCCAGTTGGACGGGAAGCGCGCGGTGTTGATCGGCCGTTTGTCGGTGTGACCATCAATGCGCAGCACCCAGTTCACGTCGGAAGGGATTTCGGCGGTGACTTCGCGCAGGGTCTGGGCGATTCGATCGAGCTGATACTTGGCGGTCGGCCCCAGCTCGGCCGAACCGGAGGCAAACAGCAGCTCCGAGGGCACCACGAAGCGATCGCCGACGATGGTGATGTCATCGCGGTTGCCGAGGATCTCGCGCAGCTTGCCGAAGAAGTTGGAGCGGAACCGCGACAGCTCATTGACCTTCTGCGCCAGGGCCAGATTGAGCTGCCGACCGAGATCCTCGATCTGCAGATCCTTGGCCGAGTTCTGCGCTCGCGACAACTCCAGAGCGGCGGTGATCTCGTCCAGCTGCTGGCGCAGGGCGGCCATCTGTCGATTGAGCAATTCCACCTGCGCGGCCGACTTGGCACTCAGGTCGGTTTGCACGGTGAGCTTTTCCTTGGTTTGCTCCAATTCGGCCAGACGCGAGGCGATCTCGGATTCGAGCTGTCGCTTCAGTTCGGCCAGCGCGTTGATATCGGCACTCAGGCGAGCGACGTCGCTCTGGCTCGATTCCAGCTGGGCCTGGGTCTGGGTCAGGGCGGCGCTGGTTTCATCCAGCCGCAGACGCAGCGCATCGCGCTCGGCCGAGGTGCTGGCCAACGACGCCGACAATTCATCGACCTGCTTCAGGGCCTGATCCTTGGCCTTCTGCTCCATCGACAGCACACTGGCCAGCTGCGCCAACTCCGCGTTCAGTCGCGCCAGCGCCTTGTCGCGACCACTGAGCGCATCGCTGAGCACGAACTGGCCGATGGCAAAGACCATCAGCACGAACACCAGCACCATCAGCAGGGAGCTGAGGGCATCGACAAATCCGGGCCAGAAATCGACGGCGCGACGGCGGCGGGCGGCGAGAGTGGTCATGCTTGGGGCCGGAATTCGGGGTTCGGGATTCGGGATTCGCGGGTCACGGCGTGCGGGCGGGGCTCAGCGAATACCCGGCGAGTGAGCCGGCTTGAGTGCCTATCTGCAGCCCTAAGCACGTTTGGCATCCAGGGCTGCTGCGAGGGTACGCGAGAGCAGGCGGAATTCGCTGCGCAGGTCTTCGGTCATGCCGCCTTCCTGTTGCGCCAGTTGCTTGAGTGCGCCGCGCAGTTCGGTCTGTGCTTCGGTCAGGCGCGCCAACTGTGTGTTGAGTTCGCTGAGTTGGTCGGAGCTGGCCTTGCGTTCGCGCTCGGACTCGACGATGGCACGCTGCATGCGCTCCAGGCCGTCGGCGGTCTGCTCCAACAAGGCCTGCACGTAGGCCGGCACCGAAGTCTCGCCCTCGCCACCGAGACTGCCAGACGACAGTCGGGTCATGCCCGACAACCAATCTTCCAGTTCGGAGTAGAAGCGGTTCGAGGCGCGGCCGGCAAACAGATCGAGCAGGCCCAGAATCAGAGAACCAGCCAGGCCGAACAGCGAGGTGGAGAAGCTGGTGGCCATGCCAGATAGCGGTTCGCGCAGCTGGGTTTTCAGCGCCTCGAACATCGCCACCGCATCGCTGCCAGCAGACAGGCCGGCGATGATGTCGGCCACCGAGGCGATCGTCTGCAGCAGACCCCAGAAGGTGCCGAGCAGGCCGAGGAAGATCAGCAGGCCGATCAGATAGCGGCTGAGATCGCGTTGCTCTTCCAGTCGCAGATAGACCGAGTCGAGCAGGGAGCGCATCGAGGCGGTGGACAGCGATTGCGGCTTGCGTTCGCCCTGCGACAGCAGATTGGCCATCGGCGACAGCAGCCGTGACTGCACGGTCTGCTTGCGTTCCGGATTGGAGCGCCTGAACGCTTCGATCCAGCGGACTTCGTTCTGCAGTCGCACCACGCCGCGCAGGTTGACCACGATGCCGACGCCGAACACCAGCAGGATCAAACCGTTGAACCAGGGTGTGGCCATGAACGCCTGACCCAGGGGAACGATCATCAAGCCGCAGAACACCGCGACGGCGGCGAGAATCGCCAGCATGGGAAACAGCACACGTATGGGTTGGCTCATCGGCTCGTCCTGAACAGCGGTCCGGCACAGGGTGAACCATTCCGACCGGCTTGGGGTGAGATGGTTCCGTGGCGATTTAGGCTTTGCTCAGTTGCAAGCCGGCCCTGCAGAGCGCTCGGGCAAGGTTGCTTTCAGCGCAGGTCGCGTCGCGCGGCGTCAAAGAAGCCGCGCAGATCCTGCACACAATCGATCACCAGGGGCACCAGATCGTCGCTGGACATATCCTGCAGCCGATACTGCTGCGGATCGCCACCGGCCAGGATGTAGCATTGCCAAAGGCCTTGCCTGAGTTGCTCGATCTCGTTGTTCAGTCGGGACAGGTCTGACATCGGCCACCTCGCAAGTCTCGGAATTCCGCTAGATCATTGATTCAGCCCGCAGCGGCGGCCTCGAGCTGCTCGCAGGCATAGGCATAGCCGGCCGCCTCGGCGCGGTCAAAGGCCTTCCAGTCGAGCAGGTCGATACCCTCCAGCGGTGGGGTCAGCAGCAGCTTGGTCTGCTTGCGAGCGCGCTGTGCTGTCGCCGCTACATTGACCATGCCCGCACGCAGCAGAATCTGACCAATGCCCGGCCGACGTCGCTGGCCGAATAGCTCGGGCAGCAATTGCCACCACGGCGGCAGGTGAGCTTCGTCAATCTCTGCGTTAAGTCGGTATTGACCCCCGACATCGGAGGCGACGATCTCACCATCGAGTCGTTTGCGCATCTCCGATACCGGCAGATTGTCGATCACGCCGCCATCAACCAGCACCCGACCGGCATGGAACAGCGGCGGCAACACGCCCGGAATCGCGCTGGAGGCACGTAGCGCCTGCCACACCAGACCGCTGTCGTGCACTTCCAGATCGCCCTCGGTGAGGTTGCTCGACACGCAGAAAAAGGGGATTGGCAGATCCTCGATTTCGAGCTCGTTGAAGGCGGCGCGCAGGCCATCGACCACGCCCTTGCCAGAGCGCAGCGACACCAGGGGCAAGGTCCAGTCGGCCAGCGGGTTGCGGGTGACGAAGTGCTGGCGAAACTGATCGCGCATGGTGGCATCATCCCAGCCCGCGGCCAGTCCCGCGCCGAGGATGGCGCCGATGCTGGTGCCGCCGACATAGTCGAATTTCCAGCCCGCCTCGCGCAGGGCGCGGATCACGCCGAGGTGGGCAAAGCCGCGCGCTCCGCCACCGGACAGCACCAGACCGGTAGCGCTGCCGGTGAGGTGGCGCACCACCCGACCCAGATCCTCGTCGCTGCGGATATGGTGATGCGCCCTGCCCTGTGGCAGCCGCTCCAACCAGTCGCCGGTGGAACCGGGTGCTGCGGGCTGCGGGTTCAGCATCAACAGATGCACCGGCACCGAAGGGCCGCGGGCCGGCGCGGGTAGACGTGTTTGCAGTTGAACCGGGTGGCGGCTATCGGCCACCAGCAGCACGCAATCGGATTGCCGCACGCAGCGTTCGCGCCAGTCGGCATTGGTATCGGCGACATAGATCAAGTACTGCGCGGCCGCCTCGCGCTCACTGAACCAGGCGATGGGCTTTTCCAGGGCCTTGTTGGCGTCGATGATCTCGGTCTGATCGCCGACGTCGAGCTGTGCCGCAAGACGCTGGGCCAGCGCCATCATATCGACACCCGGCGTGGCCGATATCAGGGCAAAGCAGGTGAAGCGGGTTTTTGCCTTGCGCAGGCTGTAACTGCGCCGCAGCGCCAGTTGCGCCGTGCGCAACATGGCTTCGGGATGCAGGGCGGCCAGTTTCTCGAAGCCACTGCGCGGCAGGAACAGCAGATTGCAGTCGCGCATGGCGATCACCCGGGCATTGCGCGGCTCATTGGCCAGCAAGCCGGTTTCGCCGACCGTTTCACCCTGGGCGATGGTGCCAAGATGGCGAATGCGGCCGTCGGCCTCGCGCCGACTGGCGCTGAGACGACCGTGGATCAGCAGGTACATGCCGTCCGAGGCCTCGTCCTGATCGAACAGCACGCGCCCGCCCTCCAGCGCAAACCACTCGATCTGATCGGCCAGGGCGCGATAGGCGCTTTCACCGAGGCCATCGAACAGCGGCTGCGAGCGCAGGGCCTCCAGAACGCGTTCACGTAGCACTTCGGCGCGCCCGACCATGGCTTGGAGTGGTCTCCTGCTGATAGCTGCGATCAGTGTAGCGAGTCTGCACGCAGCTGCCAGCCGCCGAGCCGGTTCAGGCCCCTTCCTGCCCTTGCATTTCGGCCCGACGGCCGTACCTTGGATGGATGAACACAGAAACCAACCCGCTGTTGTCGGCCAGCGAATTGCCGGCGTTCTCTGCCATTCAGCCCGCGCACGTGCTGCCCGCGGTACGGGCGCGCATCGAACAGGCGCAACTCGGCGTCGAGCAATTGCTGCGCGACCAGACCGAACCTGATTTCCATCGGCTGATCGCGCCGCTGGAGCGGCTGGAGGAAGCCATCGGTCGCAGCTGGTCGCCGGTATCGCATCTGCATGGGGTCAGGGATTCGGCGGAACTGCGTGCAGTGTACGCCGAGGCCGACGAGCTGCTCACCGAGTTCAACACCGAGCTCGGTCAGAATCGCGCCCTGTATGAGGCGGTGAAGTCGATCCACGATGCCGCGGGGTTCGCCGAGCTGGGTCGCGCCGAGCGCACCCTGGTGGAAGACAGCCTGCGTGGCTTCAGGCTTTCCGGCGTGGCTCTGGAAGGCGAGGCGCGACAGCGCTTCAAGCAGATCCAGACCGAGCTGTCGCGGCTGTCGACCGAGTTTGAAGAGGCGGTGCTGGATTGTACCGATGCCTGGGGTCGTGCCCTGGTCGAAGACGAGTTGGCCGGTCTACCGGCTTCGGCGCGGCAGATGCTGGCGCAGATGGCCAAGGAAAAGGGCGAGTCAGGTTATCGAGCGACGCTGAAAGGGCCGGTGGTGCAGGCCCTGCTGACCTATGCCGACAGCCGCAACCTGCGTGAGGAAGTCTATTCCGCCTACAACACCCGCGCCTCTGAGCTCGGGCCGCATGATCACGCCCGCGACAATGGCCCGCGCATCGAACAGATCGTCAAGCTGCGCCATGAGGCCGCCCAGCTGCTCGGCTTCAACAACGCTGCCGAGCTCAGTCTGGCCGACAAGATGGCCGGCAAGCCGGAACGCGTGCTCGCCTTTCTGCATGATCTGGCCGCGCGGGCCAGGCCGCAGGCCGAACGCGAGCTGGCCGAGCTGCAGGCCTTTGCTGCCGAGACCCTGGGCCTGGCCGACCTGCAGCCCTGGGATATCGCCTATGCCAGTGAAAAGCGCCGTCAGGCCCTGTTCGACTTCAGCGAAGAGGACCTGAAGCCCTACTTCCCGCTGCCCGGCGTATTGAACGGCCTGTTCGCCATTGCCGGTCAGGTACTGGGAGTCAAGTTCCGCCCGCGTCAAGGCGTCGATGTCTGGCACCCGGACGTCGCCTACTTTGATGTCCTCCATCACGACGACGAGGTGATCGCCGGTTTCTATGTCGATCATTACGCGCGCAGCGGCAAACGTGGTGGCGCCTGGATGGATGTGTGCCGCTCGCGCTTCCGCGATGGCGCGCTGCAGCGACCGGTGGCCTATCTGACCTGCAATTTCCCACCGCCGAACGGCGATCAGCCGGCCCTGCTGACCCACGACGATGTACTGACCCTGTTCCACGAGTTCGGCCACGGCCTGCACCATATGCTGAGCGAGATCGACTGGCCCAGCGTGTCGGGTATCAGCGGCGTGGAGTGGGATGCCGTGGAACTGCCCAGCCAGTTCCTGGAGAACTTCTGCTGGCAGCGCGAGACCCTGGATTTGTTCGCCCGCCACTGGCAAAGCGGCGAAACCCTGCCCGATGCATTGTTCCAGAAAATGCTTGAAGCGCGGCACTTCCATGCCGGCATGTTCCTGGTGCGGCAGCTGGAGTTTGCCCTGTTCGACTTCCGTCTGCACCTGGAATACGACCCAGCACGAGGCGCTCGGGCGCGGCAACTTCTGGAGGAGGTACGCGCCGAGGTGGCGGTCATCAAGCCACCGGCCTGGCACCGCTTCGCCAACAACTTCACCCACATCTTCGCTGGCGGCTATGCCGCCGGTTACTACAGCTATCTGTGGGCGGAGGTGTTAAGTGCCGACGCCTTTGCGGCTTTTGAGGAAGCCGGCCTGTTCGATTACAACACTGGACAACGCTACCGCCGCGAGATTCTGGCGGTGGGCGGCTCGCGCCCGGCGCTGGAGAGCTTCATCGCCTTCCGCGGCCGCGAGCCGCTTCCGGATGCGCTGTTGAAGAGCTATGGGCTGGCTGCCTGATGGAGGGTTGGCAGGTTATTGAGACTCATCTAGGGAAAGTCTGAATAAGTCCATCCTGGACTTACTCAGACGCGACGAGTCATCGCCGAGCATCCGCTCATTCGCAGAGTTTGGCACCCTTCGACAAGCTCAGGGTGCGCGTTGCCTTGCGGTTAATCGGCCGGATAAGAACGCCTCGATACCACGCTGGCTGAGTCCGTCGAAGCCAGCCGAATCATCGCCGAGCATCCGCTCACTCGCCCAGTTTGGCACCCTTCGACAAGCTCAGGGTGCGCGTTGCCTTGCGGTCAACTAGCCGGTTAAGAACGCCTCGATACCACGCTGGCTGAGCCTGTCGAAGCCAGCCGAATCATCGCCGAGCATCCGCTCACTCGCCCAGTTCGGCACCCTTCGACAAGCTCAGGGTGCGCGTTGCTTTGCGGTGAACTAGCCGGTTAAGAAGGCCTCGACAGCGCGCTGGCTGAGCCTGTCGAAGCCAGCCGAATCATCGCCGAGCATCCGCTCACTCGCAGAGTGTGGCACCCTTCGACAAGCTCAGGGTGCGCGTTGCCTCGCGGTTAACCGGCCGGTTAAGAAAGCCTCGACAGCGCGCTGGCTGAGCCTGTCGAAGCCAGCCAGATCATCGCCGAGATCCGCTCACTCGCCCAGTTCGGCACCCTTCGACAAGCTCAGGGTGCGCGTTGCTTTGCGGTGAACGAACCGGACAAGAAAGCCTCGATACCAAGCTGGCTGAGCCTGTCGAAGCCAGCCGAATCATCGCCGAGCATCCGCTCACCCGCCCAGTTTGGCACCCATCGACAAGCTCAGGGTGCGCGTTGCCTTGCGGTTGACCGGCCGGATAAGAAAGCCTCGACAGCGCGCTGGCTGAGCCCGTCGAAGCCAGCCGAATCATCGCCGAGCATCCGCTCACTCGCCCAGTTCGGCACCCTTCGACAAGCTCAGGGTGCGCGTTGCTTTGCGGTTAATCGGCCGGATAAGAACGCCTCGATACCACGCTGGCTGAGTCCGTCGAAGCCAGCCGAATCATCGCCGAGCATCCGCTCACTCGCCCAGTTCGGCACCCTTCGACAAGCTCAGGGTGCGCGTTGCTTTGCGGTGAACGAACCGGACAAGAAAGCCTCGATACCACGCTGGCTGAGCCTGTCGAAGCCAGCCGAATCATCGCCGAGCATCCGTACACTCGCAGAGTGTGGCACCCTTCGACAAGCTCAGGGTGCGCGTTGCTTTGCGGTGAACTAGCCGGTTAGGAAGGCCTCGACAGCGCGCTGGCTGAGCCTGTCGAAGCCGGCCGAGTCATCGCCGAGCATCCGCTTACTCGCCCAGTTTGGCACCCTTCGACAAGCTCAGGGTGCGCGTTGCCTTGCGGTTAATCGGCCGGATAAGAACGCCTCGATACCACGCTGGCTGAGCCTGTCGAAGCCGGCCGAGTCATCGCCGAGCATCCGCTCACTCGCCCAGTTTGGCACCCTTCGACAAGCTCAGGGTGCGCGTTGCTTTGCGGTCAACTGGCCGGATAAGAAAGCCTCGATACCACGCTGGCTGAGCCTGTCGAAGCCAGCCGAATCATCGCCGAGCATCCGCTCACTCGCAGAGTTTGGCACGCTTCGACAAGCTCAGGGTACGCACTGTCTTGTCGTGGGCGAGCCGGGTCCCGCTGCCCGACTTGGGCAGCGCCCGCTCGGCGTGGGCGGTGCGCCATCGACTATCCCGATTGAACTTCTGTGCCGCAGCGCCGGTCTGGGTCAGGACACCCACGGTGAGTACATCCGATGAAACTGCGATCCCCTGTCATGTTCGGCATGCTCCTGCTATTGCTGGCTGGCACTCTGCGCGCCGAGGTGACCGAGCGACTGAGCAAGGAGTTCATTCCACCGGCCAACGAGGACAAGATCGAGGTGATCGAGGTCTTCGGCTATTGGTGCATCCATTGCGCCACCTTGCGCCAGCCGTTGGAAGACTGGGGCAAGGCGCAGTCCACTGACGTGCATTTGCGCTACTTGCCGGCAGTATTCAGCGGCGGCATGGAGGACGAGTTGGCACGCGCCTTCTTTGCCGCAGAGGCGATGGGTGTGTTGAGCACCCTGCATGAGCCGCTGTTCAATGCGGTGGCGGTGACCCGTCGTGTTCGCGATCGCGCCGGCATTCTCGCCACGGTGGAGCAGGCCGGCATCGACTCCGCCCTGTTCGCCTCGACCATGGATTCGTTCAGCGTGCGGGCCAAGGCCAACCAATCGAAATCACTGATGCCGCGCTACGGCATCGGCGTTACGCCAACCTTGATCATCCAGGGCCGAACCTTGCTGGAGCCCAGCACCGGTGGCCTGGATGCAATGCTAAAGCGCGCCGACGAATTGGTCGCTGAGGCCCGAGCACGGCGTGCATCGCCCTGATCACTGAGTTCCGCCGTGACACCATCACTTTAACCGATGTCAGGACACCACCATGCTTCGACTATTCGCTTTGCTGCTGTTCTTCCCCTTGCTCGGCCAAGCAGCTGAGGAAACCAACGACGCCCTGCGCGAACGCGCGCAAGCCGCGCTCTCTCGCCTGGTGCCTCAGGCCAAGCTGGAGCAGGTGCGCGCCAGTTCTGTCGACGGCATGCTGGAACTGGTGGTCGATGGCAATGTGCTGTACCTCAGCGCCGACGGCAAGCACCTGTTTCAGGGCAATGTATTTGATACGGCGCGGGCCACCAATCTCACCGAGCAGTCGCGTTCGAGCCTGCGCAAGGACGGTATCGCCAAGCTATCGGAATCGACCCTGATTCGCTTTGCGCCAAAAGCACCCACCCACGAAGTCACCGTGTTCACCGCCATCGACTGCGCCTATTGCCGCCGCTTCCATCAGGATATCGAGGAGTATCTGGATGCCGGCATCGCGGTGAACTACGTACTGATTCCCCTCGGCGGCGCCGGATCAGCCGCCGATCAGGCCTCACGCCAGGTGCATTGCGCGGCTGATCGACCGCAGGCCTTTACTGCCGCCACCTTTGGTCAGTCAGTGGAAGCACGTGCGGAGTGCCCGTCGGGGTATCAGGCAGGCATCGATCTGGCGGCGCGTCTCGGCATCACCAACACACCGACCTTGATCGGCTCCAACGGCGAGCTCATTGGCGGCTATCTCAGCGCCAAGGATCTGCTGGCCAAGCTGGTCGCCAGCACGCCCTAGCAGCCTGCTGGAATGCTCATTTCAGCACCCTGCTAGCACAGCACTCCGGCCATGTTCTCGCCAAGCACCCTCGATCCACGATCGATGCTGTTCTGGAGCGGACTGCCGTTCATTGCCACGCAGGGGCTGTGGTTGAAGCGTCGCGCCTACCGCGCTCCGGAGGCGCCAGGGCCACGACACGGCCTGATCGAGTGCGATGCCGGAGGTCCGCCACTGCGACTGCGCGCCCTGGGGGATTCGATCATCGCCGGCGTCGCCCTGGCATCAACCGCGGACGCACTGCCGGCACAGCTGGCGCGGGCGCTATCCGCCCAAACCATGCGTTCAGTGGATTGGCAGGCACTGGGACGCAACGGCGCTGACGCCAGCGAGGCCTTGAGCGCGGCGCACGCGGACTCATCGAGTTTTCGTGACTGCGACCTGGTGCTGATTTCGATTGGCGTCAATGATGTGACCGGCCTGCGCCGACGGCGCGCATTCGCGTCGGATCTATCAGCCCTGATCGACTGGCTTCATGGGCAGTCGCCCAAGGCCCGCATCGTATTCTGCGCCACCCCGCCGCTTGAGGTGTTTCCGCTACTGCCCAGCCCGTTACGGCACTTGATGGGACTGCGAGCGCGGCAGTTCGATCAGGTTATCGCCCGTGCCGCAGAAAGCCAGCCACTCGCCCTGCATGCCCCGATTCCGTTTCGGCCGGATGCCAGCGGTTTCGCCGACGATGGCTTTCATCCCAACTCCGCCAGCGTGGCGCGCTGGAGCGAGTGGTTAAGCGGGCAGGTGCTGCAGCGCTGGTCCGATTTGGGGCGGCCTAGTACGCCGATCAGGGTCTGATGCAGTCGACCGGGTGTTGTTGGTCAGCTTCGAAGCGCTTGCCGTGCTTGCACACCAGATCCGCTTCGGCACTGGAGTAACCCCATAGCACCACGCGAATCTCCCGATCGTGCGGGGTTCGTCGTGCCACGCTGAGGTACGGGTAGCCGGCGCGCTGATTGGCAAACAAGGGAGCGAACCGCGGCGGCAGGCTGGTCGAACAGCTGGGCGAACTGAGCTGCCAGTCACTGAGACCGGCCTGCCAGCGCTTGGCCTGCTGCTGGCAATCAGTCGCATCCACCGCCTGCAGCAGAAACACCTGCTCCAGATCACGACCGGCTTCGCTCTTGCTGCCGCGAAGCTCAAGATAGGTCGGATTGGCAATGATCTGCGGATGGTCGGCGGCCTGCTGGCGACTGCTGGCGACCGCAGTAACGCCGGCAAAGGCAAGGCCAACCAGCAAGATCATCATCGGACCCTTGGACTCACGCCAGTGCAGTGGCACGAACAGCAATATGGTGGCCGGCACCAGCAAGGTCAGCAGCCCCCAGGGCAGGCTGACCCGAAAGGCGGCAATCACGATTCCGATCATGCCAATCAACAGGATCGACCCAACCACAAGCGACATGGCGAACATAAACGAACCCGGATATTGAAACGATCGAAGCTCAGGAAGGCGCAAGCGGCCGACGACGCGGCAGCGCCCGGCTTCATACCAGCTTCACAGCAGCGGCGCGGACTATATCAGCAAAATCAGTCATGTACAGGTGTGGGCGGGGGGGGCGAGCCCCTGTTGAGTCACGCACTCGATCGGTCGGAATCTTCGATGGATAATCAAAAAGACATGAGATACGGCACTCACCCTTGAGTCACGAACTCGGTCGGTGAAACGGCGGGCTAGAGCCCGCCCCTACCAGGCTGCTGAAATGCTCATTTCAGCAGCCTGCTACGTTCCGCAGAATGTCTTCTCGACACGCTGTTCCACCTCCGGCGGCTGCATGAATCGCTGCTGCGCTGGACCATCGTCGAACGGCCGACATAGTGCGGCCAGCAGCTCATCGAATGGCTGCATGTCGTCGGCGTAGGCCGCTGCGATCACCCGCTCGATCTGATGATTGCGCGGTATCACGGCGGGATTGGCGCGGCGTAGCCGGGTACGGATGGCGTCAACATCGCACTGTTCTGCACTGAGCCGCGCCTGCCAGGCCGGGCACCAGCGGTCCATGGCCGGCGTTCGCGGCAGGGTGGCCATTACCCCTGCCTGCTCGCTGCCGCAGCGATCTGCCAGTGCGCTGAAACTCCGCGTGTAGTCGGCCTCGATCTCGTGCAGTGCGGCAAGAAAATGTTCGATCAGCTCGCTATCGCCGGGCTGCGCCGTGTCCAGCCCAAACTTGGGTCGCATCCGCGCCAGCCAGGCAGCCTCGAAGGCCGGTACGAAGGCCTGCACGGCGGTGCTGGCCAGTTCGATCCCCGCGGCCTCATCGGCATCGATCAGTGGCAGCAGACATTCGGCAAGACGGGCCAGATTCCATTGCGCGATGCCCGGCTGGTTGCTGTAGGCATAGCGTCCCTGTTGATCGATGGAACTGAACACCTTGTTTGGATTGTACTCATCGAGAAACGCGCAGGGGCCATAGTCGATCGTTTCCCCACTGAGCGCCATGTTGTCGGTATTCATCACACCGTGAATAAAGCCAACGCTCATCCAGTGCGCGATCAGCTCGGCCTGCCGTTCAATGACCGCCTGAAGCAGGGCCAGCGCCGGCCGCTCGGCCTCCTGGCAGTGCGGATAGTGTCGGCAGATCACCCAGTCGCTCAAGGCCTGCAGCGAGGCGATGTCGCGTCGGCAGGCGAAGTACTCGAAGCTGCCCACCCGCACATGGCTGCTGGCCAAGCGGGCGAGAACACCACCCGGCAGCGGCCGTTCGCGCTGCACGAGCTCGCCGGAAGCGATGGCAGCCAAACTGCGGGTAGTGGGCACACCCAGCGCGTGCATGGCCTCACTGACCAGCACTTCGCGCAGCACGGGGCCAAGCGCGGCACGGCCATCTCCGCCGCGCGAGAACGGCGTGCGCCCGGATCCCTTGAGCTGCAGTTCGAATCGCGCCCCATCCGGGCTGACGATGTCGCCCAGCAGCAGAGCACGGCCATCGCCCAGCTGGGGCACGAAGTGGCCGAACTGATGGCCGGCATAGGCGGTGGCCAGGCCGCTGGGCGGGCTGGGCCCGTCCAATCCGGCCAGCAGCCGCGCTATCTGTGCCGGCTCTACCGCGGGCATACCGAGGCGCTCGGCCAAGCCGGCGTTCCAGTGCAACAGCTGCGGTGCCGCAACCGGCGCGGGCCGCTGCGGATGGGAAAAGCCGGCTGGCAGTTGCCGATACTCCGGCGGCCGTAGCCATGCGAACGGACTGCTCATCGCCCCATTGTAGGCGCAATCGGGCAAGCCACCCGAGGACCGCGATCGACTATTGGGTCACAATAGTGCGCTGATCACGTTCTGGATGATCTGGTTCTGTGCTGATTTGGAGTTCTCATGCGTCTTTTGCTTGCCCTACTTGTCCTGGCGTTTGCGCTTCCGGTGCGCGCCGAACCGCCGGTGCCCTTACTGTGGAAGGTCGAACGTGATGCCGGAACGGTCTATCTGCTCGGCTCGATCCATGTGCTGAAGCCAGCTGATTACCCGCTGGCGGAGATCCTGGAAGCGGCTTACGACGACGCCGAGCAGGTGGTATTCGAGATCGCGCCGGCCGAGCTGGCCGGGGGCCAGGCGGCGTCCAAGATGATGGAGCTGGCGCGCTTCGAAGACGGCCGGACTCTGCGCGAAACCGTATCGGCTGACACCCTGGCCAAACTGCGAACCTTCCTCGGTAGCGATGCCGCCGTGGCTGCCGCCGACGGCTTTGAACCCTGGTATATGACGGTCAATCTTGCTGTGATGGCGGTCATGCAAGCCGGTTTCGATCCCAGCCTGGGCATCGACATGCACTTCATGCAGCGCAGCGCCAAGGACGGCAAGGCCACCGGCGGACTGGAAACCCTCAGCCAGCAGCTCGGCACCTTCGATCGCACGCCGATGGCAGAGCAGGACAAGATGCTCGGCGACACCCTGAAATCGATCGGCGAGCTGCGCAAGGAGTTCGATCGACTGCATGCCAACTGGCGCCGCGGCGATGCCGAGGCATTGGCAGCCGAGCTGGTCAGCAAGATGAAGAATGAAACTCCGACGGCGTATCAGCTGCTCAATGTCGAGCGCAATCAGGCCTGGCTGCCGCAGATCGAAGCCATGCTGGGCAAAACCGATGACCACCTGGTAGTGGTCGGTGCCTTGCATCTTATTGGCGAGGATGGTCTGGTGCAGCAGCTGCGCGCGCGTGGCTGGCAGGTCGAGCGGCTGAGCGCCACACCCTGATTGCAAGGAAAGTCGGATGAAAATTGCCTCCTGGAACGTCAATTCCCTTAACGTTCGGCTGCCGCATCTGCAGGAGTGGTTGAAACTGCGCCAACCGGATGTGGTTGGCCTGCAGGAAACCAAGCTGGAGGACCACAAGTTTCCCGATGACGCCCTGCTCGAACTTGGCTATCGCTCGGTGTTCAGCGGTCAGAAGACCTACAACGGGGTTGCCCTGCTGTCGCGCGAATCTGCCAGCGAGGTGCAAATCGGCATTCCGGGCTTTGGCGATGATCAGAAGCGGGTCATCGCCGCCAGCTATGGCGATCTTCGCGTGGTGAACCTGTATGTGGTGAACGGCAAGGCGGTGGGCGACGAGAAGTACGACTACAAGCTGGGCTGGCTGGACGCCGTCCACGGCTGGCTGAGCGAGGAAATCAAACGCTGGCCGAAGCTGGTGGTGATGGGTGATTTCAATATCGCCCCGGATGATCGCGATGTCCACGATCCTGCGGCCTGGGATGAGCAGATTCTGTGCTCGACGGCCGAACGCAACGCATTGCAGCGACTGCTGGCACTGGGTCTGCACGACAGCTTCCGGCTGCACAGCGAAGAAGGCGGCCAATTCAGCTGGTGGGACTACCGCGCCGCCGGCTTCCGTCGCAATCTCGGGCTGCGGATTGACCTTGCGCTGATTAGCGATGCGCTGAAGCCGACCTGCATCGGCTCGGTGATCGATCGCGAACCGCGCACCTGGGAGCGGCCCAGCGATCACGCGCCGGTGTGGGTGGAGTTGGCGTAGGGCGGGCCCTGGCCCGCCATGCGAACACACGACACTGCGCAGCCCGATCTGCGCGAACCACGTCAGCGGAAGCCACAAAGCGGCGGGCCTGGGCCCGCCCTACTTGGCACAGCTCACTTCAACGGCTTGATCTCCTTCACGCTACGCGCCGCTTCCAGGATCAGGCCACCGGGCACGCGGATGCGATAGTCCGGATTCACATAGTGAAACTGGATGATCTGATTGCCATCAAGCACGAATACCGCGGGCACGGGAAGAACATGATGGGTTTGGCCGGAGGCCTGTTCCAGATCGATGCCATAGCCCTTGTACTTCTCCAGGGTCGGATCATCGACCCGGAAACCGATGCCCAAAGCGCCGATCAGGCTCAGGCTGCTGTCCGACAGCAGGGTGTATTCGAGCGGCATGTCGCCCAGGGTCGCGCGCAGCGATTCCGGGCGGTCTGGGCTGATCGCGATCAGCTTGTAGCCGAGCTCGCGCAGGCCCGGGAAGGTCAGGCGCAACTGGCTCAGCTGGATATTGCAGTAGGGACACCAGCCACCGCGGTAGAACACCAGTACCGAAGGGGTCTTGCCGATCAACTCAGCGAGTTTCACCGGCTGACCGTCGCGATCGCGCAACTCGGCTGGGGGCAGCGGGGTGCCGAGCAGGGGCGGGTGAACCTGCTTGGGGTCGGTCGGAAATTCAGCCGCCAAGGCAGCCAATGGCAGCAAGCCGGTCAACAAGGCGAGCAAGCCGAGCGAGATCAGGCGGATGGCGGGGGTCATGCGTGGCTCCGGTCAAACAGCGTTGCGCCGCGGGTCGCGTACAGGTTCATCAGACTATCACCGCCGGTTCAGCTGAGCTTGACGCAAGGCCGCCGGTGCTTGGGCATACTCGCTAGACCTATTGACGAGGCAAGGGCGTGGTATTGAGTTCCGTGTTCCTGTTGGCCAGCGCAGGCGGCGACGTGGTGCTGACCGATCATCTGCGCTCGCAGTTGGTGGCCGAATCAACCGCCGCGGTGGCCGGGCAAAGCCTGCGCCTGGGCCTGTTGTTCGAGCATGAACCGCTTTGGCACACCTATTGGGTGAATCCCGGTGATTCCGGCCTGCCGACGCGGCTGCGCTTGACCTTGCCCGACGGCGTATCGGCGCAGGACGTGCAATGGCCGGCACCACAGCGCTTCGATCTCGGCGATATCGTCAATTACGGCTACGAAGGCCGGATCTTGCTGCCGGTCAACCTGCTGCTGCCGGCGGAGCTTGCCGGGCCGAGCCTGAGTATCGAACTGCAGGCACGCTGGCTGGTGTGTCAGGAGGAATGCATTCCGGGCCAGGCCAGTTACCGACTGCAGCTGCCGCTGGCCAGCCGAGCTGAAGCCGATCCACGCTGGCAGGCCGATTTTCAGCGCGCCACGCAGGCTCAACCGAAAGCGGTGGACTGGTCGGCGACGCTGAGCGAGCAGGGTGACGCCGTGCAGCTGGCCTTGCACGGCAACCTACCGCCGCAGCTCGCCAAGGCCAGGTGGTTCCCGCATACGCCTCGGCTGGTCGCCAACAGCGCCCTGCCAACCTGGCAGGCAACTGTGCAGGGCGGCCACTGGCGGTGGCGCAAGAGCGAGTTTTTTTCTGCCCTGCCGGGCCAGAGCGAATGGTGGCTGCGCCTCGGCGATGAAACCTACCGTTTTGTCGCCCGGTCAGAACCGACAACGGACCATGCTGAGGGCACTGGCAAGTAGCCAGCTGCCATTGACCCCAAGCCCAAGGAGGAATAGTCAATGAAGTCCCTGTTTACCCCGCTCGCCCTGGCCGCCATGGTGATTCCGTTCGCCGCCAGCGCCGCGCCCAAGGTAGGCGAAACCGCACCTGCCTTCACCTTGACCGATAGCCAGGGTCAGTCGCGTTCGCTAAGCGACTTTGCCGGCAAGACGGTGGTGCTGGAGTGGACCAATCACGAGTGTCCGTTCGTCAAGAAGCACTACAACAGCGGCAATATTCCCGATCAACAGCGCCAGGCCACCGCTAAGGACGTGGTCTGGCTGGTGATCAACTCCTCAGCGCCAGGCAAGCAAGGTCATGTCGATGGCGCCCAGGCAGAGCAGATTCAAAGCGGCTGGAAGGCGGCACAGACCTATTACTTGCTTGACCCGGAAGGTCAGGTCGGCCAGAGCTATTCCGCCAAGACCACTCCGCATATGTACATCATCGACCCCAGCGGAACCCTGCGTTATGCAGGGGCAATTGACAGCATTGCCAGTGCCGATCAGGACGACCTGGCGGATGCCACCCAGTATGTGCCGCAGGTGTTGAGCGAATTGGCCGCCGGCAAGGCGGTGAGCGTGAGTTTGACCCAGCCCTACGGCTGCAGCGTGAAGTACAAAGGCTAAGGCGCCAGCAGGTTGCTGAGACCTCCAACCGTTCGGCAGGCTCACGGCAAGCCGGTCGCGGCAGAGCCGCGCCACCTTTGCCTTAACAGGCAGCCGAAATCAGTCTCAGCAGCCTGCCAGGTCATGGGCGTAGCGGTTGATGGGAAGGGGGGGGCCACTGGCCCGCCCGTGAGAGCCAGCCGATGGCAGGCTGATTCCACACTATCCCCACCATCACACCATCTCCACCCTCGGGAGGCGCCGCGAATGATCGATGTCGTCGTCCGCTTTAACACCTCGGTGGCTCACCTGCAGCAAACAGCGCTGCATCGTGATAGCGTTCGCGACTTTCCATCTGTCCATGCGCCCGAGGATCGTCACCCCCATTCCCACCGCATCATGCTCCTTTTCGCCGCGTGCAGGATCGCTGTCAGCACTGCTGGCCTGCCTGTTGATTCCCGCCACGGGCTGGGCTCAGAGCTGTGTCCTGACCCGCCTCGATAGCCCCTTGATGAAGGCCTTCGAACAGCAGGCGCCGGAGCAGGCCGAGGAACCGCAGCGCTGGCAGATTGGCCTGGGCTGGCGCTATGGCTACTCGTTCCGTCATTTCGTCGGCAGCGAAGAGCAGGAGCATCGAGTCGAGGAGAACAGTCAGGTGGTCAATAATGTCCATCTGTTCGACCTTTCCCTGCGCTACAGCTTTGACGATAGCACCAGCCTGTCGGTTGGTCTTCCTTACCTATCGGCGCGCCGGTCATCGGGACTGCGCGGCCCCGACGGTGAGGTGGTCCGACGTTATGACCGCAGCCACACCAATGGCATCGGCGACATGACCGTGGTGTTCAATCGCCTGATCTGGGATCCGAAAGCCCATCCGCGTTCCAATCTTTCCTGGGGCCTGGGCCTGAAGCTGCCGACTGGTGAGTATCGGCAAAAGCAGAACACGCTTCGTTTGGTCAACGGCGTGGAAGAGTTGTCCATCGGCATCGCTGACCCCTCGGTGCAGCCCGGCGATGGCGCCTGGGGCATCGTGCTGGAACTGAGCGGCTACCGCCTGCTGGGTGATTCCGACAACGTGGCGCTGTACGGCAGCGCGCTGTACGTGCTCGAGCCCGAAGGAACCAATGGTGTAGAGCGTCCTGGCGCGCGCCCCGGGGAGGAAGAGGTTTCGGTTACCGACCAATACGTCGGACGACTTGGGCTGCAATGGTCACCGGCCAAGTGGCAGGGCTGGACCCTGGGACTCGGCGGCCGCATCGAGGGCGTGCCGGTGCGTGACCTGATCGGCTCGGATGAAGGTCGCCGTCGGCCCGGCTACATGGTGTCGGTCGACCCTTCGGTGAGCTGGAACCAAGGCCCGCATTCGGTATCCCTGTCGATGCCCTGGGCGGTCATTCGCAATCGGCAAAAGAGCGTGGCCGATCTTCGCAATGGCCTGCACGGCGACGCCGCGTTTCCCGACTATCTGCTGCTGCTCAACTACACGCGTCGTTTCTGAGCACATGGTTCAAGCGCGAATGGCTCACGGAAAGGCCCCGCGAGCGGCGGGGCTAGCTAGCCCGGATATTTCAGGCGCTGTTGAATTCTGAGTGGGTTAGCAGCCTGTCGGACTTCGTCCCGCGAAACGCGATTTCGGTCGATCTTACCCAACGATCGATGGCGTCAGGTGGTTCTTCGATTCCGCAATCGGTCGGCCCTTCGCCGAATCGCTGAACGTG
>NZ_JACYTR010000059.1 GCF_014841215.1 Pseudomarimonas arenosa
TTGCTGCGTAGCAGCCGAACAACGCGGCAATCGGCGCAAAGGACCTCAGGGCGAATGCCCTGCGTAGCCGCGCAGCGGCCGAATGAGGGCCGTGCCAGCGCCGAAAGATCGCGAACACTCTGTAATCTCAACACCATCGGTCGAAACTCTCGCCCCGCTTGGAATCGCCGGATCTTTCGGCGCGACCTCATCAAATATCCGGGTTAATGTCTTGACTCGCCGGAGCGAGCGCAGCCCCTGGATGGGCTGCTCGCGAGCGGCGCCCAAGGCGCCGTGAAGCGCCCGCGAGTAAGGGCTTGCACCGGACTTGCGGGGCTTTAACAGGCTGCTGAAATACTCATTACTGCAGCCTGATCTTGCGCGACACGGACGGCGCACGCGGGAACCAAACACGCACGTGTTTGATTCCCGGCAGGTGTGGCGCAGCTCTGCCCCGACCGGCTTGCCCTGAGCCGGTCGAACGGTTGCGCTGAAAACCTCCTGGATGGACGTTTTCGGCGGCTTGTTAAGTTGGACAGGATGTTCAAACTTCAAGCCGCCGGATCGATTCATGATCAAGAGTCACTCGACGTCGAAGTGGGTGACCGGTGGCGCATCAAACTCGACGTCATAGGTAGCAATCGCCTCGCCCATCTGGTAGCCACCAGCAGGCGCCGGCATCAGCGACCAGTACAGGCGATCACGAAAGCACTCCAGCACCACGGTGTCCATGCTGGCTTGATGCTGCTTCCAGGTGCGCTCGGACTCCAGTCGCTGCAACGCCGGAGCAATGCGTTCAAGGCCTACGCCCGCAGCCGTGCACATGCTCGACGGTCGCAGGCCGCTGTCTTCCCGACTCACCTGACCGCGAGCCCAGCTGAAGAAGTCGGCATGGATCTCACTGCCCGTTTGCGGAGAATGAAAGACAAACAGGCCGTGGTGCGCAAATGCCAGTCGGCGTACCTTGATTGTGGCAGGCAGAAGGGCCAGGGCATCGTGCCAGGCCTTGAGCGGCTGCCGCGCCGGCGACTGCGCCAGCGGATCGTGTTCGACATTGGCGGCGTCCTGGCCATGGCCCACCGCAGGCCAGACCACAACCGCCAGCAACACACAGGCGCGACGAACCACACTGCGCATTGATCTCGACGGCATGATCATCCGCGCCTCCCATGGGTATCCATGCCTGATGGAGGATACGCCGAACGATTCGATCTGGGCACACTCGGACTCCGAGTTCGCTCGAGAAACCGACCGTGTTATCCGCACTGCCCTCGCATGCTCGCGCTCCCGCCGGCCGAGGAGCCTCAAGTCCTGCGCCCCCTTTCCAAGAACCGATATCGTAACCTGTTGATTCGCTGACGCGCTTTGCTCCCAGCCCCTACCCAGGAACCTTACTGTGCACCCTGAACAGGTAGTTTGGGCACCGCCAGACCACGCTCCGGGTCGCCGCTGGCGCCGGTCAGCAAGCTCGGCGTCAGGTGCCCGACGTCGCCGGCGGCAATCACCTTGTAGCTGCCATCGGCTTCAATGCGGATCTGGGTCAGGCTGGCGTGACCCACGGACATCTCCAGCCAGGCTTGCTTGTCCACTCCGAGCGCGCGGGTGATCAGGTAGCGAATCACATTGCCATGACACACCATCAAGTTGCGCTGCGCAGCGTCTCCGCCCGGCTTGAAGTAGGTTTCGAACAAACGATCCAGTTGCTGCTGGCAGGCAATCAGTTCGGACTCGGGCATCTGCTCAGTGATCGCCTGACGCCGTGTCGGCGGCGTGCACTCAGCCAGATCGCTGACCACCTCGAAGGTCGCCCCCGACAGGCTTTGCCCCATCACTGCGGCCGTGTCCCGAGCGCGCTGTAGCGGGCTGACATACCGCGCATCAAAAGTCTGCGGAAACTGCGCCAATCGGTCGCCGACCAGATGCGCCTGCGCCACGCCCAAGGGCGAAATGCCGGGTCCCAGCTTGGGGTCGGCGCTGGCGTCGGGCAGGTAGTGGCCGTGCCGAACCAACCAGATGACCCGCGCCGATGTCGATTCGGCAACAGCGACGGGCGCCAGAAACATCATCAACACCATGACGCACGCGCACGAACCGACCCAGCCCCGAATCGCCTTGAACACGTGGTTTGTGTGCTGTGCGGCCATGATCTAGCTCCTGGTGAATGCGGCATGAAATCTTAGCAGCCGGGGCGATCCTTCGTTGCTGCGCTGGCAGGCAGCTGAGACTCATTTCAGCAGCCTGTCAGGATCGGATGAGAGCGGCCGAGCAGACTTTGCCAGGGCCGGCGCCCGGGTGTATGTTCGAACTCCGATGCCCGACCAGGAGAATCGACGATGATGAGCACCACCCGCTTTTTGATCGTATCGCTGGCCAGCGCCTGCCTGCTGTTGGCGGCGGGGCCGGCGGAGGCCGGCAAAGACAAGAAAAAGGATGATCAGGCAGCGATGATGGCCGGCATGCAAACCGGCGGCGGTCAGTCGGGCCAACAGGGCTCTCAGGACAAGCAGTCGGACCAGAAGAGCGACCAGGTCGACCTCAAGCGCAAGCCGAAGAAGTGCAAGGATGGACGCGGCAAGACGGCCGAGTGCTGAACAAAGCCCTCGCAGCGTGTTCGCCGGCATACGGATCACGGAGCAGACTGAGCTACCGTCGCCAATGGTAAAGACCCGGTTGCAAGACCGCGAGCAAGACAATCGGTCCGGCGAGTGACCACATTTACTCGTCGGATCAAGAGCGCGGCCGAGGCTTGCGCAGGTCTTCCGCCGCCTCCAGCAAGGAATCATAGATTCCACTGGTTTGACGCCGTGAGCGCACCGCTTCGTTGTGTTCGGAGCGGTTGCGATCCAGACACCTGACCCATTCCTTGGCCGCTTCGCTCTGGGTCCAGCCGGTTTCCTCTGGCCGCTTACAGCGCGCATCGATCTCAGCCAGACGCTGCTCGCGCTGCTCATGGCCTTCAATCACCAACGGCGCAACCGTCGGATACCACCTGGCGACAATCATTTGCCGCAGCGCAACCCGACAGGCCATCCGCTCCACTTCCCCGCGCACAGCAGGGAATGTCGACTGCCGCGCGCCCAGTTCGTCCCAACGCTTTGCCGCAGCACCATGGGCTCTCCAGTCAGAGGGTAAGCTCATCATAGCGTTAAGTACGGACACTACCGTGTCGGTCTGGATAACCTCGCGCTGATGGCCGCAGGCGCAGGCCGAGGCACTGCACTGCACCCGCTGCACCAGATGACGCGGGCCCTCGAACCAGCTGGGGTGGAAACCGCTCAGATTCACTGCCTCACGAAGGTCAGCAGACAGGGCCTTTCCGTTGCCCGGCATCGCTTCCACCTGACTCGCTTCGCTGGCCTCACAGGGCGTGTCGCGGTAACTCACCGAGCCATCCGCCGCCGTGCAGCGGTGCAGATCTGCCTGTGCCTGGCCGAGCATCAGCAGGCCGAGCACCCCCAGCCAGCAGCAGGCCAGCCCAGGTCTTGCTCTCATCGACTATTGTCAGGCCGAGGCAGTTCCAAGGTCGCCATCGCCTCGCGCAGCCGCTCGTCGGCATCCCGGGTTTCCTGGGCTTTCTGCGTCGCCCGGCTGTTCTCGTTGCTGGCCTCATCGCGACAACGCTGATAGGCATACCAGGCCGCCTCGTTTTCATGGTTACGCGGCACGGCCGGCTCGCGACAGCGCTCGTTGGTTCGACGAATCCATTCCAGGCTGCGCGAATGGCGATCAACCAGATCCGGCACCAACTTGGGGAACAGCTCAACCAGAATCTTCTGTTCAACCCGAATTTCGCAGGCAACACGCTGCAGACCTTCGGCGGACTGTGGCTGCTTGCCGGCCCAGTCGCGCTGATTGCGCTCTCGGCTTAACGCGTCGTAGCGCTGCCAAAGGTTGGGCAGATTGTCGAGCGCATTGAGCAAACGATGCTGCTCGGCTTCCGACTTCTTGAACTCCCAGCTGCCACACATGCACAGCTGCCCCATGCAGCGAACCTGATGTTGCAGGTAGGCAGGCGTCTGCATCCAGGTCGGATGCAGCCCGGCCACTCCCTCGACAGCGCCGTTCAAGGCCAAGGCATTGAGCCCCCCCGGCATCGGCTTCACTTCGGCCTGCTCCTGCTCCGGGCAGGGAATATCGCTGTAGCGCGACTTGCCGCTGGCGTCGACGCACTTATGCAATGCGGCCAGGGTATCCATGGAGAGCAGCAATCCGAGCAACAGGCCGGTCAGTCGAAGAAGATTCATCGCGTATCCAACAACTAGAAATGGAAATGGAAATGGAAATGCAGGCGGCAACTTGGCGACTTGGCAGCGGCCGCAATGAGTCTCAGCAGCCTGTTACGGCACCCAGCCGGGTCGCGGTTCCTGCAGGACGGCGAATGCCTTTTGCAAGCGCTGAAGCGAGTAGTCGCGCGAACTCGGAACATGATGGATGGCTGCGCGGCCCTCCAGCCCCTTGTTCTCGCATTGCTCGTAGGCCAGCCAAGCATCGCCGGAGTTGGCTTCATCACCCGTCGGACGCTGACAATTCTGGCGCTGATGACGAAGGGTGGTGACCTCGACTTGCGGCCGCTTCAGCAGCGGAGCGAGATAGTCCTCGTAGTACATCTCCACCGTGCGCTGACTGATGCGCAGGTGGCAGGAGGTTCGGTTCAGGTCGTAGCCGGAGTCACGATCCAGGTTGTGCCATTTGCGCAACCTCAGCTCGGCGGTGGCGTTCTCGTAGTCAAGCCATTGCTCTGGCAGCATTTCGATGGCGCGCAGCAGGCGTTGTTCCGGCTCGCGGCTGCGATGACGCACCTCGTAATCGCCACAGACGCAGGAGCGTCCTCCACAACTCAATTCCTGCCCGGATTCGCCGGGCAGGACCAGCCAACTGGGGTGAACGCCGGGCAGTTCAGGCCCACGCTTCTCAACCACAGACAAGGCGCTACCGGGCATGGGCAAGCGCTCGGCCTCGCTGGCCTCGGGACAGGGTGAATCGCTGTAGCGGGTATTGCCCGCCTCGTCGACGCACTTATGCAACGCTGACTGTGCAGCACACGACCAGGCGAGCAATGCCCAGAAAACGCTCGCTTTGAACCCATTCATGCAGACTGTCACCGCAATACGACCCATGTCTACCAGGCCCACCCCCGATCGGGCCCGACGAGGCGCGGAGTTTAACGCAAGCCGCCTGCGCATGGGCCACGCGCAACCTCAGCGGCGTCAACACGCCTGTATCGAGGAGAGAATGCCGGGGCGCCTGCCGACGCGTGACAATCAGGGCGCTTCGCTGTTTCCCAAGGCGTGGTCGATGGCAGCGCAAACCGCCGCCACCTGCGCTGCGTTGCACTGCTCAGGCGTCGCTCGGTCACTGTCGGGATAGACCTCGGTAGTGGTGGTGAACGGCGCATCGGTCAGCCCTGCACACAGCCCCAGCTCCTTGAACGGGTAATTGATCACGCCCGGTGCAACCACCGGCGAGCCGATGATCTCGCCATTCTCATCGGCCGGCGCGATATGCGTGACCTTGGCCACCGCGGCAATCACCGCCTGTTGAAACTCCGGCTGCGGGTTCGCGGTGTCGCCCACCACATAGAAGCCATCGGGAATTCCCTCGGGCTCGAGCATCTTGCCATCGCGCGCAGCCAGGGCCGGGCGGAATTCGCTGCCATCAGTGTCAGTGGTCTCATGCAGGTCGATATGCAGCAGGAACTGGTCGCGCAGCGGCGCAATCAGACGCCAGACCGCCGCCGACTCCTCAGCTTCGCTGTGCTCGCGAAACGAACGGTTGGGATCAACGGCATCGGCGTTCCAGCGGTGAATGCGTTCGTAGGCCCACGGACTGATGCATGGCAACACCATCAGATTCACTCGACCAAGGTAGCGTTCGGCTGCCTGCTCAAGAAACATCAGCGCCCCCATCACGCCACTGGTCTCGTAGCCATGCACGCCACCGGTCACTAGTACCGACGGACGCTGCGCATCCCAGCCCCGGCTCTTCACCAGCATCAAGGAATAGCGATCCGGCGGATAGTGCAGCTCACCGTACTGCTGCACCTCGAAGCGCTCCTGCAGGGCGGCAATGCGCGGCAGCACATCCTCGGCATAGCGCCGATGCTGCACCTGGCGCGACAGCCATTCGGCCCGTTCGGGCGCTCCCCAGGGCTTACCCTGGATGCCAATGGGATACGCAGCCTGCTCGTTCATCAACGCACTCGCTTGAAGGTCAGCGCGCACTTTAGCATCGGTTTGCCGGTGGTCTCGGACGGAGGCGGAACACGGTGGAGAACTGCAGCACATCGACGCCCAACGAAGCGTCATTCGCGCGTCGGCGCGCGTGGACGGGAATCCGGCGCCTTCGCTCTTCGAACGATTCTTGGTAAGCCAAGCGCTGGCCCCCTGCCTGCGCGGGGCTGAGGCGAAAGAAACCTCGGGACTTGCCCCCGCTTGGACGTCGCGGATCTTTCGGCACGACCTCTCGATACTTGGGCTAGGTCTTCGGTGGTCTACCACGACGTTTCGATGGTGGGCGATCCACCGCTGCCGACACCCGTGCGGCAGGTTTCGCCGGCGCTGCCTGCCGCGCGGAACCGACCTGTACCTGCCCATGCGCCTGATCGTCGACAACCGGTGCACTGGCGCCTGCCGCTGCCAACTGGGCAAGTTCAACGCGCACCGCTCCTACCGGCGCGATGCCGACCGGCTCCACGCCGATCGTCAGCGTGATCGGTATTTCGATGCCACCGACCACCCGGCGCTCTCCCATTCGTGCGGCGTCGGCTGAGAAGGATTCCGTCATCGCGGCACCCAGCGGCGGGCGACCTTGGTAGGCACGCTCCAGCAGGTCGCCGCCCTGCATGGCCAGCATCAACTCATCGTAGGCAGCACCGCGTGGTGCGTTGGCAATCATGTCGCGGCACAAGGCACTGACCCGAATGCCTTCATTGGCGTCCCAGATCACCTCTTCCTCAGAGTAGCCGTCGAGACTGGGCACGCGACGCCCATCCTGCAGCACATAGAGTTGGCCGTCGCGCCGCGCCACACCGCTGTGATGCAGGGCTATCACCTGCATCTGATCGTTGAACACCGGTGAGCCGCTGGAACCCTGTGCTGTGTCGCTCAGATACCAGAGAAAATCACCCTGAAACGGCTCTTCGATCAACTGGTTTTCGCGGATGGCGATCTGCAGCGGCTGGCCGCCAGGGTGTTGCAGTATCGTCGCCCACTCCCCCGGGTTGGCCTTCCCTGTCTGGCCAATCAAGCGAAGATAGGCGTAGCGAGACAGCGGCACCCGATCATCCAGGCTGCGCGCACTCACCGCTACCACGGCATAGTCGAGCTCCTTGCGAGCAAAGAAGTAGCGATCAGGCTGGAAACTGAACTCCACAGCACGCTGCGGCTCTCCGCGCAGGTTGCGACGGTATTCAAACCCGGCCAGGGCCTCACGCGCCACATCTTCCGACTCGAACACATGCCAATTGGTCAGCATCAGGCTAGGAGAAATCATGAAACCCGTGGCGGCACCACGCTTCAGCGAGATTCGCGCCACCGCCAAGGCGGCGATGGCGATGCGATCGAGATAGAACAGATCCAGCAGATCGTTGCGCCCGATGCTGCGCTCGATCTCGGTGACCGACGGCTGCGCGCCGCCGACCTGCATCATCGCCATTCGTTTCGCCACGAAGTCCGATCGAACGTTCATTTCGCGCGGCAAGCGTTCGATGCAGGCCCGGTAGTGCGGCAGTTCCTGCAGGCGTCGCTCAGATGCTTCGATCACCCGTGAATTGATTTGCATGACCGACTCAACGCGGCGGCGGCAGTGGTGCGTCGAGCAATCCGCGAGCATCGAGGATTCCCGCGCCCCAGCGCTCGGTATCCCAAGCTGGGGGTCGCCGCACGCCCTGCCCGGGCGTGGTGAGGATCTGCTTGAATGCCGCGACCAGGCCGCGCCTGCCATACATTCCTAACAAGCTGTCTCGCTCGTGATGCTGCAGCCAAAGGCAGGCCGCACCCGCCACCATGGCCGTGGCATACGAAGTACCATGACCGCGCCCCGTTCCCTTGGCCCCCTTGCCATTGATGTGCGCTCGCCATACCGATTCACCCGGTGCGCAAAGATCCACCTCGGGTCCGCGGCAACTCCAAACGGCGGGCTCATCCTTGATCGTGGTGGCCGCCACGGCAATCACATCGTCCAGGTTGGCCGGCGCCACCACATCCTTGGCCGGCGCGTTTCCGGCTGCCGCCACCACGATCACGCCGTTATCCCTGGCGCGGCGAACCGCCTTCTTCAAGCCGTCGAATGGGAACACCCGTACGCCACCCAAACTCATGGATATGACGTGGCAGCCCTGATCCACGGCATGGTGAATGGCCCGCGCTACATCGTGAAAAGCAATCAAGGCGACGTGCCGAATGGTCCGGATCGGCACCAGCTCAGCGCCGAGGGCCACCCCGGCCACTTCCTCCGGCTCAAGGTCGCCTCGGTCGGCCAGACCGCTCATCAGCACGCTGGCGGTGGCGGTCCCGTGCCCGGGATTGCCACCGTGCAGCAGGTCCGTCGGATCGGCACTGTCCTCAACGAAATTGTGTCCGATGTCTGCGCGAATTCTGGGCGAACTCAGCTCCCAATGGTCGGTGTAGCCAGTGTCTGGATGCCCCACGAGTACACCCATCCCGGTTGCACCCAGCGCATGCGCGGCCGACACACCCGCCCGCTCGTGGTGCCAGAGCGGGTCTTCGGTGCCGGGAAGATCGGAACTTGGATAGCCGAAGCTTTCGAACTCAGCGGTGGTTTCGCTGCTGTCGATTCGAGGCTCGAGCATGCCCTGGACGATGGCATAGGGTTCAACTTCGGCCAGCCCTTGAATCGAATCGCGCGCCGCCCGGTACTCTTCCTGGGTCAGCGTTCGTGTCGAATCGGGCTCCACCCTCAACACCATCGATGTCGGATCGCTCTGATCCAAGCGAAACGCATCGGTCAGCAAGGCCCTGGTTGCCGCGGGGATGCCGGCCTTGATGCGCTCAAGTGTTGCCTCGGTGCCGTCGAACTCAATCGCCAGGCCTCGAATCTGAATTACCCCTTCCATACACACCCCTCCCTCATTGCTTGCTTTGAACCGGGGACGCAACGCCGTCTGACACGCGGCCTGGGTCGATCGACCCCGCCTCCTCCACTCGCACTTCGATCGCCCCGCGATTGTTGAAGTACGCCCATGGCACGTCGTTGGCGAACAGGTACAGGCTGCCCGAGGTTGGCGCCGTCCACAGGCGACCAGGATCGAGAAAGGGCGTCAGATCGAAGGCCTGCTCCGCAACCAGTTCATCCAAGGCACCGAGGTCTTCATCAGACGCAGCCACCAGGCCACCGAGAGCGAACCACTTGGCATTCGGTAATACCCGATGGCGTTCGAACGCCCGCAGCATGAAGGTCGAGTCGAAGCCACGCGGCGTGCTGTTGATCCACCAATCAGTCCAACCGCCCCAGACCGCAATCCGATACCGTCTGCCCTGCTCTACCGTCGCCACTTCGGTAAACCGATCTTCGGCCCATACCAGGACCGAGCCGTTCGAACCCGGCCTCGCGACACGTCCGCTGCAGGCGGTCGCCAACACGCTGAGGACAACAATCGCCAGCCCGACCATCGAAATGCGCATCACCACCTTTCGTTGCACTGCCTGCCCCCGTGACGGATCAACGACTGCATTCTCGACTTAGCGCATCGATTCCCCCATCTGAACAGCAGACAGTCGAATGCGCGCCGCGTCAAGCGAACAAGTTCACTTGCCATGGGTCCGCCGCCGAATGGCGGGCTCTTTGACCTCTATTCAGATCAAACAGCAGCACCGCCTGCTCACCCAGCCGATTCGATTGCCGGCGATGCGGGCGAAATGGCAGCGTCGCCTGGACACCGAGACGGCGCATTCTCGGCTCGGCCCGATCCTGCAACGAACCCGGGCCGTCCGTTGCACCCCCTGCCTCACGCTGGCTGAGCTTGCCGAAGTCATGGCGCCGCCCCGTTCAACGAGTGCACGCTCATTCCCAAGCCAAGGGTGTGCCCCCTGCTGCCTCTGCTTCAATCGTTGGCGTCCCGCGCGAAGCTTAGTTGGCGCTGCAGCAACAGGGCACCATCATCACCACGCAAGGAGGCCAGGATCGCTTGCTTGTCCCAGTTGATCTCGAGCAGACCAAAGTTGGCCGCGAAGATGGCATCTCCCCTGCGCGCAGCATCGTTCAACTCAAGCTGGGGACGCGCATCCTCGGTGATCGGCAGGTTGAGAGAACTGGACAGCAGCTCAACCAAGGTCTCGTCATCCGCTTCTCGTTCCAACACAGCGCCAAAGTGGGTGTCGCCGGACAGGATCACTAGCCCGCTGTCCGCTCGCCGCGCAAGCAAGTCGAGCAGTCGCGCGCGCTCGGCCGGCATACGGGCCCAATTCTCGCCCTCCTGGCGTTCACTTAACACGGGAATTGAGCTGACCAGCAGACGCAGATCGGCCGGCATCTGCAAGCGTTGCTGCAACCATTGCCATTGTGTTTCACCCAATAAGGTGGCATCGGACGAGCCCGCCTGTTCTTTGCTCGGCCAGGAATCGCGAAAGCTGCGGGAGTCCAGCATCAGTACCTGCACGCGTCGCCCAACGGGACCCCAGATCAGCTCGCTGTAGATGCCTTCGCCGTCGGCACGCCAAGCGCCCTCGGGGATCGGCCAGACCGATTCGAACAAGGCCTCTGATTCCCGTCGCTGCGGAAACTCCGCACCGGCGTCATTCAAGCCATAGTCGTGATCATCCCAGGTCGCCAAGATCGTCGTCCGGCGCCGCAGCGCAGCGAACTCGGCTTCGCTGGCCAGCATTGCGTAGGCATCACGCAACTCGCGCAAGCCAGGCTCAGCGCGCTCTTCGCTTTGATACACATTGTCGCCCGTGAGCAGCAGCAGCTGAGGTTCGACAGCGGCAATCGCATTCCAGACCTGCGCCTGCTCAAGCTGGGGCGCATAGCATGAGCCAAGGGCAATGCGGGTCAGCGGCGTAGCCTGCGGCAGCGCCTGCGAGCGCAGTGGCAGCGGACTCGGCGTTTCGCCGGTCAGCCGCGGCGAGCCACAGGCGCTGAGCAAGGCGACCAGACAGATCGCAACCAACCGTTTGATCCGGGACAGCCGGCCAGTGGATACCAGCCACATCGAGTTGCGCGGTGGCCAGCGCATCGAATCAGCCAACTCCCCGAATATGATCAATCGCCATGACCGCGGACAGACACTCTGCTTCCTGCGCATTCTTGAATCCCCCCGCAACGCAAGTGGTTGATCGACGTGTTCGAGCGAAGCTTAATGTCGCCGCAAGCACGGCCGAACCGAATCCGCACCTGTGCCGAACTCGGCGCGTCTGACAGCCCAGGATGGACTGGTTCAGACCTTCCCCAACAGCCTGCTGAGACCTTCAACCTGGATGGCTTTCAGCGCAACCGTTCGGCAGGCTAAGGTCAAGCCGGTCGCGGCAAAGCCGCGCCACACCTGCGATGAGTTTGTCTAACGGTTTGCCGGAAATCAATCACATGCGTGCTTGCTTTCCGAGCGCGCCATCCTTGGCGCGCAATATCAGACTACTGAAAAAAAGTCTCAGCAGCCTGCTAAACACTGCCCTCAAACACCTTCCACGCATGCGGCCAAACCTCATGTTCAGAGCGCAGGAACTCAATCAATTCCACCGGCGCACCATTGTCGACGATGAAGGCCACCCGCACACCCGGTGCTGGCGAGCGCGGCGGCAGCAAAACCTCCTGGCCGTGCAGGGCGTTGTCGAGGTGGTCGACCACAAAGGCCACGTGCGGAACGCGCTTGATCAGATCCGGCAAGGGGCTGTCGGGAGCAAAGCGTAACCACTCGATGGCGTGCGGACTGTTGAAGTAGCCCGAGGCATAGACGCCGTCGTCGGCGATGTACTCTTCATTCTCGCGCTCGACCAAACTGGGTATACCGATATGGTGGTAGCGATACGGGGACACAGTCTCTCCCTTCTTTCTGGATGCGTCGATCATGGGTTATGGGCCCTTCAGTCTGCCATGACCCCTCTTGCTGCCATGTACGCGCGCCCGTTGCCTATCTGTGCGGCTTCGGTATCTCTATGCCGCCAATCGCTATCGCGGTGTCGTGGCCGCTGACTGTCATTCCCGAGAAGGCGGGAATCCAGTGAACGTCCACGGATCCAGCGACTGGATTCCCGCTTTCGCGAGAATAACGGTACTGCAAGGCGCGGATTCGCTACCCCGCGTCGGGCTGCATCTGCCCTTGCAGCATCCGTGCCGCTCGGTGGCGGTTCCAGTAGCTTTCGATCGCACGCTTGAGCATGGGCCGATCCTTGCTGGCAATGGACAGGGGCACACGCGTCTTTTCAGCGGGTAGACCGGTTCGCTTTGGGTGAGTGATCGACAAGATATCCGCCCCCACCACGGCGTCTTCGTAGCCAAGTTCCTGCACATCGTCCCAACTCATGATTTCGCTCTTGTTGGGCAGCCGCATTCCCGCATGGCTCACTTCCAGGCTGAGATCGGCTTTGAGAGCAAACGTCAATGGCGGGAAATGGCGCTCCACCAGTTCACGCTCCGTCTCGTTGCTGGGCAGATAGCGGTAGGCCAGTTCGACCTCGTGTTGCGCAGAAAACTCTGACTCAAATTCGTTCCACAGGCGCAGCTCAACCTGGTCGGCCTCATTGATGGCATCGACCCAGCTCTCCGCAGGCGCCTTGCATACGATGTTGGCGTAGTCGCGCTCGGCTATCCGGCAACCGACCTTGGTCATCCGCTCCTGCAGCGGAGGATGGGAATCGAACGGATGCGGAATTTCGCTATCGCGCATCAGACTCAGGAACTGAGCGGATCGACTGAACGCGGGCAATCCGGACGCCACCCGATCACCGATACCCAGCCGGCCACTGAGCGCATCGTTCTGCTTGAACAATTCATTCTCTATACTGCTGCGATAGCTGGCATAGGCCGTCACCTTGATCAGGGCGCGAGCCACCGCCATGCCCGAGGTGTGCGTGGAGGCCACACGATCAGCCTCAAACTCGCGTTCTCGACTCGACTTGCTCATGGCCAACTCGAACAGCCAGCGATAAGCCCCGAGCAAGGCAAAGGCAATCCAATTCAATCCCGGCTTGGCCATCGCCTGGTGATAGGCGTCAAAGGCATGCAGCTTCGGCCCCAATATGGCGCTGCTCGCGGTATCGCCGCCGGCGAAATGGCCGAGTTCATGCGCCAGCACCGCATCGGCCTCGGCCTGATCCAGAGTCCTCAGCAAGGGCAGGCTGACGAACAAGGTGCGACCGCTGACCGTTTGCCCGGCGACCTGCAACGGCTGTTCGGTGACAAAGAAATTGGCATCGATGCCGGCGATGATTTGCGCCGGCGGCGACGTCCTGATCTGGGCGGCCAACTGGCGCACCCGCAACCACAGCTTGCGTGCCTCCGACGAGGTCAGCAGATGGCCATGCACGCCCTGCTCAAACCGCACCCGCTTGAAGATGGCGAACAATGCGTGCAGTGCTCCGGCGACGGCAACGATGCCGACCAGCAAGACCAGCTTCGGGTAGTAGCCCTCGACCAGGTAGATCGTGAGCGCATAGGAGAGCCAGGCGGCAAATGCGGCTTGCAGGGTCACCAGGGCCGCCGAAGCCAGCACCAGCACGCGCCAGCCCAACACAAAGCTAAGGGCCTGCAGGCCACGACTGGCGAATGCCAGTGAAGCCAACACGCCGATCAGGCCCAGTAGCGCCGCGCCACCGGCCAAGGTCCAACCCGATAGGCGTTCGGCGACCAAGGCTTGCCAGAGCAACGAGAAGCGCTCGCACACCTCGGCTCTGTATTCGGCAAGCTCAGGGTCCTTGGAAACACATGCTGTCGAGGGAACATGCCGTTCGATCCACTGCTGCGCTTCTGCGTCTCGCGCGCTCGCCATGCGTGCCAATGCAGCGATCTCGTTAGCCGTTCGCGCACTTGCCAGCGCCTGCGTCGGCGTGCGTGCGACCTGAGCCCGGGCCGACTCCAAGAACTGTCGATCCGCTTCAGCGCGCAAGCTGCCTGCCACGCTGTAGGTGATGCCGGGGATAAGAAATACCGCCAGCAACGCGGCCAGCATGATAAGAAGGAAATTCGATCGAGTGGAAGCTGTCATAGAAAAGAAATCGTGCTTGCGGTGGCCAGATCGCCTGGAGCGTGAAGAGTGTGCGTCTGTGCCGACAGCAGCAACTCAAAAACCCTCAGAAAATCTCTTTACCGAGCCCGTAAGCGTCAGCTCCGGTGTTCCTGCCGATATTGGCTCGGCGTTTTTCCCGTGCGCAGCGCGAATTCCTTGTTGAAGCTGGACTTGGTCTGAAAGCCAGCGGCAAACATGATGTCGATGATGCTGCGCTCGATCAGTTGCGGATCGCGCAGTTGCGTGGCCGCCCGTTCCACCTTCCAGTCATTGAGCAGGGTTCGAAAGCCCTTGCCATAAACGGTATTGACTGCCTGCGACAGGCGCTTGCTGGGCACGCCCAGGCGCCGGGCCACACGAGGCATGGTCAATCCAAACTCGTTGATCAGCTGCGATTGCAGCAACATCTCGCGCATGCGCTGGCACAGTTGCTGCAATTCCTCGGGCCGAGCCTCCGGGCTACCAGCCGCCTCGGCCTCGCCGTGCATGGCGTCATCGATGGCACCGGCCGCATGCTGCATCCACTCAGGGTCGCGCCAGGCCCAGACAAAGCAGACCAGCACCAACAGCAGCATCAGGGCAATGCCGGTCTTCAGCCCCCAGGAGGCCCAGAGTGGGCTCCCACGAGCCAGCTCGATGGCGATGCCGATATCGACCAAGGCCGCAAATACCAGAAACCCCGCCGCCAAGGGCAGGCCAAAGCGGTGCACGGCCGACCCCCGCCACGACGCTCGATCGACGGACAGCAGGGCCAAGGCATAGGCCAGCTCGCCGAGGATGACCACCGCATCAATCGCCTCACCCGCGCCGCTTGCCTCAAATGCCAACAGCAATGCCACGGTGATCGACGGCCAGAGATGAAGCAGGTCGAGCCAACGCAGACGGTGGATTCCGCTCTCCGAACGCCGCGCAAAGTACAGGTACAGCAGGGGCGGAATGGCGACGCCGAACACGGCCCGCAGCCCGAGCGGCAACAGCCCGGGCTGCAGCAGATGCAGGGCCAGCAGGCCGGACTGCAGCGCGAACAGGGCGAAAAACAGGGCCAGGAGTCCTCGACCGACGCTGGTCCGTGACAGCAGCAAATGGCCGGTCAGCATCGCCGACATCAGGCAGACCAGGCCGACCAGCAGGGTACTCAAACTTTGCAAGTGATTGTTCCAAGGGCCTAAAACACGTTTCAGGTCGCGGCTCGGCGGCGCTCACCGCAAGCTCCAACCGTCTCCGAAAGTAGTCTAGCTAGTCATGCGTTCAATACGATCAACTCTGGGTGCCATTGCCCCGCTGTGCTTCGCGCTGCTGTGCTCCAGCATCGCCAGTGCCGAACAATTGCTGATCCGCGAGATTACCCTGGTCTCGCCGGAACGCTCGGCCCCTCTGCCCAACGTCGACGTGCTGATTGGCGACGGACGGATCGTTGCCATCAGCCCCGAGCGCCTCGACATAGGTTCGGCCCGGGTGATCGAAGGCCGGGGCAAGTTTCTCAGCCCGGGCCTGATCGACAGCCATGTGCACCTGGGCAGCAGCGCCGGCATGCGCGAGGACCAGGCCGAGCAGTATCCGGACTTGCAACGCAGCTTTCTCGCCCAGGAGCCGCGCAGCTTCCTCTATTTCGGATTCACCCATCTGGTCGATCTCAATCAGTCCGAATCCTTTGTTGCCGAGTGGGCCAAGCACCCCATCGCGCCCACCCTCAGCTACTGCAAAGCGCTGCCCTTTCCGAACGGCTATGGCGAAGCCTTTCTACCGGAGTCGCAACGCGGCCGTTCACCCTATTTGCTGGACGACCCGCACCAGCACAACACCTTGCCCGACGACTATCAGCCTGAGCAGCACAGCCCCAAGGCACTGATAGAAAAAGTGCGCAAGACCCAGGCCCGCTGCATCAAGACGTTCTACGAAAAGGGCTTCGCCGGCCTGTGGGACTGGCCGGTGCCACCCGATGCATTGATGGCGCACGTCAAACGAGAGGCTAAGGGGGCCGATCTGATCCATGTCCACCACGGCAACAGCCTGGCCAGCTACCAACAAGCGGCCGCCAGCGGTGTGGATGTGCTGGCGCACGGGCTGTGGCACTGGGATGCGCTGAACAGCGAACGCGAATTGCCGACCGACATCCGTCAGCTGCTCGACCGCTTGATCGCGCAGGGCACCGCGATTCAGCCGACCAGCCAGGTGCTGGGCGCCGAGTTGCGCCTGTTCGAGCCAGGCTTTCTCGACGACCCACGACTGAGGCATGCCGTGCCGGGCGAGCTGATTACCTGGTATCGCTCCGACGAGGCTCAGTGGTTTGCCCGCCGGATGGCCAAGAACCTTGAGCGTACCGAAGTCGTGCGCGGCTTTCTCGGCCACGAGCCGACCGGCGCTGTCGACGAAACCAGCCGTGTTGCCGCCGAGCGTCTGCGCCAAGTGGTTCGCTATGCGCATGAACGAGGAGGGCGGCTGATTCTGGGCAGTGACACCCCTTCAAGCCCGACCTATACCAATCCTCCAGGATTGAACGGCCTGCTTGAGATGCGCTGGTTGGCCGACGCCGGGCTGAGTCCAGGCGAGGTGATGCGCGCCGCCACTCTCGACAATGCAAGGGCGTTCGGATTGGCCAGCGAGATCGGCAGTATCGAAGTCGGCAAACGCGCCGACCTTCTCGTGCTGAGCGCCGACCCACTGGCCTCGGTCGAGGCATTTGATTCCATCGACGTCGTGGTGCTGGGTGGACGTGCCATTCGACGAGCGGAACTCTCGGCACAATCGCCGAGCGTCAAGTGATGCACTGCGCCGTGCAGATGCCGCAATCAAGATGAAGATCTGCGAATACGCGTGCCAGCGGCCCGCCACCGACAACCAAGATCCAGGAATTCCTTAGCATGCAGCTTGACCCATTTCGGCTCGGCGAACTGACCGTCGACCCCAGACGAAACCGGGTGCAGTGGCCGAACGGCGATCAGGCGCGCATCACCGCGCAAGTCATGCACGTGCTCTGTGCACTCGCTGACTGCAACGGTCAGCTGCTCAGTCGCAAGGAACTGATCGAACGCGTGTGGGACGGCAATCATCTGGTCGGCGACAAGGGCATCGCCACCGCGATATGGGCCCTGCGCCGCGCGCTACGAGAGAGCAAAGACGCGCCGCGCTATATCCAGACCATACCCAGAAAAGGCTTCCGCTGCTTGGCCCCAAAACACCCACTTCCACCGCAGGAACCAGCATCCACGCAACTGCAAGCTGATCGTGAGCATGGCATACTCCACCGAGCGTTTCAGCGTAGCGACGGCGGGCCAAGGGCCCGCCCTACGAAGCTGATCGCATTAGCCGCCTTGGGTCTGGCCTTTGCTAGCGCCGGAGCCTGGTGGTAAACGACGCCAGAGCACGGTTTGGGCCAGACGAACAAGGGCGACTCCCGCGCGCCGTGCCAGAGCGTATGCGGGCCCTGGCGCCCTGGCCCGCCATCGCCCCGCCCACCGCAACGCTATGTGGTGGGGAATTGAAACCGTGGCGATGCGAGGCTGATGCTGGCAGACCCGCGCAGGCGGTGCGCCGAGGCGCACCCTATGAGGGCAGCGTGCTGCACCGGGGTGTCGAGCGTGGGGCGGGCCTTGATCGTTGACCTTGATCTTGAGCCTGTTCTTCGCTCTTGCTACCAGCAAACGATTGAATTGTTAATGGTTTTCTGGGGAGACCTCAGGCCCTGGCCCGCCAACCAGGCACACGACAACGTATCGGCTCGCTCACCACTCGCTCACCACAGGGCCAACACGTTCGTTCACGTTGTAGGGTGTCGGCGAACCAACGTGAGGCATCAGGAATCTGTGAGGGCGCGTGTGTATTGGCGCTCCTGGGGCCGAGCAATCCAGAGCAGGCCGACGCTCGCTTCTCCCAGTGAAGAAGCCGTGATAGAAAGCGCCTTCAGCCGTCTTTGCTCTGCTTGCACCGCCGAGGTTCCTTGCCGGTGCGCCTTGAGCTGGGAAGCCGGCCCCGTACCGAGAACATCCCTAAGGAACACCACGTGGCAATGAACTGGATTGGAAAAATACTTGGCAGATCGGATTCCGTGGGCAGTGCCAGCCACCCTTGGTATCGGCGGGTGGAAAAGGCCCTTTCGGGCATCGAGAAGTTCCAGGGGATCAGTTACGGCGCCATCCGCAATATCGTGACCTTTGTGGCCGATGGCTCCGAGGCTCAGGTGCTGCAGGAGCTGTCGGCCTGGGGCAATCTGGCGCGGCATCTTGGGGCCTGGGGCCATGATGTCGACAACGATGCGATCGCCCAGTTCTATCAGGGATTCGAGGAGCTGCCGGCCGATTGCCGCCTGCGCTGGGCTCAGGTGTTGGAAGCCGGCTTCAGCTCGAACGCTCACTGGGCGCTGGAATTCCCGGGTGGCGTTCACTGGCCTGAGGCTCTGGTCATGCACGCCGCAGCGGGGCGCCCCGCTGCACGCGGCAAGTCCGCCAAGGAAGGGGAGCTCAGCTTTCAGGGAATGGAGGAGATGTTTGTGGCCGCCGGTCTCGAGCCGGTCGCCTTGCTGCTCGGTGTCTTGCGCTATCCGAGCGCGGGACAAACCTGGTGGTTCGATCGGAATGCCGCCTGGTTCACCTCGGTGCTCGGCTTCTCCGCCGCCTTCGCACACCACGCCGATCAGGTGCGCACGCTGCTGCAGCTGCCAGCGGCCAATCAGCGTCTGCATCTGCTGACCCTGCTCGAACGGGCTGATAAGTCGGTCTTGGTGGCCTTTGTGCAGGAGCTCGCCGACCTCAGTACCTGCAGCAGCAAGCAGGTGCGCGCTGCAGCTGAACCATTGCTTCGTCGTTGCATCGACGAAGCCATTCCGCATCTGAAGCAGCTGGCCGTGGAAGCCAAGCCTGATCAGCGCCTCAACAGCTTGCGCCTGCTCTGGCAACTGTCCTCTGCAGGACATGCAGAGACGCTGCGCCGCTTCGCCATGGATACCGCGGCGGCCGACAAGGCGCCCTCGGTGAACGCCCTGCCCGCAGAGTGGACCACGATTGCCGAGCAGGCGGTGGAATCGGATAGCTATGAATACGCACTGCCGGTGATCGACTGGTCCGGGGCGCTGACCCCGGAGGTGAAGCAACTGCTCGAAGGGCTGTGGCGCGATCTGAATGACGCCGTTGAAAAGAGCAACGAGCAGTTAAGAAAGGCGCGCGAGGAGGCGATCGCGCGAGGGCAGAAGGCCTATCCTCTGCACGTGCACAAGTCCTATGCCGAGTCTGCGCTCAAGGAGCTTTGTCAGTACATCGACTCCCCCTCAGCGCGCGGCAGGGCACATGCGGAAACTCTACGGCACAGCCACTGGCAGTTCGTGGCACCTGCACTGCAACGTCTGGCTAAGAACCCAACGGCCTCGCCAGCGGTGCTGCTCAAGTGCCTGGCCTATTTCAATCTGCTTCGCGATAACTCACGTGGACTGTGTGCACCCGCCGTCAACGTGCTGAACACGCTGCAGGCCACGCAGAAGCGGCCCAGCCTGCTCGAGCTCTCGACCATGCTGAATGATATGGGGATCTCCGGTTGCGGGGCGATTTTTTCCAGCTACTGCATGCATTGGGGCAGCCCGCTGGCGCGCGACTGGCCGGCAGAGGCAACCTGGCCCTTCTTTGCCCACCATCTGAACCGGCTGATCGAGCTGCTGAATCCAACCCAAAGGAAGGACTACTGGTTCGACCGCGAGGGCCTGTTCGCAGCAGTCGCCAGTTTGCCGACGCCGCCGGCACGAGTCATCAACGCCATGTTTGATCTGGCCCTGGGTACGGCCAAGACCGAACGACTGCCAGCACAGGCGGCGCTGCACAAATTGGCGGGCAAGGAGGTTCGCATCATCCATGCGCTGAGCGATGGCAAGTCCGAGGTGCGCGCCGTCGCGGCGCAATGGCTGATGAAGCTGCGTCACCAGGAGGCGGTTCCGGCACTGGAGAAAGCCGTCGCCAAGGAAAAGCACGAAGTCGCCAAGGGCGCCATGCTCGATGCCCTGCAGGCGATGGGGCAACCGGTGGAAAAGTACCTCGATCGCGGGGCGCTGGCGCGCGAAGCCAGTAAGTCGCTGAGCAAGGGCCTACCGAAGGATCTGGAGTGGTTTCCCTGGTCTGCCCTGCCTTCGGTGCATTGGTCCGACTGCGGCGAACCGGTGTCGCCCGACGTGCTGCAATGGTTGCTGGTACAGGCAGTCAAGCAGAAATCACCAGAACCAAACGCGGTGTTGCGCAAGTACTGTTCGATGATCGTGCCGCGCGAGCGTGAGCAGCTCGGCCAGTTCATCCTGGAAACCTGGATGGCCGAAGACACCCGTCCGATTGCACCGGATGAAGCCATGCGCCAGGCGCAAACACAGGCCACGCAGGTGCATGGCTGGATGACCTCACATCCGCAGTACTACAAGGATGACCCGAACCTCGGCAAGTCGGTGGAAGAGCTGACGGCAACCTACCTGCCGGGCTTTCTGCGCCAGCCGGCGGGCTCGGCGATTGGCTCCAAGGGCCTGCTGGCGGTAGCCGCGGCCTGCGCCAGTGGCGCCGCAGCAGCGCCGGTGGGCCGCTACCTGAAGGAGTACTACGGCACCCGTGCGGCACAGGGCAAGGCGCTGATCGCCATGCTGGCCTGGATCGAGCATCCCAGCGCAACCCAGCTGATGCTGTCGGTAGGTAATCGCTTCCGCACCAAGAGCTTTCAGCAGGAGGCCACTCGCCAGGCCGAAGCCCTGGCTGATCGCAAAGGCTGGACGATCGCCGAATTGGCCGATCGTACGATTCCCAGTGCAGGCTTCGATGAGAGTGGCGTGCTTGAGCTTAGTTACGGCAACCGCGTGTTCAGCGCGAAATTGCTACCTGACTTCAAGGTCGAGCTATTCAATCCGGACGGCAAGAAAATCGCCGCCCTGCCCGATCCGCGCCAGGATGATGATGCGAACCTGGCCAAGGACGCCAAGAAGGCGTTCTCCTTGGCCAAGAAGGAAATCAAGAACATCGTCAGCCAGCAGACTGAGCGGCTGTACGAGGCGCTGTGCACCGAGCGCGATTGGCCATTCGAGGATTGGAACGCCTATCTCAATCAACACCCGGTGGTACGCCGCCTGGTGCAACGGCTGGTCTGGGCAGTGACCGACAGCGACGGCCAGGTGAGAGCGACCTTCCGCCCTCTGGATGACGGCAGCCTGACCGACGTCGAGGATTCTTCAGTGACCCTGGCGAGCGATGCTCGAGTAAGGGTGGCGCACGATACCAATCTTCCGGCCGAGCAGGTGACACAGTGGCAGCAGCATCTGATCGACTACGAAGTCGCTCCGCTGTTCCAGCAGTTTGGCAAGGGCACCTACGCGCTACCAACAGAGAAAGCCAGAGACACCAGCATCGAGGATTTCGAGGGCTACCTGATCGAAACCTTTGCCCTGCGTGGCCGTGCCAACAAGCTCGGCTACACCCGCGGCTCCACCGAGGACGGCGGCTGGTTCACCACCTATGAAAAGCGCTTCCCCACCCTGGGGCTGGTAGCGGTGATTGAATTCACCGGCAACCCCTTGCCCGAGCAGAACCGCACCGTGGCCCTCTTGAACATGTCGTTTAGCAGCGCCGAGGGCAATGCCTGGGAGCGCGCAGCGATGACACTCTCGCAGGTACCAGCCGTGCTGCTCTCGGAGTGCTACAACGATCTGCGCATCATCGCTGCCGACGGCGCTGGGTTTGATCCTGAGTGGCGCAGGAAGAGTGAGTATTAGCAGGCTGCTGAAATGAGTCTCAGCAGCTTGTTAGTATCCCTTGCCATCCAGCTGTACGGCCTGCTTCAGCGACTGAGCGCTTGACAGGCCGGCCAGCGCACTTGAGACCTTTCCGCGACTGCCCCATACAAACGGAAATCTGTCACCCCGGCGAAAGCCGGAGTCCAGCTGAGCGGCCAAAGAAGACAAGGGCAGGCATGCCACAGCACACCCTTGGTCACACCTCGCTCGACCAGCCCCCATCGCATAACCTAAGGTTGCAAACCATGTCCGCTGCAAGCAATGCTGATCAGATTCTGCGTGCACCTGCCGAGCAGGTGTATGCCGATGAACTCTCCCGACTGGCTGAGAAGGATTCCGGCGCGCGCCCGAGCGGCTGGCGTCTGTCACCGCGTGCAGTGCGCAGCTTCATCGTGGGCGATGATGCGCTGGGCATCCGACGCAAGTTCTACGGTGACGATGCGCTGATCGATCGCTGTATCGTTACCCTGATGAGCAATCGCGGCCTGCTGCTGGTCGGCGAGCCCGGCACCGCCAAGTCGATGCTGTCGGAGCTGCTCTGCGCCGCGATCTCCGGCAGTTCCACCCGCACCATCCAGGGTACCGCCGGCACCACCGAAGATCAGATCAAGTACTCCTGGAACTACGCCCTGCTGCTGTCCGAAGGACCGTCGCTGCGTTCACTGGTGCGCGGGCCGATCTACGAGGCTATGCAGCAGGGTCAGTTGTGTCGTTTCGAGGAGATCACCCGCGTGCAGCCGGAGATTCAGGACTGTTTGATCAGCTTGCTGTCAGACAAGGTGCTGCATGTGCCTGAGCTGGATGGCGAGCAGGCCAACGTCTTCGCTGCGCGCGGCTTCAACGTACTGGCCACGGCCAATATCCGCGATCGCGGCGTGCATGAGATGTCCAGCGCCTTGAAGCGCCGTTTCAATTTCGAGACGGTGCGCCCGATCAATGATCGCAAGCAGGAGCTGTTGCTGGTTCGCCAGCAAACCGAAGCTCTGCTGCGCCACGCCGAAATCGAGGTCGACTTCAGCCAGGATGTGGTGGAACTGCTGGTAACCGCGTTCCAGGATCTGCGCAATGGCGTCACCGCTGAAGGCATCGTGGTCGAGCGACCAACAGCAGTGATGTCCTCGGCCGAAGCGGTGGCGGTGGGCTATGCGGCCAGTCTGGACGCGCACTATTTTGGCGCTGGCGAAATCAATGGCGAACACGTCGCGCGCCAGCTGATCGGCACCGTGCTGAAAGACAACCCGGATGACGGCAAGAAGCTGCGCCACTACTTTGACGTGGTGGTAAAACAGCGCGCCCAGCGCGATGCGCAGTGGAAACGAGTGTTGGACGCCCGCCGCGAGTTGGAGCGCTAGTGCTCGGCCAAGCGTCGATACCGTTGGACACTGCGCAAATCCGCGATCTCGCGGCGCAACTGATTTCTCCTGCGCTGGTGGTCTATCCGGTGCGCCACCACAGCCCGGCCTGCGCCTGGTACCTGCAACAGCTGATCACCGAGTGTCAGCCAAGCCTGGTGCTGGTGGAGGGCCCACGCTCGTTTACGCCGATGATCCCTCTGCTGGTGAATCAAAAGGCCAAGATGCCGCTGGCGATCTACACCTATGCGGTGCGCAAGGCGGCCGAAGATCAAGCGGAGAGTCGCCGAGCCGCCTACTATCCGTTCTGCGATTACTCACCTGAGCTGGTCGCACTGCGAGAAGCAGATCGCCTTGGCATTCCGGCCCGCTTTATCGATCTCGACTTCGGCGAGCAATGCGCGCTCGAAGCGGGCCCCGAGGCCGAAGAGCATTCCTTGCTGGATGAGCGACACTACCGTCGCAGCGAGCATCTGCACGCCTTGGCCAATCAGCTCGGCTGTCGTGACCACGAGGAGTTGTGGGAGCACTTGTTCGAAGCCGACCTCGGCAAGGTGACATGGCACGAACACCTGGCTCGCGTGACCGCCTACTGTGCGGTGTCGCGCGAGGATTGCAGCGAGCAGGTGCTGTCTGCCGACGGCACCTTGCAACGCGAAGCGGAAATGCTCTGGCATATCCAGCAGGCCCTGACTCAACGTGATGTTCAGTCGGGTCCGGTGCTGGCGGTGGTGGGCGGCTTTCACGCCGTGGCCTTCCCTGCACAGCTCCAGCAAGCTGTGGTGCGGCCGAAGGTGCTCGTACCCGATCTGCAAGACCAGGCTTCGGCCCTGATTCGCTATGGCTTTGATCGACTGGATCGATTGAACGGTTATGCGGCAGGCATGACCTCACCTGGCTGGCACCAGGCCCTGTGGCAGCGACTGCAGCGCCACGAGAGCGCCGCATCATTGCGCCGCGTGCGCGAACAGGCGGCGCTGGAAACGCTGACCGATATTGCAATCGAATTGCGAGACCAACATGGGCTATCCATCGCCATGCCTGCGCTGGCCGCGGCTTACGAACAGGTACTGCGCCTGACCCAGCTTCGCCAGCGCCCGGCACCGGCACGCAACGACGTGCTGGATGCGGTGACCAGCTGCTTTATCAAGGGCGATATCGAGGCAGATGGCACCTTGATTCTCTCCGTGGCTCGACACGCACTCTGCGGCAAGAGCGTTGGCACGGTGCCACCCGGTGCACACACGCCACCTTTGGTAAAGGACGTGGCCTGGCGTCTGCGTCGTCAACGCCTGAAGGTAGAGGATTCCCAGCCGCGCCGTGCGGTGCTCGATATCTATCGACGACCGGCGCATCGGATCAGCAGTCGCTTGCTGCATGGTCTGAGCTTTCTTGGCATTCCGTTTGCCATTCGTACCGCGGGCCCGGACTTCGCCAACGGCATCGGGCTCGATCGCCTGCAGGAGCACTGGGAGTACGCTTACTCCGCGGCCACTGAGGCGGCCTTGGTCGAAGCCTCGATGTATGGCGTCACCCTGCCCCTGGCGGTGGCGCAGAAATTCGCCGAACAGCTGCTGCGCATGCAGGCCGAGGGGCAGGCTCGCGATGCACGCGCGGCAGCCTCGATGATGGCGCGCGCCTGTGTGCTTGGGCTGCACGATCACCTGCCCAAGGTGCTAGCCATGCTGCGTTCCGCCGTGGCCGAGGATGCCGGCTTTGACGCGGTAGTCGACGCCGTCTCCCAGCTCAGTCTGCTTTGGCAATCACGCGAACCACTGGAGGCACGCGGGCTGGATGAAGTGCCCTCACTGATTCTTGCTGCCTACGAACGCGCGATCTATCTTGGTCATGGCTTGCAAGGCGGCGGTACAGACATCGACGCCATCATCCGTGCTCTTGGCAAATTGCGCGAACTACTGGTTAGCGCCGCCGGCCATGCGCTGGATGCGCAGCTCTACTGGACACTGCTAGCCGAGCTGCAGCGAAGCTGCGATTCCCCTCTGCTGCGTGGCGCGGTAATTGGCCTGCGCTATTCGGCCGGACAGCTGGACGAGCGCACACTCAACAGCGTGCTTGCCGGACATTTTCAAGGACTGGCTGCCACGACTGACGCAGTGGCCTTGTTGCGCGGACTGCTGTCAACAGCGCGCGAAGCCGCCTGGCAGCAACCCATACTGATCGATTTCCTGAACAATCTGCTGAGTGGCTGGACGCAGCAGGACTTCGTCAACAACCTGCCTGAGCTGCGACTGGCCTTTGCCGGCATGACGCCGAAGGAAACCGATCGAATCGCCGAAGCGGTCGCGCAACTACACGGCCTGGAGTCGCTTGGCCCACTGCTCAATCGTGAGATGGATGCCGCTGATGTGCAGCAACATCTGCAGGTATCCGCCACGGTTGCCGAGCTCCTTAGCGCCGAAGGGCTTGGCGCATGGGTGGCACCATGAGCGCGGTACAACGTTGGCGGCTGGTGCTGGGCAAGTACGCGGAGCGTTTGAGCAGCAGTGGCCTCGAGGGTGAAGCTGCACGTATCGACTCGGCGCTCGACTATCTGTATGGCCGCGAGTACCAGGGGCGCGGACTGCGCAAGGAAACCGGGCCCGGCTCACTCGATGCATCGCAGATCACTCTGGTGAACTGGCTGGGCCAGGTACGAGAGCTGTTTCCGCGTCAAACCGCTGAGGTCATCGAGAAGCACGCACTGGATCGCTACGGCCTGACCGAACTGGTTACCGACCCGCAAACCTTGCAGCGACTCGAGCCCAATCATCAGCTGCTGCGCACCCTGCTGACGTTGCGTGGCCACCTGAAGGGCGATGTGCTGCATCTGGCCCGTCGAATCATTCGTCAGGTGATCGAGGAAATACGCCGGCAGCTGGAATCGGAGGTACGCCAGGCGCTTACTGGCCGCCTCAATCGGCAACGCCATTCGCCGATCGCCATTGCACAGAACTTCGACGCCTACGGCACCATTCGCAAGAATCTGAAGCACTTTGATCGCGAACGGCAGAAGCTGGTGATCGAGCAGCTGCGCTTCTTCGAGCGCAATACCCGGCGCCTGCCCTGGGACATCATCCTGTGCATCGACCAAAGCGGCAGCATGACCGATTCGGTCATCCATAGCGCGGTGATGGCCGGCATCCTGGCCGGCCTGCCTGCCTTTCGGGTGAAGATCGTGGTGTTCGATACCAGCGTGGTGGATCTCTCTGACTACGTCGATGACCCGGTGGAGGTACTGCTCAAAGTACAGCTCGGCGGCGGCACCGACATCGCCAAGGCGATGCGCTATTGCGCGCAACTGGTGGAGAACCCCCATCGCACCGTGCTGGCCCTGGTCACCGACTTCTGCGAAGGTGGCCCGCCGAACGAGCTGGTGCGCACCGTGCGCCAATTGGCGGAAGCACGCGTTAAGCTGCTCGGCCTCGCCGCACTCGACGGCGAAGCTCACCCCACGTATGACCGCCAGATGGCCGAACGCCTGGCCCGCTGCGGAATGGAAATCGCAGCCCTCACCCCGCAGCGACTGGCGCAATGGCTGGCCAAGGTGGTGTCGTGAGCCTGCGCGCCAAGCTTCACGAGCCGCTGAGTCGCTTCGACGAAGCCGCCCTTGTTGCCTGGGGAAATCGCGGCTTGCTGCGTCGCGCCACCAAGGACCTTGAGAGCGATTCGCCCTCCGTGCTGGAGGATTCAGACGCAGCACTGAGATTGACGTTTGCCGGCCACCAGATTCATTTCGATGCCGCAGGTCCCGCGCGAGCGAGCTGCTCCTGCCCGACAACCGGCGTCTGCCAGCACCTGCTCGCCGCGGTGTTGTGGTTGCAACGCTCGGCTTCAACCAGTGCCGACGCATCTCCGACTGAGGCAGATACATCTGGCGCGGCCGTCACTGACAACAACAACGCGGGCTTGCACGAAGCACTATCGGCCATCCCTACCCGCAGCATGCTCCAGCACGCCGGCAAGGCCGGCTATCGCTGGGCCTGGCACTACGTACAAGACCTCGATGCCGGCCGCGAGCCCACGATTTCGGCCGGCATCAATATCGTCATTCAATTGCGCGTTCCTAACATCGGGTTCCGCTTCATGGGTGGATCAGTGGAACAGCTGATCGCTGACACCCAGATCAAGGCGATTGAGAAGTATCGCGTAGCCGCCATCCTCGCCTATCGTCTGGCCCATGGCCTGAACATAGACCCACCCGAAAGCAGTACCCGGCCGAAAAACGCTGAGCTGGACCTGGGCCAGGATCACGCAGTCGCTGTCAGCGCAAAAGAAGCCCAGCGCGAATCGCGGGCCCGTCTTCGTGAAAGCACCTGCCAGCTGTTATCAGAGTGCATCGCGCTCGGCTTGTCACACCTGTCGCCGAATGTGCAGGAACGTTTCTCGACCCTGGCCATGTGGGCGCAGGGTGCGGACTACTACCGCCTCGCCCTGCTGCTGCGCCGACTGGCCGATCATGTGGAACTACTGCAACAGCGCGCAGCGGGTGCCGATGAGCATCGCCTCCTGGACGAAATCGCTCTCACTCATGCGTTGGTGTGCGCGCTCACTGCCAACGATGCGCAGGGCCTGGCGCCGGCCCATCTGATTGGCCGCGCACGCAATCGCTATGATGCTGCCGGCGCGTTGACGCTGCTGGGCTTGGGCGCACAGCCATGGCGCTCGGCGTCAGGCTATGTAGGTCTGACCTTGTTGTTCTGGTCAGTAGACCAAGAGGTGTTCTTGACCTGCACCGACGCACGTCCGGAAAACCAACGCTTTGATCCCATCGCCCGCTATCGCGCCCCTGGCCCGTGGTCGGGTTTGGGCGCCGCCGAGCAGGCCACCGGGCGCAGCCTGCAACTGATCGGCGCGCAAACAAGCAGTTCAGGGCGCCTGTCCTCCGCTGAAGGCAGCAGCGCCACCCTGCTGCCGGAGCCACCTCAAGCACTGCCTGCCGGCTTGCCGATCATAGAGCGCTGGTCGGATCTACACGAAAGCCATCGCAACAGTCGCAGCCTGCTGGCCGAGCCGAGGCCCAATCAAGACTGGAAGCTGCTCAAACCAAACCGTTTCGGCCAGCCAAGATTTGAGGCCGCCCGGCAGACCTTGGTCTGGCCGCTCGAAGATGCCGCAGGCCAGGTTCTTAACCTGGAGCTCGCCTATACCGAGCTCAACCAGCACGCCATTGAGCGGATTGAAACCCTGCCTCCGCCCCAATCTGGCGCGACCGCCCTGATGGCGCGAATATCGTCGACCTCGGGCCAACCAGTGGCGCAGCCGCTATGCCTGATCCATCTACCCACCCCTCGTACGCCTCTGCGCATCGATGCCCTGTACTTCGACCAGGCACCGAAACAAGGTGTGATGGACCGAGCCCGAAACGCGCTGCGCTCGATGTCACCCTTTGCCCGCGCAACACCAACCCAGCTCAACCTCGCACGCCTCCCCGCTCCCCTCATCGACCTGCAGCGCTGGCTGCAACGACAGTCCGAACGCGGCCTCAGCGGCGCCATTGAAAGTAAGGTCTCAGCCGAGCTCGGTACTCTCTGCCAGCGCCTAGCCGAGGCCGGATTCAATGCCTTTGCTACCGCACCGCAGCCGCCGCTTGCCAGCGCCATCTTGAGAACGCAGTACATACTCATGCAGCACTTGCCCTTGCTTGGGCATGCGGCCTCAGTGGAGGCCGCAGTTGAGAACTGAGCAAGCGCCATTCCCAGCACTGAACACGGTTGCTCCACGATGCTGCGCTTTCGACTAACGCACAGCCTCTACTACCGCCCACCCTCCGCGCCCTCGACGATCTTGCTTGGATCCTCAAGAAATGCCGACCCTTGCTCACTCAGCGATCGATCTTGCGATGCGATCTCACTCAGAATCGAGCGACTCACTACCTTGTTCGAGAGCAGGCGTTTGCAACGTTGCAGTTGATCTTCATCAATGAGTGTCAGGCAACTGTGTCTTGCGGAATGTGTCAATGGTTTGAGACAGCTTGAATCGTGATTTTAGTGAGCTTTGTTCCCCGTTGACGCTGATTGATCGAGCGGTCGATTGATAAAGACCTGTTCTGGAACGATGGGTGGGCT
>NZ_JACYTR010000006.1 GCF_014841215.1 Pseudomarimonas arenosa
CTCGGTCGGCTGCTGTCGCAGCAACGGCTACTTCGTAGCCTGCGCCTTCGCTACGCTCGGTCGGCTGCTACGCAGCAACGGCTACTTCGTAGCCTGCGCCTTCGCTACGCTCGGTCGGCTGCTGTCGCGGCTACGCGGGACTGCGTCCCGATCTCGCCCAAGTGGGCCCACCACTTGGGCTCGTCGCGCCTTGCACTCGACGCAAAGTCCTCGGTGAGCATCCGCGCCCCCTCATGAAATATCCGGGCTAAAGGCGCCGTCAACCGCCGGATCAATATTCCGCCACTTGAAGGGTCGCGCCCGCTTCGGCGGGCGCGTTGCGTTGGCGGAGCCCCTATACTTGGCGCCCTCCCAATCCTTGATTCGAAGGGCCTGCCATGAGCCGCAAGACCGTACTCAACGACTCCCACCGCGCGCTCGGCGCCAAGATGGTCGACTTTGGTGGCTGGGACATGCCGATCAACTACGGCTCGCAGATTGACGAGCACCATCAGGTGCGCCGCGACGCTGGCATGTTCGATGTCTCACACATGACCGTGGTCGACCTGCGTGGTGAGCGGGTGCGCGAATTCCTGCGTTATGTGCTGGCCAACAATGTCGACAAGCTGAAGAAGCCGGGACGCGCGCTGTACAGCTGCATGTTGAACAGTGCCGGCGGTGTGCTCGACGATCTGATCTGCTATTACCTGGACGAACAGCATTTTCGTCTGGTGGTGAACGCGGCGACTCGCGATAAGGATCTGGCCTGGCTCGAAACTCAGGCCCCGCCGTTCGCCGTCGAACTCAGCGAGCGGCCGGAACTGGCGATGATCGCGGTGCAAGGCCCGAAGGCGCGCGAGCGCTTTGCCTCTCTGCTCAGCGACAGCGACGCGCAGCGCGCGCTGGCCCTGGTGAAGTTCTCGGCACAGCAACTCGGCGATCTGTTCGTCGCACGCACCGGCTACACCGGCGAGGATGGCTTCGAAGTGGTGGTGCCCGAGTCGCAGGCGGTGGCTCTGTGGCAGCAGCTGATTGATGCTGGCGTTAAGGCGTGTGGCCTGGGGGCGCGCGACACCCTGCGCCTGGAAGCAGGCATGAATCTGTACGGGCAGGACATGGATGAAAGCGTGACGCCGCATGAGTCGGGCCTGGCTTGGACGGTGGCCCTCGATGTCGAGCGCAACTTCATTGGTCGGCCGGCGTTGGAAGCACAACTGGCCAGCGGTGTGCCGCGCCAGTTGATTGGCCTCGTGATGGATGACAAGGGTGTGTTGCGTCACGGGCAACGTGTGATCACCGCCGGCGGCGACGGTGAGATCTTGTCCGGCACCTTCTCACCGACCCTGGGCAAGGCGATCGCGATGGCGCGCGTGCCGGCAGGCGAGATCGGTGAGGTGCGAGTCGATATTCGTGGTCGCGAAGTCACGGTGCGCGTGATCAAGCCGCCCTTCGTGCGTGATGGTCAGCCCTGCGCTGGCGTGCTCGTCGAGTAGCGATTGCCGCTGCATGGCGAGCGTCGGCTCGACTACAATTCCTGCTCGTTTCCTAGATGGCCAATGGCGGAGCCCAACATGAAAGAGATTCCCGGTGATCTGCGTTTCCTCAAGTCGCACGAGTGGGCGCGTCTGGAAGACGGCGGTCGAGTCGTCGTCGGCATTTCCGATCACGCGCAGTCGGCCCTGGGTGATCTGGTCTATGTCGAACTGCCGAACGTCGGTGATCACGTCGAGGCTGGAAACGGTGTCGCGGTGGTTGAATCGGTCAAGGCGGCCTCCGACGTCTACACTCCGGTGTCGGGCAAGGTGATCGAGGTCAACGAGGCCTTGAACGATGCGCCGGAGACGATCAATGCCGACGCTTTCGGTGACGGCTGGTTGTTCGTGATCGCCGCCGATGATGCATCGCAGCTCGACGAATTGCTCGCTCCGGACGACTACGCGGCACAGCTCGAAGACGAGTAAATACGCGGCTTGCAGCGGTTTTTCGCTGAATTCGAAACGCGCCTGACCAGGCGCGTTTCTTTTTTGTCCGGCCAGTTCGATGGAGCTACTAGCTAAGAATTCAGGCCCCGGAGAGGGGGCTGAATTCCGCCCGTTGGGGAGGGGGGAAGGTCGCATTCGGTGTCGGTTCGATCTCCGGCGATGAACCGCGGCAAAAAATATTTTTGAAAAAACACGCATAAGTTGTTGACAGTGGAATGACACGTGATTAGCTTTCGCCAAGCAGACACTCTGCGGACCTAGGTGAAAAACGAAAGAGTCAAGCACTGCGTTACACGCGTCACTCTGTGCGCGACCCACTTCGCTAGCGAAGCGAGCCGCCCTTTTCTTTCTCGAAACCAGTGCTCCGAGTCTCACCAAGGTCAAACGAATGCGCCCGCCGTCGCATCGACTGCGGGCGTTTTTTTATGCGGCCAATCGGCCGTACCGGGCATCAATGAAGACCACTGACGAAGAGTGAGGGCGTTATGGCAACTAAGAAAGCTGGTGCAAAAAAGGCCACTGCCAAGAAGGCAGTGAAGAAAGCAGCCAAGAAGGCCGCGCCGAAGAAGGCAGCCAAGAAGGTCGCTAAGAAGGCGGCCAAGGCAGCGAAGGCGGTCAAGAAGGTAGCCAAGAAGGCCACCAAGGCAGTAAAGAAGGCAGCCAAGAAGGCTGCACCGAAGAAGGCCGCCAAGAAGGTAGCTAAGAAGAAGACCGCCGCCAAGAAGGCAGTGAAGAAGGTCGCCAAGAAGGCCGCCAAGAAGGCCACCAAGGCCAAGAAGGCGGTAAAGAAGGTCGCCAAGAAAGTCGCCAAGAAGGCGACAGCCAAGAAGGCCGCCGCCAAGAAGTCGGCGAAGAAGGTAGCCAAGAAAGCGGCACCGAAGAAGGCAGCAAAGAAATCGGCCAAGCGTAGTTCGCGCAAGAAGGCAGCCCCGGTAGAAGTCGCACCGGCGCCGATGGCGTCTCCGCTCTAAGAACGACAAAAACCTCGATTATCTAGCTGCATAACACATGGTCTCTCCCCGCACCGCCCGGGCGGGGAGAGATGATTTTCCAAAGAGATCGTTGTTTCCTCCGGTGGTTGCCGGATTCCCCGAGAGCGGTTCCACCGCCTCCCATCGCGCAAGTGTCAGCGCATCGACTCAACGCGTCTTCTTGCGCGGAGCCTGCTCCAGGCCGGTCCAGTCGCGACTGCTGAAACCAAACAGTCGATCAAGTGCCGACGCGGCAATTCCCGAAGGCAGGGCCGACTCGGCATGCCATAGCACCACGATACCGAACTGCCGTTGCGGCACGACCGCCGCCATGCCGCGGTAGCCTTGCACCGCTCCGGCATGGAACACGACTTCGTGTCCGGCATAGTCGAGCACCCGCCAGCCGGTGCCATAGTGGGCATCGCGAATGCGCTGCCGCCAGCCATGCCGACGAATCTCATTCGGCGTGCGCACTCTGGCCTTGTGCAGGTCGGTCAGCAGGGTTGGCGACAACACATCCGGCTTGCCGCCGGTCTGCGCGATCAACCATTTGGTCATGTCGGAGATGCTGGCATTGACGCCGGCTGCGGGCGGCACCCGGTAGTAGTTGTCCTTGGGTTTCACTGCTACCCAGCCGCGACGGCCGCGTACATGTGGACGCGCCCACTTCGGGCTCGCTTCCAGCGATTCGCGGCCGTAGGTGGCGTCGAACATCTCCAATGGATGGAAGATGCGTCGCTCGACCTGGTGAGTGAAGAAGTCACCGGTGGCCGCGAATACCAGATCGCCGACCAGGCTGAACGCGATGTTCTGATAGGCGTAACAGTCGCCCGGTTCGCACGGGCTCGGCGCCTCGGCCAACTTGGCTGCCAGCAGTGGGTAAGGCTGATTGGCTTCCAGTTCGCGGTCGAAGGCGTGAAACGGCACGCCGACCTGATGGCTAAGAATATTGCGCAAGGTCAGCTGCTCGGCCGCGCCGGCGCGCTTCAGCTGAAAGGTCGGGAACGGATCAACCACGCGCGATTCCCAGCGCAGCGCTCCCTCGTCGACCAATAGTGCAGCCACCGTGCCGGCGAATGCCTTGGACAACGAGGCGAGGCGGAACACGGTGTGTTCGTCGACCGCCTCCTTCTTGCCGACTTCGGTGACGCCATAGCCGCGCGCCAGCAGCACTTCATGCCGGTAGACAATGCCGATCGCCAAGCCGGGCAACTTGCCACGCTCAACGGCTTGCGTGCCCAGGTCATCGACGTAGCGCACCAGAGGCGTGAGGGAAGAAGCCGATTTGGTCGCGGTCGCCGCTGGCGCAGGCAGCGCCGCCAAGACCATCACGACAAGCAGAAATTGACGCAGCAAGGTAAAACCTGAGGCAGGAACTGAGCATGATTCTAGCCGTTCGGCGAGTGCAGTCGGCTGAACTGCCATCATCGGAGTGAATGGCCGCTGCCAACCAGCACGCCAATCGGCCGCGCGGATCGGTCTGGGCAAATTGCCCGACTCGGCGCAACACTGCTAGCCTGCGCGGGTGGCTAGCGCGTATTGCTGTCTCGAACAGGGGGCGTCATGGGTTGGGTCGCATTGCTGGTGGTCGGCGCACTGCTGGTGTGGGCAGTGTCGATCTACAACGGATTGATCAAGGCGCGAAACGCGTTTCGCAACGCCTATGCACAGATCGATGTGCAGCTTCAGCGTCGGCATGATCTGATCCCCAATCTGGTGGAAACGGCCAAGGCCTATCTGGCGCACGAACGGTCGACCCTGGAAGCGGTGATCCAGGCGCGCAATTCGGCACTGCAGGCGGCGAGTGCCGCGAAAGGGCATGCCGGCGAAGCGTTGCCGATGCAGCAATTGGCAACGGCTGAAAATGCACTGAGCCAATCGCTTGGCCGCCTGTTCGCGCTGGCCGAAAACTACCCCGATCTGAAGTCGAATCAGACCATGGCGCAGTTGAGCGAGGAGCTGGCCTCGACCGAGAACCGGGTGGCCTTTTCCCGGCAGGCGTTCAACGATCAGGTCATGAGCTACAACAATAGGCGCGAGACGTTTCCCGGCAACCTGCTGGCTGCTGCCTTCGGGTTCATCGCAGCGACACTGCTGGAGATCAAGAGCAGCGATGCGCACATGCGCGATGTTCCCAAGCTGTCGTTCGACTGAGTCCGGGCGGTGATGTCGAGGCGCCCTGGCCCTTTCCACTTCGATAGTCAGCACGCCATGCACTGATCGGCCGAGATGAATTTCTTTCAGCGCCAGGAAGAAGCACTGCAGAGCTCGCGGCGAATGCTGCTGGCATTTGCCGCGGCCGTGCTGTTGGTCGTGGTGGCGGTGTGCGCTGCCGTTTTGCTGGGCTTGATACTGGCCGATGGCGAGCGTTGGTCGAATCTGAGTTGGGCCGACTTCTGGCAGCACCATCGAGGCGCGTTGGCGATCTGCGCGCTACTGGTAGTCGGCACGGTCCTGTCGTGTTCGGTGCTGCGGATCCGCCGGTTGCGCCGCGGCGGGGCGGAACTTGCAGTTCAGCTGGGCGGGCGTGAGATCACCGCTGATTGTGTTGATCCGCTCGATCGTCGTCTGCGCAATATCGTCGAGGAACTGGCCATCGCGGCTTGCCTGCCGGTGCCGGCAATCTTCGTGCTTGATCGCGAGTCGTCGATCAACGCATTCGCCGCGGGCTACTCACCCAGCGACGCGGCGGTGGCGGTGACCCGCGGCGCGATCGAGAAGCTCAATCGTGACGAACTGCAGGGCGTCATCGCCCACGAGTTCAGTCATATCCTGCATGGCGACATGCGCCTCAACTCGAAGATGCTCGGTGTGCTGTTTGGCATCACCGCCCTGGCCGTGGCGGCACGCTGGGTGCTGGAACGTGGACGGTATGCACGCGACAGCCGTGGCGCAGGAGTGGTGCTGGTGGTGGCCGGCCTGATCCTGGCGATCGGCTATGTCGGCGTGCTCTGCGCGCGAGTGATCAAGGCCTCGGTGTCACGCTCACGCGAAGTGCTGGCCGACGCCTCGGCGGTGCAGTTCACCCGTCAGCGCACAGGTCTGGCCGGTGCGTTGAAGAAAATCGCCGGCCTTGCCGACGGCTCGAACTTGCAGCACGCCCGGCGCGAGGAAGTCAGCCACATGTTGTTTGGCGAAGGGCAACGGATGGCGAGTTGGTTTCAGACGCATCCACCCCTGCTCGAGCGCATTCGGGCGCTGGAGCCTGAGTTCGATCAAGCCGCGCTGGACAGCCTCAGCGACAAGTGGCGGCAGTCGCCACCGCAAGGGCTGGAGGAAGATCGCTTGATGGACATGGCGATGTCGACCGGCATCCAGCCCTTGATCGATTCCAACAAGGAGTTGCGACCCTATCCTGGAAGCACGGCGGTGCGCATCGCTAGTCCGCAGGCTGACGATATGCGTCGCGCTTCTGGCCTGCACAACATGATCCCGCCGTCACTGGCGCGTGCTGCGCACAGCAGCGAGACAGCGGTGCATCTGTTGTTGGCGCTGCTGGTCGATCGCGATCGCGCGGTCCAGGCCAGGCAGTTGGCCGAAGTGGCCGTGGAGATCGATGAGGACGCCGCCGACCAGGTGGCCGCTCTGCTGCCGGCCTGTCAGGCGCTGCCCGCGGCGCTGAAGCTGCCACTGGTGGCGCTCAGCTTTCCGGCCTTGCGGCGCCTGACCATGGACAAGCTGCAACGACTGATCCGTTGCAGCGACCGTCTGGTGCACCTGGATGGAAAAGTGTCCCTGTTCGACTACTGCATGTCGAGACTGCTGCAGCGCCAGGTGATCGAAGCGCTGCAGCCGAACAAGTTCAAGGCCAGCGGTAGAAAGCGCCTGACCGAATGCGTCAAGCCGCTGGCTGATCTGTTCGCCATCGTCGCCGCCTACGGCCATGACGATCCTGACGAGATGCGCCGAGCCTATGTCGCCGGCCTGCTCAGTGTGCTGCCTTCAGAGCGCTTTCAGTTCGCACCGCCCAAGGTTTGGATACCGGCCATGGACGCGGCCATGGCCGAACTCGACCAGCTCGATGCAGTGGGCAAGCAGGTGCTGGTGGAAGGCCTGGTTATCGCAGTCGGTCATGACGGCCGGGTCACCGTCGAGGAGGCCGAACTGCTGCGTACCGTCTGCGCCTGTCTGCACTGCCCGCTGCCACCGGTGATCGAGCAGCGCGGCAATCGGCGCAGCTGACCGCTGCTCTTGCTCAGGCCGCAGCGCGACTGGCAGAGGAGTCCGGGGCACCCGGTTGCGCATCGATGCTGTGCCCCAGGATCAGATCGCTGGCGCGTTCGGCCAGCATCATGGTGGGCGCATTGGTGTTGCCGCCGATCAGCTTGGGCATCACCGAGGCATCGATCACGCGCAAGCCGCTGACGCCACGTACGCGCAGCTCGCTGTCGACCACCGCCGATGCATCATCGCCCATCTTGCAGGTGCCAATCGGGTGGTAGATCGTCTCTGCCTTGCGTCGCACAAACTCGATGATTTGTTGATCGCTGCGAGCCTCATCGCCGGGGAACAGGCTGCCGGCGCGGTACTTGGACAGTGCCGGCTGGCTCAACACCTCGCGGCTTACTTTGACTGCTTCGACCATCATCGCCAGATCATAGCCTTCGGCATCGCTCAGATAGTTGGCAAAGATGCGTACCTTGTCAGCGGGATTGGCTGAGGCGAGCTCCAGTCGCCCGCGACTCTTCGGTCGCAGGGCGCAGGCATGTACGGTGTAGCCAAATCCGGGCAAGCGATTGCGGCCATGATCGTCGAGGATCGCCGGGACGAAGTGGAACTGCAGATCCGGTCGCGCATCCTCGGCCAGAGAGGAGCGCACAAAACCACCGGTTTCGGCGATGTTCGAAGTGCCCGGGCCGCGCTTGAACAGGTAGTAGTCGAGTGCGATCTTGACATCATTGGTACGGTCATAGGTCAGCGACTCGCGACAGCGATCGATGCTGCAGATGTCCAGATGATCCTGCAGATTCTGCCCGACGCCGGGCAGATCGCGCAGCACGGCGATGCCGTGCCGGCCCAGCTGATCGGCCGGGCCGATGCCGGACAGCATCAGCAACTGCGGCGAGTTGAGTGCGCCACCTGACAGCAACACCTCAGCCGTGCAGCGCACCTGCTTGATGCGTCCGCGCTGTCGATATTCCACGCCGACGGCGTGACCGTTCTCGAAGAGCACGCGAGTGGCCTGGGCCGACGTTTCGATGCAGAGGTTCGGCCGTTCGCGCGCCGGTGCGAGATAGGCTTTGGCACTGGAGCAACGGGCACCATCGCGCTGGGTCACCTGATAGAAGCCAAAGCCTTCCTGGCGTGGCCCATTGAAGTCGTCGCTGCGCGGAAAACCCGCTTCCGCCGCCGCCGCCAGAAACTGATCAGACAGCGGATTGTGATAGCGCAGGTCGGCAACGCCGAGCGGGCCACCGCTACCGTGCAGTTCGCTGGCGCCACGCTGATTGTCTTCGGATCGCTTGAAATAGGGCAGCACCGAGGCCCAATCCCAGCCCTTGGCGCCGAGTGCGGCCCATTCGTTGTAGTCGCCCGGCACGCCGCGGATGTAGCACATGGCATTGATCGAGCTCGAACCGCCCAACACCTTGCCGCGTGGCCACCACAGTCGCCGATTGTTGAGCTCAGGCTCGGCTTCGGTGCTGTAGTCCCAGTTCACGCCCTTGCGTCCCACCAGCTTGGCGATTCCTGCTGGCATGTGGATAAAGGGATGCCAGTCGCGCGGGCCGGCCTCCAGCAGCAGTACCCGTGTGCCCGGCGAGGCGCTCAAGCGATTGGCCAGCACGCATCCGGCGGAACCGGCTCCAACGATGATGTAATCAAACACGGGGTGAAACTCCAGAGCTGCAGAATCCAGGGGTCAGTCCGGATCGGGTGGTTCAACGGCAGCCTTCGACAATGATGCGCCTGAGGTTCAGTGGGGCGCGGGCGAGAACGATCGCTTCCGTAGGGCTGCGTGCGGCCGATGCCGCTTGCTTGAGGCTACGCCCCCAAGCTTAGAGCATTTGCTTCAAACAGGTCTGTGCTGCGTCGCAGCAAGGCCGTGCATGTCGAACGCGATCAGCGATTCCTGTCGCGCGCAGTTGCTCGACTACGCCGCGGACGCCGCGATGCTGGCTGGAACCGAACGAGCTCGCGAGTGGGTACACTTGCCCTTCCTTCGCCGATCGTCAATGCCCGTGCCCCGCGACGTTCCGACTTCACCATCGATTCTGTTGGCGTTGCAGACGGCGCGCGGTCAGCGGCGAATGGTTGGGTTATTGATTCGGCCCATTGGAGTTTCAATGAGCCGGATCAAGATGTCAGCCCATCGATCTGCTCGCGTGAAGTTGAACAGGATGTTCAAACTTCGAGTTGCCGAGTCACTAGGTCGGCTGCGTGCTTTGCAGTCACTGCGGCGTTCTGGGCGTGCCGATGTCGGCTGAGTCGGACGGCTCATACTGGCAGCGCATGCGCGCCGATCTGGCTGGATCGCCGCCACTGTTATGGGCCTTCCTGTACTTCTACTGCCTGCTGTGTGGGTACTACGTGTTGCGCCCGGTGCGCGAGGCGATGGGCGCAGCCAGTGATGTCTACACGGTGTTTCCGCCCTGGCTGGTCGATCTGGCGGCGGCGCGTTCGATCGATCTCGGTCAGCTCACCCTGCAGATCCTGTTCAGCGCCACCTTTGTCATCATGCTGCTGCTGCAGCCGGCCTACGGATGGCTGGTCAGTCGCTTTCCGCGGCGGGTATTCCTGCCCACCGTCTACACAGTATTCGTTGTCACCCTGCTCGGCTTCTATCTCGCCTTCGACTCCGGGCTGCCCGGGCGCGGCATGCTGTTCTTCCTTTGGATAACCGTTTTCAATCTGTTTGCGGTGGCGGTGTTCTGGAGCTTCATGGCCGATGTGTTCACCGACAGTGAAGCGCGTCGGCTGTATGGCTGGATCGGTGCCGCCGGTACGCTAGGCGCGATCAGTGGTCCATTGCTGACCACCACCCTGGTCAGCCGACTGGGCATTGCCAATCTGATGCTGGTGTCGGCGGTGCTGCTGGTGCTGTGCATCGTCTGCATCCTGCGTTTGCGCCTGTGGGCAGTGCAGCGTGAACAGCAGCGCGGCCTGCGTAGCGGCGAAGTGCCGATGGGCGGGCAGTTGCTGGCCGGGTTGAAGCTGATCGCGCAGCAGCCCTTGCTGCGCTGGATGGCGCTGGCGGTGTTTTTTGGCGTCAGCGTCGGTACCTTGCTGTACAACGAGCAGCGCTTGATTGTGCAGCAGTATTACCCCGAACCCGAGGCCAGCACGGCCTACTACGCCATGATTGACCTGGGTGTTAATACGCTGACCCTGCTGGTGCAGCTGCTGCTCACTCGCTGGGTGCTGTCGCGCTGGGGCATTGGGCCGGCACTGCTGGGGCCGGCCTTGATCATCTTGGTGGCATTCATGGCACTGACCGCATCACCGCTGCCCTTGATCGTGGCGATCGCGCAGATCCTGACCCGAGCCAGCGAGTTTGCTCTGGCCAAGCCGGCGCGGGAAACCATCTACACCCGGGTTGATCGGGAATGGCGTTACAAGTCCGGTGCCGCCATCGATACGGTGATCTACCGCGGCGGCGATCTCAGTTTCGTCTGGGTGCACAAGTTCGTTTCGGGGTTCGGTTCCAGCGCGGTGTTCGCCACCGGGGTGCTGTGCGCGCTATTTATGTGCGTGGCCGGATTCGGTCTCTGGCGCGAGCAGAAGAAACTGCCGCGGGATGTGGGCGGCCCTATCGCCTGAGGCGATCAATATTGGGCCATGCTGCGACGGTTGAACCTTGTGTTGCGTCTTGATCCGAGGGTTCGAGTCGAACCTGGTAAACCGACAGGAGAGGGGAATGCGAGGCTTCAAACGGCAATGGCTGTGCGTGAGTGTGGCGACGATCGGTCTCTGGGCCGGCCTGCTTCGGGCCGAAGTACCGACCGATCTACGCGGGGATATCGGTGGACTGTGGTTTGATCAGCAACGCAATGGTCAGGGATTGCAGATCGATCTGCTGGATGAGCAACGCGCGGCGGTCACCTGGTACACCTTCGATGCCGATGGGCGGCCCCTGTGGCTGTTCGGCCTCGGAGAGGCAGTGGGAACCCGCATGCAGGTGCCGATGAGCAGCGCCGAGGGCGGGCGCTTCCCGACCCTGGCGCCCAATCCGCCGGTGCAGTTCAGCGCCGCCGGCCAGCTGACGATCGAGTTCGCCAGTTGCGATAGCGCCCAACTCAGTTGGACCTCGGAAGACAGCGCCTTGCCTGACGGTGAATTCGTGGTGCAGCGCCTGACCCGGGTTGCCGGCGAGCGCTGCAATCGGGCCGCAACCTTTGCCGAGGTGCGTCAATTCAGTTTTGAACACGGAGCCAATGGCTTCACCCCCTTGTTTGCCGACCTGCCGACCGAGGGCCATGACATCTATGAACTGGATTTCGCGTATGAGGCCTTGCCTGCGCCATTGGCAGGACGTCGTGGTCTGCGTCTGACCGGAATGAATCGATCGGATGATCTGGCCATGCTGATCACCGCGCCGCTGGCCGGGCTGCAACCGGGTCAGCTGTATTCGATTGAGCTGGAGATGGAGATCGCCAGCGATGTACCGCGCGGTTGCTTCGGGGTGGGTGGGTCACCGGGCGATAGCGTTTATATGAAGATGGGGGTGACCCCGTTCCCGCCGCAGGCGGTGGCGCAGGACAACGGCACCGAGGATTGGCTCCGTCTTAACTTTGACTTTGGTGTTCAGTCGGAGGGTGGCGAGCAGGCACGGGTGGTCGGCGATCTGGCCAACCGCCAGGACTGTTCGACCGATACGCCGACCTGGCAGCTCAAGCGCCTGGGTAACCTGGGTCGACCGCTGACCGCGCAAGCAGACGAGCAGGGCCGGCTGTGGCTGGTGGCAGGTAGCGACTCTGCCTTCGAGGGTTTGACCTCGTATTACTTCAGCGCGCTGGATGTGCGTCTGCGGCCGCTGTCGTCCGCCGAGTGAAGCCCGACCGTCACCGTGCCTGCGCCTTTTCCACCCGGCTGCGCTTGCGGGTGGATCAGGGCAGTCACGCTTTCAGCAAGTGCAAACGGATCGGACTGCTGATCGGCGCGTTGGCTGGTTGGACCGCCGGCCATGCAGTCGCAGTGGATCAAGCAGGCGTCGCCCTGCGGGTTGAGCGCAGCAGTTCGGCCTATCGCCTAGATGCCATCACCGCCGAGGAGCTGACCGAGCAGTTCACCACGCAGCGTCCGCGGCTGTTGCAAAAGAATCACTGGCACGCCCTGACTGAGCTCGACTTGCGGCTTGAGTATCGCTTGGATGCTCGCGAGGACACGTGCCGGATGGTGGAGCCGCTGTTGGTGCTGCATATTCACCAGCATATGCCCGAGTGGCATCCGCGCAGCGAAGCCGCAGTTGAGTTGCATGATCAGTGGTCAAGCGTGCAGCAGGCCCTGCATGCGCATGAACAGGGCCACCAGCAGCTGGCCATCAAGTCAGCACAAAGGATGGCCAAGGTGTTGGGCGAGCTGCAGCCCAGCGCCGATTGCCGCGGCCTGGTGAAGCGGGTTGAGAGCGTTTGGCTGCGCGAATGGACGCGCATGGAAGTGCGTCAGGCCAACTATGATCAGCGCACCGAGAATGGCATTCGCCAGGGCGCGGTGCTGACCCTGCAGCAACAGCCGCAGCGACCGATCCTGTATGCGCGCGAGGCCATCATGCTGCGCCTGGATCAGTAGTTCCTAGACTCAGCTGCGTTGCGGCTTGGGTGTCGCCCACATCCTGACCGTCGCGCTGAACACTTCAGTGCCGCCTCGATCACGAACGCTGACCTCGATCGGCAGTTCGTAGCCTTGCTCGGCGTGTGCAGCCGGCACGGCCGGCGCGGCCACGGCGAGCATCCGCCCTTTCGCCTTGGCCAGATACTTCACCTCCATTCCCTTCGGAATCCAGCGCATGCTGGTCGGCAGACTGGCTTCGCTGACCACGCCAGCGGTCAACTCGGCAAGATTGCACAGCGCGATCGCGTGCACGGTGCCGATGTGATTCTGTACTCGGCGGCGTTGGTCGATGTAGGCCTCACAGCGACCGTGTTCGAGCCGGGTGATGCGTGGCGAGATGCTGCCGAAATAGGGTGCCTGGAAACAGATCGCCCTGCTGAACAGCCAACCGCCCAGCGGGTAGCGCTGCAGTTTGTTGTATAGGGCGAGCACGCGGGGAATTGAGTCGGACATGGCTTGGTCTATTCAGTCGTGCATGCAACAACGGCGGCCGGAGCCGCCGTTGTACGTGTTGGCGAAGCGATCAGGCCGCCTTTCGGCCGCTTTCCTTCTTGTGTAGAGACGCCGCGACCAGCTCGGATGGATCGAAGTCATCCACGCTGATGGCATCGTGCACCAGTACCTGCATTTCGCGCAGCATGGCCACTTCTTCCGCACTCAACATGCCCTTCAGTTGTGCCTCATGCAACTGGCCGTCGTAGTCCAGTGCGCTGAGTTCGCCGGCCTTGACGTGCTTGAGGAACTTGCGTTCGACCGGCTCGGCGGCGATTACCTTGGCCAGTGCAGCATTGATCCGTCCGGCCGGATTGTTCTCCCCCGGGGTGAGGAACACGCCCTGGCCCAACCGATCGCGGGTGTCCGACGGACTCATCAGCAGCGAGGCTGCGCGGTGACCCAGGCGGTCGGACGGTGCCTGGGCGCGGCGGCCCCAGGGGAACACCAGCACCCACAGCAACCAGCCGGCCGGCCGGATCGGGAAATTGCGCAGTGCGGTCGACAGCGCCAGCTCGATCTTGTAGCAGGCGTCATGGAAGGCATAGGCCAGCAGCGGGCGTTCGGCGGCCGGGCGATCCATGTCCTCATAGCGCTTCAGCATGGCGCTGGCGATGTACAGCTGACTTAACACATCACCCAGACGCGCCGACAGGCGCTCCTTGAATTTCAGCTTGCCGCCGAGCAGCAGCATCGAAGTATCCGCCACCAGGGCCAGATTGGCCGAATAGCGGTTCAACTTGCGGTAGTAGCGGCGGGTGTAGGCGTCGCCCGGCGCGGCGCCGAATCGCGCAGCGGTCAGGCCGAACACGAAGCTGCGCACGGCGTTCGACACTGCGAAGCCGATGTGCCCGAACAAGGTGCGATCGAATTCCTTGAGTCGGTAATCCGGATCCTCGTGGGTGGCAGCCTGCATTTCCTTCAGCACCCAGGGATGGCAGCGAATTGCGCCCTGGCCGAAGATCATCAGCGAGCGGGTCATGATATTGGCGCCTTCCACCGTGATCGAAATCGGCGCTGCCTGGTAACCGCGGCCGAGATAGTTCTTCGGCCCCAGAATCACGCCCTTGCCACCATGGATGTCCATTGCATCACGCACCACTTCGCGGCCCATCTCGGTGCAGTGGTACTTGGCAATCGCCGAGGGAACGGCAGGTTTTTCACCGCGATCAACCGCCGAGGCGGTCATCTCCGACAGCGCGCTGACCGCATAGGCATTGCCGGCGATGCGCGCCAAGGCTTCTTCCACGCCTTCGAAACGGCCGATCGACAGGCCGAACTGCTTGCGGATGCGCGAGTAGGCGCCGGTGACCACGGCGGCCAGACGTGAACCGCCGCTGGCGGTGGACGGCAGGGTGATAGCGCGACCGACCGACAGGCATTCAACCAGCATGCGCCAGCCTTGGCCGATGTAGTCTTCACCGCCGATCAGCTGCGACAGCGGCAGAAACACTTCTTCTCCTCGCACTGGGCCATTCTGGAACGCACAGTTAAGAGGGAAGTGGCGGCGGCCGACTTCCAGGCCTTCGGTGCCGCGCGGCAGCAGGGCCAGGGTAATGCCGCGATCGTCCTGTTCGCCGAGCAGCTTGTCAGGATCGTACAGGCGGAAGGCCAGGCCGATCACGGTGGCTACCGGAGCCAGGGTGATGTAGCGCTTGTCGAAAGTCAGCTTGACGCCGACTACCTTGGCGCCGTTCCATTCGCCCTCACAGACAATGCCGAAATCCGGTAGCGAAGTGGCGTCGGAGCCGGCGCTTGGGCCGGTCAGGGCAAAGCACGGCACTTCACGGCCGTCGGCCAGACGCGGCAGGTAGTGGTTCTTCTGCTCATCGGTGCCGTAGTGCAGGATCAGCTCGGCCGGGCCGAGCGAGTTCGGTACGCCGACGGTGGAACTCAGTGTCGAGGACACCGAGGCCAGCTTCTCGATCACTTTGTGGTGAGCCAGCGCCGAGAAGCCAAGGCCACCGTACTGCTTCGGAATGATCATGCCGAAGAACTTGTTCTTCTTGATGAAGTCCCAGATTTCCGGCGGCAGGTCGGCGCGGACGTGGGTGATGTCCCAGTCATTGGTCATCTTGCAGACTTCTTCGACCGGGCCATCGAGGAAGGCGCGTTCTTCCGCACTTAACTCGGGCTTCGGCTGCGACAGCAGTGATTTCCAGTTCGGCATGCCGGAGAACAGTTCACCTTCGAAGCCCACCGTGCCGGCTTCCAGAGCGGTGCGCTCAGTGTCCGACAGCTGCGGCAGCATCTTGGTGTAGATCTTCAGCAGTGGCGCAGTGAGTTTGCTGCGCCGGGTCGGCACATGCAGCAAGGGCGCCGCGACCAGGGCGAACAGCACGGCGGCAACGGCTGTGACCCAGCCACTGCCGCCCGCGGCCACGCCGATCGCCAGCGCAACCGCGCTGACGATGGCCCAACTCTTCAGCGAGATGCGGAAGTAGGCAGCGGCCATACCGGCCAACAGAAGGGCAAGAAACGGAATCAACACACTCATGACAACGCTCCATTGGAGACCGTAACCGTAGCGGTCACGGGGGGGAGGAACTCGACGATGGCATCGGTAAACGCATCGTTCTGATCACCGGCCACCATATGGGTGGCCTGTTCGATTCGGCGGTGCTGGGCGTGCGGCACCAACTCAAGAAAATGCGCCACCTCGGCCTCGCCGATCAGGTCGCTGCGGCCGCCGCTGATCAGTAGCACCGGCACCTCGATCTGGCGTGCGGCTTCGATCAAGGCGTGCTGATGCTGTTCGCCAGCGCGGCCGATCGCGTTCAGCATGCGCGGATCCCAATGCCAACGCCAGCGCCCGGATGAATCTTGGCGCAACACCGCGCGCAAGGCCTGTTCGGTCTTGCGCTCGCGGTGCGGCAGATAGCCGGCGATGGCATCGGCGGCGTGGTTCAGCGAAGCAAAGCCATCGGGGAAGGCTTCCATGAAATCGAGGATCCGGGCCACGCCGCGGGCGTCCCAGCGCGGTGCGATATCCACCAGGATCAGGCCAGCGAAACAACGTGTTCGGGACTGCGCGGCAATGCCCAGAAGGCCGCCCATGGAGGCGCCGACCAGCCAGGGCGAGCGCAGTTCGGCGGCGCTGGCTTCGAGGTCTTCAATGAACTGCTGCATCGCATACTGGCCGCCTTCGGGCAGCCAATCGCTGTCGCCGTGACCGCGCGCATCCAGTGCGCGCACGTCGTAGCCGATGGCGGCGAGCCGCGTCGCAGTGGCGCACCAGGCGCCGCGGGTCTGGCCAAAACCGTGGGCGAACAGCACCCCGGGCCCCGGGTTGGGCCAATGGTCGAAGGCCAGCCGAACCCCGTCGGGACGGGGCAGGTGTCGGGCACGGGCGGTGGTGGCAGTGTGGGCCATACGCTCCAGTATGGAAATCGGGGGTCGCTTTGTCAATACGTTGCCGTATGGTAACGTTTCTCTCTATCGCAATAGTGTGACAAGATGCAGCGCCGAGCCGCCGATGGGGCGGGTTTTGGATACACTCCGTCCATGTTAAGCAGTGTCAAGAAACGCGAGCCGAGCAACCGCTTGTCGGCCGTCGATTGGGCGCAAGGCGCCCTGGATCAGATCGCCGAATCGGGCGTGCAGGGTCTGGCTGTCGAGCCCCTGGCCAAGCGGTTGGGCGTGACCAAGGGCAGCTTCTACTGGCATTTTCCGTCCCGCGATGCTTTGCTTCGAGCCGCGCTGGAGCGTTGGGAAAGCAACGAGCTGGAAGAGGTGTTCGCCCGCCTGGAAGGCATCGAAGATCCGCGCGAGCGATTGCGCGAGCTGTTTCTACGTGTGGCTCATGAGGCCAAGTCGCACATTATCTATAGCGAATTGTTGAAAGCGCTCGACCACCCGGTGGTGCAGCCGGTGATGGAGCGGGTTTCGAAACGACGCATGGACTACCTGCAGCTGTCGTTCCGCCAGATCGGCATGAGTCGTACCGACGCACAGCACCGGGCGCGCCTCACCTACACCGCCTACGTCGGCTTCCTGCAGCTGAGCCTGCAACTGCGCCAGCCACGACTGCAGGCCGACGAGTTCGAGACCTATGTCGAACACGTCATCCAGACCCTGATCCCGGCGGCCTGAGCGAGCGTTCGGTGTCGGGCATTCGGCCGTTTTGCAATCGCACATGCATGCATACGTATGCAGTGGTAGGATCGCGCGCTTTAAGGCTGGCCGACGCCAATGCTGTCGCCGCTGGCCGGTGGGACGCCATCTCGCAGCCCACCGGCGCCACGATTTCCCCTTAGTTTCGACCCGCGGTCGAGGAGTTAACCGTCCATGTCCAGTCAACTTTCCAGCCTGAACCAATGGGTGGAGGATGTCGCGCGCCTGACCCAGGCTGATCGCGTGCAGTGGTGCAATGGCTCCGAGGCCGAGGCTGCTGAGCTGCGCAAGCTGATGCTGGCTAGCGGCGACCTGATCGCGCTCAATCCGGACACCCACCCGGATTGCTATCTGCATCGCTCCAGCCCGAGCGACGTGGCGCGCGTCGAGCATTTGACCTTCGTCTGCACCGAGCAGGAAATCGACGCCGGCCCGAACAACCACTGGATGGCGCCGGCCGCGGCCCACGCCAAAATGGATGCGCTGTTCGAAGGCTGTATGAAGGGCCGTACGCTGTACGTGGTGCCTTACTGCATGGGGCCGATCGACTCACCGCTGTCGCGCTGTGGAGTGGAGATCACCGACAGCCCGTACGTCGTGCTCAATATGGGGTTGATGACCCGCATGGGCGCCGACGCACAGGCCCGCATCGAGCGCGAAGGGACCTTCGTCAAGGGCCTGCACTCGACCGGCGAGCTCGATCCGGAGCGACGTTTCATCATGCACTTCCCGCAAGAGCTGAGCATCAAGTCGTATGGCTCGGGCTACGGTGGCAACGCCCTGCTGGGCAAGAAATGCCACGCTCTGCGCATCGCCAGCTATCAGGCGCGCCAGGAAGGCTGGCTGGCCGAGCACATGCTGATCCTGGGCCTACAGAATCCCAAGGGCGAGACGCATTACATCGCCGCTGCTTTCCCCAGCGCCTGCGGCAAGACCAATCTGGCCATGTTGATCCCGCCCGAAGGCTATCGCCAGGAAGGCTGGAAGATCTGGACGGTTGGCGACGACATCTGCTGGATGAAGCCCGGTGAGGACGGTCGCCTGTGGGCGATCAACCCGGAAGCCGGCTTCTTTGGTGTGGCCCCGGGCACCAGTGCCAAGACCAATCCGAATGCCTTGGAGATGCTCAACCGCGATGCCATCTTCACCAATGTGGGCCTGACCGCGGACAACCAACCATGGTGGGAGGGCTTGCCCGGCGAGCCGGCGTTTGACTGGCAGGGCCGCCCCTACGATCCGGCCAACGGACCGGCAGCCCACCCGAATGCCCGCTTCACTGTCGGTGCCAAGCAGTGCGCCAGTTGGTCGCACCAGGCCGAAGCCGCACACGGCGTGCCGATTTCGGCCATCGTGTTCGGCGGTCGTCGCGAATCGCTGTTGCCGCTGGTGCTGGAAGCCCGCGACTGGACCCACGGCGTCATGCTGGGTGCGGCCATGGGTTCGGAAACCACCGCCGCGGCGACCGGTGCGGTCGGCGTGCTGCGTCGCGACCCGATGGCGATGAAGCCGTTCTGCGGCTACAACTTCGCCGACTACTTCGCCCATTGGCTGAGTTTCGACCAGCCCGGCGTGAGCCTGCCGCGGGTGTTCCACGTCAACTGGTTCCGCAAGGGCAGCGACGGCAAGTTCATCTGGCCGGGTTTTGGCGACAATCTGCGTGTGTTGGAATGGATGATCGGACGGGTGGAAGGCCAGTTCGAGGCTAAGGACACCCTGATCGGCCGCCTGCCGAAGTCGGGTGATATCCGAACCGAAGGCCTGACCCTGCCGGCCGCCGCCATGGCGACTTTGTTCGAGGTTGACGAAGCGCGCTGGGATGCCGAGTACCAGGCCTTCGGCGAGTATCTCGCCAGCTTTGGCGAGCGCATGCCAGCGAAACTGGTGGATGAGTTGAATGCGATCCGCGCCAGGCTCAAGCCGGCGGCCGACCTGCGCAAGGCGGCCAACGGCTGAGTTCAATTGGGGCCGCTCGGTGAGTTGCCCTCGGCGGCGCGCTTGAGCTAGCTCAATGCGCGCCTTTTACTGTCACCACTTTGAATTGCCGCTGCCTGAAGGCCATCGTTTTCCGATGGCCAAGTACGGCCGTCTGTTCGCCCGCGTGCAGGAGGCTCGCCAGCGACTCGGGGTCGAGCTCTGCGAGCCCTCGCCGATCAGTCGAGAGGATCTTCAGCGGGTGCATTGCCCGGACTATGTCGGGCGGGTGTTTGACGGACGACTGTCGGAGGCCGAGCAGCGGCGGATAGGCTTTCCCTGGTCACCGGCGATGGTCGAGCGCTCGCGGCGTTCGGTCGGCGGCACGGTCGAGGCTCTTTGTGCGGCGCTGAGCGACGGCATTGCAGTCAATCTGGCTGGGGGTACGCATCACGCCGGGTTTGCCCGCGGTGCTGGCTTCTGCGTATTCAATGATGCCGTGGTGGCACTGCGTGCAGCACAGCATCGAGGCCTGCTGCAGCGCGCTCTGATCGTCGATCTCGATGTTCATCAGGGCGATGGCAGCGCGGCCCTGTGCGCCGCGGACCCGACGATCTACACCCTTTCGATTCACGGCCAGCGCAACTATCCGGCGGTGAAGCCGGCTTCGGATCTCGATATTGGATTGCCCGATGGCACCTCAGACGCTGCCTATCTCGATTGCCTGGCCCGAGCGCTGCCGGTGGCGATTGAGGCGGCGCGACCCGATGCGGTGGTCTACCTCGCCGGAGCGGATCCTTTCGTCGGCGACAAGTTGGGCTTTCTGGCGCTGAGCAAGGCCGGCCTGGCCGAGCGCGATCGCCAGGTGATCGGCCAGGCCGGTTCTCGCGGCCTGCCGCTGGCGATCTGCATGGCCGGCGGCTATGCCGAGCAGGTCGACGATATAGTCGATATCCATTTCGCCACCGTGCAGGCGGCTGCACGCGCGGCCGCGGACAGCCCAGCACGCCTGTTGGCCTGAGCGAAACTGTCGAGTCACCGACGCCAGAGCGCGCTTTTTTGGCAAGCAGCTAAACCCTGGCGCCGCGGGGCGCATCCAAGTGAACATGCTGACCATGACTGCGGCGTTCGAAACGACTGAAGTGGGCACCGAGCCGCTGGGAGAATGGGTCTCCCAGGCCGCTGCGGGCGATCGCTCAGCCTTCGAGCGTCTGTACCGGTCGCATGCCAGACGGGTGTATTCGGTGATCTGGCGCCTGGTGGGCGGCAATGAGGCACGAGCCGAAGAGCTGACCCAGGAAGCTTTCGTCAAGGCCTGGCAGGCCTTGCCCGGTTTCCGTGGCGACAGCGCGTTCTCGACCTGGTTGCATCGTCTGGCGGTGAACACCGCGCTGATGGATCTGCGCGCCCATGCCAGGTCGGATCGGCAGGAACTGAGTGATATCGAATTGGAACAGTTTTCCGCCCCCAGCCGCAGCCGCTCCAGCCAGATCGACCTGGAGCAGGCGGTACAGAGCCTGCCACCGCGGGCGCGAGCGGTGTTGTTGCTGTACGACGTGGAAGGTTGGACCCACCAGGAAATTGCCGGCGAGCTCGGTATGGCGGTGGGCAGTTCAAAGGCGCAGCTGCATCGGGCCCGCGGCCTGTTGCGCGAGCGACTGGAGGGACACGGTAATGGATGAGTTCGAACTGCGACGACAACTGGCGAGACTGGGTGAGCGGCAGCACGAGCCGCCACATGACCTGTGGCCGGCGATTGTGGCTCGATTGGACGATCGCCGCCCAGCGCGCAAGCCCGCCACGCCCAGCTACTGGCCATGGGCGATGGCAGCCTCGCTGGCTGCCTTGGCGCTGCTGGTCGTGTTGGGTGGGCGCTGGGCATCCGGCCCGGAGGCCACTCACCCACAGATCGCCAGCGTCGAGCACACGGCACGACTGGGCAATGCCGAATTGATCACCCTGGAATATCGGGCGGCACTGGCCGAAGTGGCCAAGGCGCCCTTGCCTCCCGATCTGCAGGCCCTGGCCAGCAGCCTGGACGAGGATGCGAGGCGCATTCGTGAGGCTTTGAATGCAGCGCCGCAATCGCGGCTGTTGATGGAACAGCTGCGCCGTACCTATGCCTGGCGACTGCGCATTTCTAAACAATATCTGGCGGCCGCGACAGTCGGCCGGGATCAAGCGAGGAGCGTGTAATGAAACGGAACCTGTGGATGCCTGCGATCTGCCTGCCCGCCTTGTTGTTGGCCAGTTCTGTGCAAGCCGAACAGAAGGTTGACGAAACCCGGCAGATCGCACCCGACGCGCGGGTCGAGATTCACAACATGCGCGGAGATATTCGGGTGCGCGGTGGCAGCAATGAGCTGCGCATCGTCGGCACCATCGGCGAGGGGGCCAAGGGCTTGATCGTCGAAGGTGATCCGCAGCGCTGGTCGGTGCGGGTGGACTATCCCGAGCAGTCTGGCTGGGGCGGCTGGTGGGGCCGCAGCGAAGTGCGCGACAGCTCTCTGCAAGTCGATCTGCCCACCGGCGTGACCCTGGTGGTTGAATCGGTGTCGGCCGACATCGACGTCGCTGGTGTCGGCGGCGCCCGGGTGGAAATCGAGTCGGTCAGCGGCGATATCGAACTCGATTCGACGGCGAGCGAAGTGGAGGTGACCGCTGTGAGCGGTGACCTGATTCTCAAGACCGCGGGCGCGCGCAAGGTCGAGCTGGAGACGGTTAGCGGAGATATCGATCTGTCGGGCCAGGGCGAGGGCAGCCTGCGGGTCGAAACAGTGTCGGGCCGAGCCAAGATCAATGCCAACGCCGCCGGCATGGAAAAGATCGTCGGCAGCACGGTGTCCGGCGATCTGTTGGTCGACGCCAAGATGGTGTCGGGCGGGCGCATCCAGCTCGAAGCGATGAGTGGTGATATCGAGCTGACTCTGCCGCCCGGTGCCTCAGGCGACCTGCGCATCGAAACTTTCAGCGGCGATATCAGCAGCCCGGTGGGCAAGGTCGAGCGCGAAGAATACGGCCCAGGGGCGAAGCTGCGTCATGCTTTGGGTGACGGGCGTGGTGAGATCCGTCTGGAGAGCTTCAGCGGAGATGTGCGACTGCGCACGCAATAGCCTAAACGCGGTACCGATGTTTTGAGAGCCCGTGGATCCGACCCACGGGCTTTTTCGTTGTTCAGCGCGGTAGGCCGCAGAAATGGCCGCTTCAAGTCTTGCGCCGAGCCGATGTTGCATTTTTGCAACAGCCTCCGTTGCGGGGATTCCAACGTTAAAAGTTTGTTGTTAGACTCCGGCGCTGCTGCGCACCGTGTGGGGAAGACCCGTACAGCCCGGCACTTCCAAGGATTGGAAGATTTATTTGTCCCGATCTGTGTGCAAAGACACTCTGAACGTTGGAGAGAGCGAATGAATTTCAACCGTAATCTGCTGAGCGACGCCGTACGCTACGGTCTCGCCGCTGGTGCCGTCGGCCTGATGGGCCTGAGCGCCGCGCCTGCCTACGCGCAGGACGACACCGCGACCCTCGACCGCATCGAGGTCACCGGTTCGCGCATTAAGCGTGCTGACACCGAAACCGCGTTGCCGGTCCAGGTCATCAGCCGTACCGAAATCGAAGCCACCGGTCTTAACACCGTCTTCGATCTGCTGAACAACCTGACCGCGTCTGACGGCGGCGGCCTCAGCACCGTCACCACCCAGACCAACGGTAGCGACGGCTCGCAGCAGATCTCGCTGCGTGGCTTGGGCGCCAGCCGTACCCTGGTGCTGGTCGACGGCAAGCGCTGGATCACCGACATCGACGCCACCGTCGACCTGTCGACCATCCCGCTGGCCATCGTTGAGCGCGTCGAAGTCCTGAAGGACGGCGCCTCGGCGATTTACGGTTCCGACGCCATCGGTGGCGTGATCAACCTGATCACCCGTCGCAACTTCGACGGCGCCCAGGCTGGCTTCTATTTTGGCCAGACCTCGGACGGCGACGGCGACCGCACCACCTATGACCTGACGGTCGGTGCTACCGGCGAGCGTGCCCGCGCTGTGATGGCCCTGAGCCACTCCTCGCAGGATGAGATCTTCGCTGGCGACCGCTTCATCTCCCAGACCCCGTACGCGGGCTGCGAAGTGATCTCGCAGGATCCGGACTACGTGGTCGGCGGTACCGCCATTGCCGCCATCGGCGGTTTCTGCGGCTCGTCCTTCCCGGACTTCGGCCGTTTCGTGGTGCCGGGCGTGGGCTCGGTCAGCTTGATTCCGGGTCGCCCGGGCACTTCGCCCAGCGATTTCACCCCGTTCACCAACGCCAATCGCTACAACTTCGCGCCGGTGAACTATCTGCAGCAGCCGGCCAAGCGCAGCAACCTGTTCGCGTCGGGCTCGTTCGACATTACCGACAGCATCACCGCCTACGCCCGCACCAGCTACACCAAGCGCACCTCCGACCAGCAGTTGGCCGAAGTGCCGCTCACTCTGGCGGTGAACGGTTCGCAGGGTCCGCAGTGGACGATTCCCATCAGCGGCCAGAACGTGTTCAACCCGTTCGGCGTGGACATCGGTTCGTCCGGCTTCCGTATGGTGGCCGCCGGCCCGCGTAGCCCGTCGTACGACTACGACATCTTCTCCGCCCAGGCTGGCTTGGAAGGCTTCTTCCAACTCGGCGACCGCGGCTTCAACTGGGATGTGTTTGCCCAGTACAACGACGGTCAGTATGACTCGCGCGGTACCGGCTACATCAACCTGTTTAACCTGCGTAACGCCCTGGGCCCGTCGTTCCGCGACGCCACCGGCGTGCTGCGTTGCGGTGCCCCGGGCGCCGTGATTGCCAACTGCGTGCCGTTCAACCTGTTTGGCGGTCCGGACCTGGGTCTGGCGGCTGGCCGTATCACCCAGGCCGAATACAACCAGATGGTGAACTACGTCAGCTACACCCAGGTCAGCACCCAGGGTAATAGCTCGTTCAATTACGGCGGCACCCTGTCGGGTGACCTGGTTGAACTGCCGGGCGGCATGATGGGCTTCGCGGTGGGCTTCGAGTACCGTCGTGACGACATCTTCTCGCAGCCGGACACCCTGGTGGCCAGCGGCGGTTCCTCGGACAACTTCTCCGAGCCGACCACCGGCGTGGTTCGCGTGGCCGATATGTTCCTCGAAGTCAATGCACCGATCCTGGCTGATCTGCCGGGCGTGCAGTCGCTGGACATCAGTGCCGCGATCCGTAACTCGGACTACAAGGCCAATGGTTTCAGCGGCCTGACCCCGGTCAGCCCGATCCTGGGCGATCCGACCACCGAGAAGTACGGCCTGCGCTGGCAGATCTTCGAAGACCTGCTGTTCCGCGCCAGCTGGGGTGAAACCTTCCGCGCTCCGTCCGTGCTCGACCTGTTCGGCGGCGGTCGCGAAAGCTTCCCGCAGGCGGCCGATCCGTGCCGTTCGGCAGTGTGGGATGCTCAGGGTGCCGACGTCCAGGCCCGTTGTATTGCGGCCGGCGTGCCCAATGGCGGCGTCGTCGATGGTCGTACCCAGCTGCGTGCCCTGCTCGGCGGTAACCCGTTCTCGCTGCGTCCGGAATCGGGTGAGAACATTTCCTTCGGCTTCGTCTACAGCCCGAGCTGGGTGGAAGGCCTCGACCTGTCGATCGACTACTGGAAGATCGACCTGGATGACGGCATCGTCACCCGTTCGGCCGGCAGCATCCTGTCGGGCTGCTACGTGACTGGCGCCCAGCCGGACTTCTGTAACTTCGTCGAGCGCGCACCGGGCGGCCTGATCTCCACCGTCCGTACCGCCGGCTTCAACGTGAATACGTTGATGTCCGATGGTATCGACCTGGGTATCGCCTACCGTCTGGACACCAGCAGCTGGGGTACCTTCGGCTTCAAGTGGGACACCACTTACAACATGGCGACCGAAACCAATGGTGTTGACGCTGTCGGCCTCTACGACGGCTCGCCGAATTGGGAATGGCGTTCGCAGTTCCAGACCGTGTGGCAGATGGGCGATTTCGACGCCAACTGGACCATGCGCTACAACTCGGAACTGGAAGAGCCGTGTTTCATCTACTGCGTGGCGTACCTGGGCGTAGATCCGCTGGATCTGCCGATCCTGGGCGGCGATGCCACCCTGCGTGCTGGCTCGGTCACCTATCATGACCTGCAGGTGGGCTGGAACGCTCCGTGGAAGGCGAAGATCTCGGTCGGTGCACGTAACGTGTTCGGTAAAGAGCCGCCGATTCTGCAGTACAACTCGTTCGCTCACTCGTTCGATGCCGGTTACGACCTGCCGGGCGGCGCGTACTACTACATGCAGTACCGTCAGAACTTCTAATAAAGAAGTTGGCTTGACCTTAAGAGGCCGCGGCGTACGCCGCGGCCTCTTTTTTTGCCTAAGCGCTTCATTCTCGGGTCTGAGCTCGAATACCGGCTGTGGCACAATCGCCCCATTGCCATGCCCCGCGAGCCGATGCAATCGATCCTGAACCCCGACCTGGACTGGCGACACTACCGAGAGGTCCTGCGCAGCCGCGGACGGGTGCAGATCCCGCAGGCAATCAAGCCCAACCTGGCCGCACAGCTGCAACAGTGCTTGCAGCAACTGCCCTGGGGAGTGGCTTTTCTTCAAAACGGCCAATCGCGCTTGATCGATGCGTCAAGCTGGGCGCAATTGGCAGACATCGAGCAGCAGCGTCTCTACCAGCAGGTCTGCGAAGAGGCCAAGACCAGCTTTCAGTTCTGGCACCACTCCTACATGTTGATCGCCGCCTATCTCGAAGGTCGCGACCCCAGTTCACCTCTTCATCGTTTGGTCGAGCAGTTCAATAGCCCCGGCTTCCTGCAGCCGATGCGCGAGCTCACCGGCTTTACCGATATCCGCAAAGTCGATGCTCAGGCTACCCGCTACCTGCCTGGCCATTTCCTGACCGCGCACGATGATGACGGTTCGCCCACCGGGCAGATTCGCCGCGTGGCTTATGTGCTCAGCCTGAGTGAGCGCTGGCATCCGGATTGGGGCGGCTTGTTGAATTTCTACGACGGCGACAGCGGCCAGATTCAGGACACCTTTGTGCCGGCCTACAACACGCTGAGCCTTTTCACCACGCCGCAATATCACGCGGTCAGTACGGTTGCGCCCTATGCCCCGTTGCCGCGACTGAGCATCACTGGCTGGTTGCGAGCCGACTGAGATCAGGCGTCAGGTTGCGACGATGCAGCCGAGATGCAACAGTTACGCCCCCCGCAACACGGCAGCAATCCCCCTATGAAACAATTCTTCCCCAGAGCGTCACTCAGCGAAGGCGTCTCGGGCGGGTCGGCGACGGCGCTGGAACTGGCGAACGCTGAGTTTCGGCGTGGCGACTACGCCGCCGGTATCGCAGCTCTGATGGCGCAGCGCCAGGATGCCGAATGTCGTGCCTTGCTGGTCGAATACTGGGTAGCCGCGCGCGATGTGCCGGCACTACTCGGCTTGTTTCAGAGCGTGCCAACCGAGCCGCTGCAGCAAGGGCTGGAACAGGCAGTTCGGGCGCATTTCCAGGGCGATCCGGCGCGCGCAGCCCAGCAGTGTGCGGCCTTGCTGCAGCAATCGCCGGGTCATCCAAGAGTGCTGAACCACTTCGCTCGCGCGCTGTTCAACTTGGGGCGGCGGGATCAAGCGTTGGCGGCGCTGCGCGAGGCTGTGAGTAAGGACCCGGGCTATGTGCAGGCGCTGAATAATCTCGGTCACGTAGAACGCGCGCTTGGGCAATCGGAGTCAGCCTTGCAGCTTTTTCGACGGGCCGTCGACTTATCGCCAGGTTTCGTCGAGGCGCGCTTGAATCTGGCTGTGACCCTGCTCGGTGTGCCGCGACCCGACGAGGCCCTGGTTGAGTTCGAGGCTGTGCTGCAGAACGCGCCCACGCATCCGGATGCCTTGGTCAACTGCGGCAGCTGTCTGCACATGTTGCGGCGCTATCAAGAGGCCGAGCAACGCTATCGGCAGGCAATCGATTGCTCTCCGCCCGGTGAGCTGCCCTTGCTCGCCTGGCGTCAGTTGGCGAAACTTTATGTTGAGACGGCGCGGATCGAGAAGGCGGTCGAGTCCTTGCAAACGGTGTTGCGCCTGGCCCCCGATCTTGCTGAATTGCATGCCGAGCTGGTCTCAACCCTGGAGGTGGCCAATCGCCTCGATGAGGCGGAACAGGTAGTTCAGAGCGCACTGCAGCGGTTTCCGCAGGATCCGGTGCTGCGCTACGAAGCGGCCAAGATCGAGCGCCGTCGGGGTAATGCTGAGCAAGCCTTGACGCGGCTGATGTCGATACCCGCGGCCGCCATTCCTCCGCATTTGCAGCAATGGTTTCACTTTGAGCGGGGAACTGCGTTCGACGAGTGCGCTCGTTACGACGAGGCATTCGCTGCCTTCTTGGAGAGCAATCGTCATGCCCGCCTGGGCATGCGTGCGCGCCTGGTCGATATGCAGGCGCTCGATCGCATTTTCGACGCGCTGCAGGACTGGACCGCCGACGGCGCCCCGGCCCCGGTCATCGAGCCAGATGAGGACCTGGGCGAGGATCTGGTGTTTCTGCTTGGCTTTCCGCGCTCTGGCACGACCCTGCTCGATCTGATGCTGGATGGTCACGAGCAGATCCAGTCGCTGGAAGAACGCCAGACCATGGAGGAAGTGTTCTGGCAGGTTGATCAGCGCCACGGCGGATTTCCGCACGGCTTAGCCAGTACCTCTGCCGAGGATCGAGCACGGCTGCGTCAGCACTACCGCCGGCGTCTGGCCGAGGAAGGGATCAAACCTCAACCCGGCGGCATCGTGGTCGACAAGATGCCAATGCGTTCGGCCTATCTGGCCTTCATTAACCGATTGTTCCCGCGCGCGCGCTTCCTGTTTGCATTGCGCCACCCGCTCGATGTGGTGCTGAGCAATTTCATGCAGAACTATGCTGCGAATGACGTATTCGCGCATTTCCATTCGATCGAGGAGATTGCTCGCGTGTATGCGCGGGTGATGCAGATCTGGCAGCAAACCCAAGGCTGCATTGCGCAGCAGTCATGGATGTACGTGCGCTACGAGGATCTGGTTGAGGATCGCGATGCCGTACTGCAACAGGTCTGCCGCTTTCTCGATATCGAGTGGCGGCCGGAGATGGGTGACCATCTGCGCACCCTGTCATCGCGACCGCATATCAAGACCAACAGCTACCAGCAGGTAACTCGCCCCATCTACCGCCGTTCGCGCGGGCGTTGGGTTCGCTATGCGCAGCACCTGTCGCCGATCCAGCCGGTGCTGGCACCGTATCTGGCGCTGTTCGGTTATCCGGAGGGGGAGGAAGGGCTGCGCTGAGCAGCGCCAGCTTGGCAGTACGAAGCAAACCGCGTCAAACCACAGCGCTACGGTTCAGGTGTGCTGAGCGCTGTTAGAGATCCTGCTGATAACGCACGTATGGCGTGCGTCCCTGCAGCAGCGGATTTTCCGCTTCTGCTGTCTGCGGCAAGGACTGCTCCGCAGAATTCAGCACATTGCGTGCGCCCACGGTGAGCTTGCCTGCCCAAGGGGTGCGCCAGCTGATCCCGAGGTCGACATCGAACAAGCCATCCGGTCGCCACGGTGCGCGCGAGCGATGTCCGACCACGCTGCCAGCGAACGCACCGTAGCCAGCATCGACGCTGATGCTCGAATGGTTCCAGCTGCGCGGGAACAGCCACTGTGCTGTCTGTTCGGCGCGCATCCGCACTTGATTGCCGGACACCCGCAGCCAGCTGCGATCGCTGAGCCAGATCTGTCCGCTCAAGGTCTGGAAGTGGCCGTCCACCTGAGGCCAAAGCGCAGGATTCGGCTGCAGGCTGACCATCGGATCAACCACACCGGTCGGTGACCAGTTGGCCGACAGGCTGCTCGCCTCAAGGTTCTGATAGTTCTGCAACCAGCCCAGGCCGTAGCTGATGTCCAGCCAGCCGATATCATTCAGTTGCACGCCATAATTGACGCCGGCCTGCAAGGCTCCAAACGGATTTCGGTTCGGCGACTCCAGCATGGTGCCCAGGCACAGCTCGGCCAGACTGCCCCAGGGCCCGGTCAGCGCCGAGGAGTCGTTGCACAAGGCATCGCGCGCAAGGCTGGACTCCTCGCGCAGAAAGCCGCGCAAGCGGGAGTCTTGCTGGCCCATTCTTGGCTGCAATGCGCCAAGCCACTGATCGAGGTCGGCGCTGCTATTGGGCAGCGCGCTACTGCGAGTGGAAAGCTGCCAAGCCGCGCTTTCGCCGGCCAGTTGAGTGGGCAGCAGCGGACGCTCGGGCTGTGCCTGTGCAAAGGCTCCCAAGGACCAGCAACTCAGCAATGTCAGTAACGTGCGCTTTAGCACCGACCTGCCTCCCATGGCTTCGCTCACACCGTTCGCATCGGCGGCCAGGCAGACGTCTCGCTGACGTCAAACCCAGTCTGCCGAACATCGACTTCCAATCCGGCGATCAAGTTCCCTGAATTGTAGCGCCTTTTACCAGTTTTTAACGGGGCTGCCGTGCACTCTTTTGCTCGTCCGCGGTTGGAAGTGAGCAATGTCAGTTAAACTCCGTTCAAGATTCGATCCCTGGTGTCCCCTTTGCTGGTCGTGAATCCCCCGGTCGGCTTACCCGAGCCCTCATTTGCAATGGAAGTTTCCCGCGATGACCTGCTGCTGACCGGATCATCCGGGCAAGAGCTGGTTGACTCTGTGTCGGCCTGGGCCGAGCGACGGCTGGCCGCTACCGGTTGCCAGATCTGGATACTCGACCGAGACGGCTTCTACCTGTTCGCGTCGGCGGGTGAACAATGGACCGAGAGCGATCGGGAAATGGCTCGGGAAGCGGTGATCGCGCGCCGCTTTCGGCGCGATACCCTGCGTGCGGTTCACCCCCTTGTTGAAGTCGGTGGCCGCTCCGGCGCGGTGTTGCTGTGCCTGGGATCAGAAGCGCCGGCCAAGCTGGCCGAACCGATGCAGCGCGCGGCCGAACTGCTGTCGCTGCGGGTGCCAGCTGCGCTGGAGATGCAGCGTCTCAATTCGGCTGTTACCCGGCTGGCCGAAGCCGAGCGCATGCAGCGCGCGCTATACACCATTGCCGGCCTGGCCAACTCGGGCCGCGACCTGTCGGAGCTGCTCGGCTTGATCCACGGTCTGGTCGCCGGTCTGATGTACGCCGAGAACTTCTTCGTGGTGCTGCGCGACCGCCGCAGTGGCGATATCAGCTTTCCCTACTTCCTAGACAGCCAGGATCGCTCCGCACCGCGCCCCGATCAAACCTTCAGCCTGGGTGAGATGCAGGGCTCCCTGGCCGCCTATGTGGTCACTACCGGCGAGTCGCTGATGGGGCCTTCCGACCTGCTCTGCCTGCAGATCGGTGCCGATCGCGGTCATTTTGGTCCGGCCAGTGTCGACTGGTTGGGCGTGCCGCTCAGCTTTGCCGGTGATGTGTTCGGTGCTGTCTGCGTGCAGAGCTACAACGAGCAGTTCCACTACAGCAATCGCGAGCGCGACTTGCTCACCTTTGTGGCTCTGCATTTGTCCAGCGCCCTGCAGCAGCGCTGGACTCAGATCGAGCTGGAGCGGCGTGTCGACGAACGCACCGACGAACTGCGCGAAGCCAACAAGGCGCTGCGTGCCGAAGTCGAGGAGCGACAAAGGGGCGAGCAACTGCACGCTGCCCTTTTCCGTATCGCTGAGCTCGGGGCCGGGCAGGGCACGCTGGAAGATTTCTTTGCTGCCGTGCATCGCGTGATCGGTCGCCTGTTGTACGCGGCAAACTTTTACATCGCCATGTTAAGTGACGATGGTCGTACCATCGATTTTCCCTATTCAGTCGACGAGCGCGATGCCGAACGCGAGCGGCGCGAGATCGGTCGCGGCCTCACCGAATACGTGCTGCGCACCGGGCAGGCCTTGCTGGCGGACCGCGAGATGATTGATCAGCTGCACGACAGCAATGAGATCATCAGCTACGGCCCGCGTGCCAAGGTCTGGCTTGGTGTGCCGCTGATCTGCGAGAGTGGCACCGTCGGCGTGCTGGCGGTTCAGAGCTACGACAGCGCACACAGCTACAGCCGGCGCGATCAGGAAATCCTCACCTTTGTCTCGATCCATATCGGCAATGCCCTGGAGCGAGTGCGTGCTGCCGAACGTTTGCGTCAGGCCAATGCCGAGCTGGAAGATCGGGTGCGCGATCGAACCCAGGCCTTGTTTGCCGCCAACCGTGACCTGCGCCAGCAGATCGCCGAGCGTGAACGCTTTGAACGCGAACTGAAATACGCCGCCAACCACGATTCGCTGACCGGCCTGCCGAATCGTGCCGCCTTCATGCAGCGTCTGGCGCAGGCCCTGGCCCGCTACAGCCGTCGGCAACAGGATCGCTTCGGCATTCTGTTTCTTGATCTTGACCGCTTCAAGGTGATCAACGACTCGATGGGGCATTGGGTCGGCGACGGGCTGCTGAAAGAAGTGGCCCAGCGACTGTCCAACGTGGTGTCCGGTCGCGGCCTGGTATCGCGGCTGGGTGGCGACGAATTCGCCATCCTGATGGAGGCAATCGAGTCGGAAGCCGATGCCGTGTTGTTGGCCGAGCAAGTGATCGTCGCCCTCAACGAAGCGATCTTTGTTGAGGGTAAGGAGCTGTTCTCGTCCACCAGCATCGGCATTGCGGTGTCACGGCCCATCTATCGCAGCCCGGAAGAGCTGCTGCGCGATGCCGACGTCGCTTTGTACCGCGCCAAGGCGCGCGGACGACGCTGTTTCGAGGTGTTCGATGATCAGCTGCGCCATCAGGCCCTGTGCCAGCTGGAGCTGGAAAGCGATCTGCGCCGCGCCGTCGCTCGACACGAGTTCGAGCCGGTGTTTCAGCCGATCTACCGCATAGAAAACGGTGAAGTCGTAGGTTATGAGGCACTGATTCGCTGGCGTCATCCAGAACGCGGCCAGCTGCTGCCGGAGGAGTTTCTCAGTACTGCGGAAGAGACCGGGTTACTCGAAGCGATGGATTGGCAGGTCTACGAACTGGTATTCGCCCAGGCCTGGGTGCTGGTCAAGGACGGCGGTTACGTCACCATCAATGTTGGTGGGCGGCACTTCCGCAGCGCCCGCTTCGTCGATCGGTTGCTGCAGCTGATGGCGCGCTACGAATTCCACGCCGAGCATCTGCGGGTGGAAGTCACCGAGCGGATTCTGATCGAAGAGCCGGAGAAAGTGCGTGAGATGATGCTGGAGCTGAAGGCAGCCGGCGTGCGATTGGCGCTGGATGATTTCGGTACCGGCTACTCGTCCTTGAGCTACCTGCACCAGTTCCCGCTACATGCGCTGAAGATCGACCGCAGCTTTGTCACCGCTCTGCACACCGGTTCCGGCGGTAATGCCATCGCCGTGTTGCGTGCGATCTGCACCTTGGGGCGGTCGCTCGATCTTGAGGTGATAGCCGAAGGCCTGGAGACCGAGTCGCAACTCGATGTGGTGCGTTCGCTGGGCTGCCAGTATGGGCAAGGCTATCTGTATGCGACGCCGCAACCAGTGCATGCGCTGCTGGCCCAGCGTGACGGTGTTCGCCTGGTCGATACGGGCGCGGGCCGTCGTTATCAGCTGCAGTCGTGACGGATCTTGGCCTAACAGGCTGCTGAAATATTCATTTCAGCAGCCTTAGCCCGGATATTTCGGCGCGACCTCATGAAATATCCGGGTTAGTTGATCCGGCCACTGCCGGGTGAGCTGGGCTTGTCGGCGAACAGCTGATCGATGTCGACGCGATCAAACTGGTAGCGCTGGCCGCAGAATTCACACTGCACCTGGATTGAGGGATCGTCCTGCATCGCCTCTTCCGCGGCCGAGCGGCCCAGTGCCTGCAGCATGCCGGTCACCCGCTCGCGGCTGCAGCTGCACTGAAACTGCAGCGGCTGACTCGACAACAGCTCGGGTGATTCCTCGTGGAACAGGCGATGCAGCAAGGTCTCGACTTCGGTGTTAAGAAGCTCGGAACTACCCAGGGTGTCGAACAGCGCCTGACTGCGCAGCCAGTCTTCCTGATCGCCATCGGCGTCCGGCAAGCGCTGCAGCATCAGACCACGCGCGCGCTGTTCGTCGGCGGCCAGAATCAATCGCGTCGGCAACTGTTCGGACTGCTGAAAATAGGCCTCCAGCGCGTGATCGAGGCGGTGGTGGTTGAGCGCCACCAGGCCCTGGTAACGGCGTGGCTCGTCATGCGCCGTGGCGGCACTTTCGATGGTGACAGCCATCATCGCATCGCTGCCAAGATTGGCCAGGCTGAGCGGGTCAGGCAGTGGCGGTTCCCAGATGGCGATGCCGCGAACGTCCTGCCCATTCTGGCACTCGGCAAACAAGGTGCGCAGTGATTCGCTGCCCTTCAGGTGCAAGGACAGTCGGCTATTGGCCTTGACGTGGCCGGTCAGCAGCGGTGCCGCGGCCAGCGCCTGCCCGAGCAGCGCGGCAAGCGAGCGTGAGTAGTCTTCACGTTGCCGCACCTGCTGCCAGCTGTCGTCGAGCGAGACGATCACGCCACGTACGCCGGAAGCGTTGAGCAAGAATCGGGTCAGGCAGTCGTTGGATAGGCTCATTGGCAGATCAGCAGCAGGGGAGCCTGTATTTTAGCGGCTGCCCGCCCCGGCTCACTACGGCGACAATAGTGTCTGGCCCATCCGGTGATTCCGATGCCACGCAGCCCGCTGGTTTCCCGCCATCGACGCAACCGTTCCAGCGCGGCCGACGCGCGCAAACCGCGTCGCCGCTGGCGGCGTTGGCTGCTTCGCCTGCTGCTGGCGCTGATCCTGCTGCTGCTTCTGAGTTGGCTGCCGGTGCTGGCGATGCGATGGTGGGATCCACCGACCACGGCCTTCATTCAGCAGGCAGCGGCTGACGGCCAGACCATCGAACAGCACTGGCGGCCCATAAGCAGGATCAGCCCGGAGCTGCAATTGGCGGTGATTGCCGCTGAAGACCAGCATTTTCCTCAACACAACGGGTTTGATCTGGACGCCATCGAAGCGGCCTTGCGTGAATCCGGGGCGAGCGGACGCGGGGCCAGCACGATCAGTCAGCAAGTGGCGAAGAATCTCTTTCTCTGGTCTGGTCGCAGTCTGGTGCGCAAGGGCCTGGAGGCGTGGATGACCGGCCTGATCGAAATCACCTGGCCCAAGGCCAGAATCCTCGAGGTGTATCTGAATATCGCCGAGTTCGGTCCCGGCATTTATGGCGCCGAGGCCGCAGCTCAGCTGTACTTCAAGCGATCGGCGGCACAGCTCAGTCGGCCGCAGGCCGCCGCTCTGGCCGCGGTGCTGCCCAGCCCACGCCGCTATTCGGTCACCCAACCCAGCGCCTATGTGCGCTCGCGAAGCGCCTGGATTCAGCGGCAGATGAGCCAGCTGGGCGGTCAGGCCTTTCTGCGCCAGATGGAGACGGACGGCCGCGAATAGTTCCATTCGCCTCCGATCAGCTTCCGGGCTACAACCCCACCAGTAAATCCTTGGCCGCGTCTCGATTTGAGGACTATCATGCGAGCCAACGGGGACAGCGGAGCGCAGACGATGCATACGGTTCGCCAATTGCTCGAAGCCAAGGGGCGGGAGGTTTTCGCCATTGACCCCGAGCAGCCGGTGCTGGCCGCGCTGCAAATGATGGCCGACCGCCACTGCGGTGCCTTGCTGGTGATGCAGGGCGATGAATTGAAAGGCCTGATTTCTGAGCGTGACTACGCGCGTAAGGTGATTCTGATGGGGCGCTCCTCGGCCGAAACGCCGGTCTGGGAGGTCATGAGTCAGGACTTGCATACCGTGTCGCCCGACCGCACAGTGCACGGCTGCATGAAGCTGGTGACCGAGAAGCGCATCCGGCATTTGCCGGTGGTCGAGGCAGGCAAGGTGGTCGGCGTGCTGTCGATCGGCGATCTGGTGAAAGCTGTGATCGAAGATCAGCAGGAAGAGATCGCCCAGCTGCAGGCCTATATCAGCGGCTAGCAGACTTGGTCCGGTGTGGGCCGAGTTCACAAACGAGTCAATACACCATGGACGGAACCGAAGCAGCGCTGAAGGCGCTGATCGAGCGTTTTGGAGCCCGTGTTCGGGCCCAGATTCGCCAGCATCGGCTGGATCAGCACGGCATCGACATCGACGATGTTGAACAGGAGGTGCATATCCGCCTGTGGAATGCGCTCAGCCGTGACCCAAAAGCCCAGCTTCCTGCGTCTTATATCCAGAGAACGGTGATGAGTGTTCTGGTCGACGCGGTGCGTCGCGCAGAAGCGCGTCCGGCCGAGCCCCTGCCCGAGGCAGAAGAGCAGGCTGGCGAGGCGATGGCGACCGACGAGGCGCGTGACCCGCAACGTTTGGCCCTGGATGGCCAGGTGACCGACTCGCTGCTGCGCTGCATCGGGGAAATCCCGGAGCGCCGGCGCCGGCCGCTGGAGCTGTATCTGCAGGGATTCACCGTGCCGGAAGTGGCAGAGATTTGCGAATTGACCTTCGATGCGGCGCGCAAGCTGGTGTATCGAGGGCTGGATGAAGTGAAAGCCCGCATGCGGGAATCAGGTTGGGAGTCGACATGAACGAAGAACAGATCCGGCAAATTTGGCAGTCGCGGGCGCGTTCCGGGGCGGCAATGGACCAGGCTGCGCAGATCTTTTCCGACCGTGCCGATCAACGCGCGGCTGGCGTTGCAGCGGTGGCAGCTGATGCCCGCGCGGCGGTGCTGGCGCGTGTGGTGCTGGCTCTGCGTGAGGATGCCGAAGCGCTGGAGCGTGGCGTAGCTCAGCTGCGCAGACCGAAGCTGCTCAAGACACAGTTCCGTTGGGCGATGGCCGCCTCACTGGGCGCGCTGGCGGTACTGTTTGGGGCGCTGCAGTTCAATCCGTCTGCGCCGCCGATGCACGGCGACGAGGCGGTCAACGTCACTCAGGCTGAGAAGATCCTGACGGGATCGTTTGAGAGCACTGGCGGCGATACTCCTGCCACAGCTGACGCGGCGCCGAACAAGTCGGTGTTTTCCGCGGGTTTTGATTCCTAGCTTTCGATTCTGCCGCCTGACTGCGGCGCTGCTCTGCTGAAGACAGTTTCATCCGACACTCACACTGCTGGCATGTTCGCGGGTGGCGCTAAAGCGCACCGCAGGCGCGCGTTCCTGGGCTAGTTGCAGGTTCACCCGGGTAGGGGCGAGGTAGACCAACTCACCTGCCGCGTCCAAAGCCAGATTCATGATGTTCTTTTCCTTGAACTCGTCCAGCTTCTTCGGATCATCACAGTGCACCCAGCGCGCAGTGGCAATCTGCGCTTGGTCAAACTGAGCGTCGACGTTGTACTCGTCTTTCAGCCGATACGCAACCACATCGAACTGCAGGGAGCCGACCGCGCCCAGAATCAACTCGTTACCGAGCAGGGGACGGAAGAACTGGGTGGCCCCTTCTTCGCTCAACTGAGCCAAGCCTTTCTGCAGCTGTTTGAGCTTCAGCGGGTCGCGCAAACGGGCGCGGCGGAACAGCTCCGGGGCAAAGTTCGGGATGCCGGTGAAGGCCAGGGTCTCACCCTGGCTGAAGCTGTCACCGATCGAAATGGTGCCGTGGTTATGAATACCGATCACATCACCCGGGTAGGCAGTTTCCACGATATCGCGGTCTGAGGCCATGAAGGTCAACGCGTTGGCCAATTTGACCTCCTTGCCGGTGCGCGTTTGCATCACCTTCATGCCGGCGTCAAAGCGGCCCGAGCAAACGCGCAGAAAGGCCACGCGGTCGCGATGCTGGGGATCCATATTGGCCTGAATCTTGAACACGAAGCCGGAGAAGGTCTCCTCGACCGGATCGACTTCGCGGCCGGTGGTGGCGCGCGGTTTCGGCGACGGCGCATGCTCGACAAAGAAGTCGAGTAACAACTGCACGCCGAAATTGTTCACCGCCGAGCCGAAGAACACCGGGGTCTGCTTGCCGGCCAGATAGGCCTCCAGATCGAACGGATGGCTGGCGCCCTGCACCAGTTCCAGTTCGTCGCGCACCTCGGCCAGGGCGGCCTCGCCGATGCGCTTGGCTAGCTCCGGATCATCCAGCGAGGCAAAGATGGTGCTGTCCTGGCGGGTGAAATTACGCCCCGGCTCGAACAGGTGCACCTCACCGGTGATCAGGTGGACCACGCCTTTCAGGCGTTGGCCCATGCCGATCGGCCAGGTGACCGGCGCGCACTGAATGCCCAGTACCGACTCGACTTCGTCGAGCAGGTCGATTGGATTCTTGCCTTCGCGGTCGAGCTTGTTGATGAAGCTCATGATCGGTGTGTCGCGCAGGCGGCAGACTTCCATCAGCTTGATGGTGCGCTCTTCCACGCCCTTGGCGACGTCGATCACCATCAAGGCGGAGTCGACTGCGGTCAGCACGCGGTAGGTGTCCTCGCCGAAGTCGGCATGGCCCGGGGTGTCGAGCAGGTTGACGATGCGGCCCTCGTAGGGGAACTGCATCACCGAGCTGGTCACCGAGATGCCGCGCTCCTTTTCCAGCGCCATCCAGTCCGAGGTCGCATGGCGCGCCGCCTTGCGGCCTTTCACCGAGCCGGCCATCTGAATGGCTCCGCCGAACAGCAGCAGCTTCTCGGTCAGGGTGGTCTTACCCGCGTCGGGATGGGAAATGATGGCGAACGTGCGGCGGCGCCGGGTTTCGCGTAGATGATCAGACATGCGATTCACAACGTGCGGCAGCGGCCGGTACCGAAGGGCGCGAATTTTAGCTCAGTCCGTGGCCTCAGCAAGCCGATTTCTGCACAGACGCCCAAAGTGGGCCGTCTGGTCTGACCAGAAACAGCGCTGAATTTCACGAAAACGCAACCTCCAGGCATTGCAATGGCCGGCTTTCCGCCTGAGGTGTTCGCCATGCACGCACGTCCACTCGCCACTGCCATTGCCGTGGCGCTAGCCCCGGGGTTGCTCCTGATCGCTGCCGCTGCCCAGGCAGCGCCTGACCCGGCCGATGCGCGATCACTCGACTCGGTGGAAGTGAAAGGGCAGATCTTCTATCGCGACCGTACCGATGAGCCGGCGACCTTGGTCTACGACCTGGAATACTTCCAGCGCTTCGAGCCGCTGACCGTCGGCGACATGCTGAAGCGCGTGCCGAGCGTGGCCTTTCTGTCTGACGTGCTGGAATACGATGGCGTGCGCCTGCGTGGGCTTGACCCGGGCTATACGCAGATTCTGATCAACGGCAAGCGCGTGCCGGGCGGCGGCTTCGATCGTTCCTTCTTTGTCGATCGAATTCCTGCTGAGCTGGTCGAGCGCATCGAGATCATTCGTTCGGCCAGTGCCGATCGCAGCGGTGATGCGGTGGCGGGTTCGCTGAACATCGTGTTGCGTGACGGCTATGCCCTGGAAGGTGGCTATATCCGCGCCGGTGGACTGCACTACAACGATGATGAGTTCGAGCCCAGCGTGAGTGCGGTCTGGGGTGGTGAGGCCCTGGGAGGTCGGCTGCTGCTGGGTGCCAATGCACAAGGGCGGCGCAATCCGAAGCAGAAGTACAGCCAGCGCTTCGATGAGCCAAACGGCGAACTCGATAACACCGAAGTGCAGACCGATGTGCGCAGCGGTGAGGACTATAGCTTCAACGCCGACTATTCGACCGAGGTCGGCGAAGGTCGTCTGGCCCTTAACGCGTACTTTGTTCGCACCGATCGGTTGCAGGATGAAGATTCTGTCGAGTTCGTCGAGGGCATCGAAACCCCCGACAATATCGATGTGGTGAACATCAATGATCTCGATATTCGCACCGACAACTGGTCGATCGGCAGTGAGTACGAGTTTCCGATGGCCGGCGGTGAGACCCGAATTCGGTTCGGCCTTGCCGGTTTCGACGACCGCCAGGACGAGCTGGAAGACGAATTCGAGTATCTGCGCGATGATCTGCCGTTTCCCGATGATGATCGTTTCACCGGTGATCGGGTTGTGCTCGATATCGAAGACCGCGAATTCAGCGCCGAGCTACGTCACGAACGCGATGTGGCTGATATGAAGCTGAAGTTTGGTGTCGACTACACGCGCAAGGGGCGTGATACCTCGATACTCAGCGCGCGCAACCGCTTCAACATTCCCGACGCGCCGGCGCCGCGGCCGACCATTCCTGGCGATTTCAATGAGTTTGAGGCCGAACCCGGTGGCATCAACACCATTGACGAAGATCGCGTTGAGCCATTCGTCAAGTTGAACGGCGAGAGCGGCGCCCTCGAATGGCAGGTCGGCTTGCGCTATCAGTACACCGATCTGGACATCTTTGACGCCACCGTCGAATGACCTTTTCGTTGGCGCGCAGCATGCGTCGTGCCGGGTTCGACCAGCTCTCTCCGGCACTGCTGGAGGGCGAGCTGGGCGACAACGACTTGTTGGGCAACCCTGAGCTTGAGCCGGAAGATGCCTGGGGGCTGGACCTGGGCTACGAAATGCGCCTGGGTCGCGACGGCATCATCGGCGTCAATGCCTTCTATCGCGACATCAAGGATCTGATCGAGCTGGCCAATACTGGGCTGGAGGGCGACGAAGGCCCCGGAACCTTCGTACTGCAGCCGCGCAATACCGGCAACGGTGAGGTATGGGGCGTGGAGCTTGATGTCTCCACTCCGCTGAGCGCCCTTGGTTTGGACAATACCGGCGTATTCTTCAACTACTCGTGGCTGGACAGTGAGATCGACGACGTCTTTGGTCGCCGTCGCTTCAACGATCAGTCGGACTATGTGTTGAATGTCGGCTTCATTCAGGAGCTGCCGGACCTGGCTGCTTCCTTCGGCCTGACCTACCGCGAACAGGGCGATGCCTTCGGCCGTATCGTCGGCGAAGAAATCAGGACCAGCTACGACGGTGATCTCGAAGCCTTCCTGGAGAAGCGTCTCGGTGAGCAGTGGACGGTCAGGCTCACCGGCTCGAACCTGCTCGATGCCTCGAAGGACGAAGTGTTTGATAAGTTCAACACGATCGAAGAACAGATCGAGCGCGACTACGACGAGTACGAGCTGGAGACGGAAACCGGCGGCCGCGTCTATCAGCTGATGTTCCGCTATTCGTTCTAAGCCTTCGACCGCGCATATCAGGGCGGCCAGCTAGTTGGGTCGCCCTGCGTCATTCTGATCCAGGAGATTCACCATGAGCATGATTCGCTCGCTTCTTGCCTTGGCCATCAGCAGCGCTCTGCTGACCGCCTGCAGCCCCGCCGAACAGGCCGCGCCTGCGCCTGCTGCAACGCCCAAGCCCCAGGCTGCTGCCGTGCAGCCGGCGCCCGCCGAGCAGGCCGAGCCAGATGAGGCCGAGGACGTTACCACCGTTGATTCGGGTGTTAAGTATGAAGCTATCGCCGAGGCCTTTCTGACTGCCTCGACCCCGGACGACAATATCGATTCGCCGGCCAGCTGGCAGGCCGAAGATGGCAAGACCTGGCTGATCGGCAGCGCCAAGGGCACGCACAAGCTGGTGATCTACGACGGCGATAGCGGCGCGACCCTGCAGACCTTCGGCAAGAAGGGCAGCGAGCTCGGCGAATTCAAGCGCCCCAACGGCGTGTTCGTGATCGATGATCTGGCCTGGGTGGTGGAGCGCGACAACCAGCGCGTGCAGGTATTGCGTCTGCCCGCGCTGCAGCCGATCGGCAGCTTTGGTCAGGCCGAGCTGCAGAAGCCCTATGGCCTGTGGCTGCGCCGCAGCCAGACAGGCTTTGAAGTGCTGGTCAGCGATGCTTTCATGAGCGAAGCCAACGAAGATCTGCCGCCGGCCAACGAACTGCTGGCCCAGCGCTACAAGCGCTATGCGGTGCGTATCGACGGCGAGCAGCTCAACGCTGAGTTGCTTGGACATGTCGGGGCTACCGATGCGGCCGGTGCCATCCGCATTCCGGAATCGCTGTGGGGCGATGAGCAAAACCAGCGCCTGTTGCTGGCCGAAGAAGACCAGACCGACGGCACCCGCATCAAGGTCTACAACATGGACTTCAACTATGCCGGCCAGGACATCGGCAAGGATCTGTTTCGTGCCCAGGCCGAAGGTATAGCGCTGTGGCAGTGCGCGGATGGCAGCGGCTACTGGTTGACCACCGACCAATACAAGGACCGCTCGGTATTCCACGTGTTCGATCGGCAGAGCCTCGCCCATCTCGGCGCCTTTGCCGGCAACACGGTGTCCAACACCGACGGTGTCTGGCTGCAGCAAGCCGCCACCCAAACCTTCCCCAATGGTGTGTTCTATGCCGTTCACGACGACCAGGGCGTCGGGGCGTTTGACTGGCGGCATATCGCCCAGACGTTGAAGCTGCGGGAAAGTTGCCAATAGGCCTTGGCGGTGAGCGACTGAAGGTCGCCACCGGTTGGCGGCGCGCAGTTCGCCGGCGGCGTGGCGCAGGGTGACGATCAGGCCTTGGCTTGGGGTGGGCCTGGGTCGTAACCCTGTCGCGGCGCCTTGCGCAGCTTGGTGAACTCGGAGAGCTCCCAGGGGCGCACGGCAGCCAGCAGGCTGACGCCGTGGCGCTGCTCGATCGGTAGCGACAGATCGGCTGCGACCAAAGCGTCAAACTGCTTGGCGAATGCCTCCATGCCCTGGTGCAGCTTCTGAATCGACGCAGCTGACAGCATGCCGCCGACGAAACGCATGCGCTCGCCCGGACCATCAAACGATGAGGCCAGAAACTCGGTCAGCACGCGCTCGCTGAAATAGCGCTGGATCGGACCATCCTTGCGCCAGGCAAAATTGCGGGCAGTGCGCAGCTTGATGCGATCAAAGGGCAGCAACTCGATCAGGCCGATGCGCTGCAGGCGCACCAGCAGCAGGGTCAACTGCGGTTTGCTGAAACGGAAGGTGGTGAGAATTTCGGCCTCTTTCCAGCGGTTCAGCAACAGGAAGGCAGTCAATAGCAGGGCGGGGTCGTTCAGCAGTTCGCGTTCCTGGGCCGGTGTCAGTTCGGTGACCAAGGGTTGCGCCGCTTGCGCCAGTTCGACAACGTCGGCGATGTCGATGTCGATCCAGTTACAGAGCAGCTCAAGCCGCTCCAATGACAGCTCTGCCTTGGAGAACAGGCGCTTGATGCTGGCTTCACTCAGGCCGAGCACGTCGGCGGCTTCGGCATAGGTGCGGCCGCGGGCCCTGAGCGCGCGCTTCAGCGCAGCATGGATGGCTGTGGTCTGATTCATGGCTAGAGTATCGTCTGATGATACGTAGCGGTCCATATGATAGTCACATGGAATTTCAGGTTGCGTGATGTACTGCTTGCGGCGCAGCGTGTAGTGACCTTGTCCCAGCGTTCCGCCGCCCATGAATCCTGTTTTTGTCGTCGCCATTGCCGCCGCCCTCATGCTGGCTGTCGAGCAACACATTCCGAACGTTCGCCAGCCCAAGGTGCAAGGGTGGATCGCGCGACTGATCGTATTGAACGCAGTGCAGGTCGCGATCGTCTATATCGGTGCGCTGACCTGGGACGGCTGGATACCGCAGTGGCACCTGTTCAACGCAGCCCAGCTGTCGACGCCCCTGGGCATCGCCCTTGGCTATCTGACGGTCACCTTTGTCTATTACTGGTGGCATCGGGCACGACATGAGGTTCCGTTGTTGTGGCGCTGGCTGCACCAGGTGCACCACAGCCCGGTACGCATTGAGTGTCTGATGAGCTTCTACAAGCACCCGCTGGAAATCTTCCTCAATGGGCTGCTGTCGAGCTGGTTGCTGCATGGGCTGCTCGGCTTGTCCGCCTCATCGGCCGCAGTCGTGGTGGTCATGACCGGTGTGGCTGAACTGTTCTACCACTGGAATGTTCGAACGCCCTATTGGTTGGGTTTCATCTTCCAGCGACCCGAGATGCATCGACGTCACCACGCGCGTGATTGGCATCGAAGCAATTACTCCGATCTGCCGATCTGGGATCTGCTGTTCGGTACTTTCGATAATCCACGCGCCACACCGCCCGCCTGTGGCTTTGCCAACGGTGCGGAGAGAGAGCTGCATCACCTCTTGCTTGGGCGGACGCCACGATGAAGCCTCGTTCCATGCTGGCTCTCGTCTTCCTGGTTGGCCTCGGCACGACTCAAATGATGGGTGATGTGCTGGGCTGGCCAGGTCTGAAGGGTTTGGCTGCGGCGACTCAAGTGGCCCCGGCGATGAAGGTGTTCACCGCACACCAGGGCTATGAAACCCACGCCGCACAGTTCGCCCTGCACTGGCGCGATACGGCTGGCGTGGACCATACCCGTGTCCTCGATCCGACGACCTATTCGCGAGTACGCGGGCCGTACAACCGTCGCAACGTCTATGGCGCGGCGCTTGCCTACGGTCCCGTCCTGCGCCACGACTCGCGGACCCGCGCCATGCAGGAGAGCGTCACTCGCTACGCCTTCTGCTCGCCCGGGACATTGCGCAACGAATTGGGCTTGCCAGCCGACGCAAGCCACCTACGCATCAGCGTCTTGCCGATTCGCACCGATGCTCGCAAGGATCTTGAGTACAGCTGGGAGGTGGGCTGTGACGACTAGATGGACCGGAGGTCACTACAGCCTCTATCGCGCGCTGCTGGGCGGTTACCTGGTCGTCCACTTCGCCATGCTGCTGCCATTTGCCGCTGAGGTGTTCGCCACGGGCGGCACGGTTGCACACGGCCGACTTAGCCCATTGTTTGGTGTGCTGCCGAATCCGCTGATGCTCGCAGATGGCCCTTGGGCAGTGACAGCCTGGGTTGCGCTCGGTGCGCTATGTGGAGCTGCGCTTGCTGTCGGCTGGAGCGATCGCGTGGCTGCGTTGCTGGTGGTGTTGATTCTCGGTTGGTTGTTCCAGCGCAACCCGCTGATAGCCAATCCTAGTCTGCCGCTGCTCGGCTGGTTACTGGTACTGCACCTGTTCGCGCCACCGCACCCGTACGGTTCACTGGCTGGGGCAATTCACGGAACTCAACCCAGCTGGCGCCTTCCCGCGCATCTCTTCCTCGCGGTCTGGGTGATCCTCGCCCTGAGCTATAGCCACAGCGGCTGGACCAAACTGGCGAGCCCGAGCTGGGTCGAGGGCCACACCATCCGGCTGGTGCTGGAAAACCCGCTCGCACGCGATCACTTCTTGCGCGAATGGGCGCTGTCCACGCCGCCGATCGTGCTGCAATTGCTGACCTGGCTGGTGCTGTGGCTGGAGTTGCTGTTCGCCCCACTGGCCTTGGTCCAGCGCCTGCGACCATGGGTCTGGCTGAGCATGCTGCTCGCCCAGTGCGGCTTTTTGCTGTTTCTCAACTTCGCCGACCTGACCTTCCCCATGCTGCTGGTGCATCTGCTCACCTTTGATCCGGCGTGGTTGTCGAAGTACGAGCAAAGGGCACCAGCAACGGTGTTGTTCGACGGCCACTGTGCCTTCTGCCATGCCACGGTTCGTATAGCAATTCACGAGGATGCCGAACAGCGCCTGTGCTTCGCCCCGCTCAGCGGCGAAACCGCTGCTTCGCTGAGCGACACAGCCATGCCTTTCGATGGTGACGACAGCATCGTGGTCGTGGACCAAGCCGGCCGGCGCGAGACAAAATCACGCGCCGTCGCCGCTGTACTGGAACGTTTGGGTGGCCTTTGGCTGCCTCTGGCCTGGCTCCTGCGCCTCTTGCCGCGCGGTTTGGCCGACTATGGATACGATCTCCTCGGACGCTGGCGCTATCTTCTCGCCGGACGCATCGAATCTGCCGCATGTCGAGTCGTGGCTGGATCGGCGCATCGATTGCTTCCCTGAGTGCCTATGATGTGCCTGCTGTAGCGGGTCGTGCTCGCTCAGTTATTGATTCGGCGGGTCAAGACATACTCCCGCCGGAGCCATCGCCGACGCCAGCGCGCCCTGGGCTTTGACCAGGCACTCCACGCCAACTCCACCTGCCTGTGCAAGCAACGGCAGGCTGGCAAGCAGGGCTGATCTCTGGGCAGGATCGAGTGGAACGTCTTGATCAGAATGCGCAAGCCTTGTCAGCAGAAGCTCGGCTATATCACCGCCGCGCAGCAGGTCCGGCGTCAGTGCCCAGCGAACAAAGGAGGGCAGGTAATACTGCAGGCCCGGGCCATTGATGAAACTCAAGGGTGACCAGCCGGATGTCCCCAGGTCGGTGCGAGCGAGATTGGCTCTTGTGCTTCGATCCAGGGTCGCGTGGTGTTCGCGGCATTCATCGCAGCAGTCGATGTCGGTGAAGTGCTCGGGACGTGGGCAGTGGGCAAACGCCTGGTCGATGGCGGTGAGAACGCGCTGTTGGTGGGCATCGAAGCGCCAGGAACGACAGCAGGAAACCAGGTGCTCGGCAGTGGTTCGGGCATCGTCCTCGTCGATGCCAAGGCACATGCGCAGCAGGCCGATGGCACACCAGATCGAGTCGTGCTCGGCCAGTGCCTTAACCAGCAGTTGCCACTCCTGTTCGGAAAGTTCACTGAGGTCGTAGGCCACAGTGTCGCAGTACTGGCAGGGGGTAGGTGTGCCCATGGCGAACAGCATTCGGTCCCGACGTTGGCTCCGCGTATTCTCGGCGACGCCGAGCTTTGAACCAAGGCACTACCGGACTCTTCGAGGTTGCCAATGAAACAATATCGCTTCATCCGCATAAAGCGATTGACACAGGCAGATTCACTGGTTAATCTGCGGCCATCCATCAAGACCGGCTGAGGGACAGGCCCGAAGACGCCGGGGCAACCCGTCATTGCGCAAGCAGTGCCGACGGTGCCAATTCCTGCGGGGGTCGTGCGACCTACCGGAAGATGGTTGGAGTCATCGCCCCTCGGGTGGTGCCGCTCAACGTCCCGGTCTCCGCGGAATGCTTGCTGGCAACCCGCTTCGAGGACCGAACGATGAGCCTGACCGACTGCAGCACCGCCACCGCCGAACTGGACTCTGACTGTCGCAGCGCGACCGCGCTGCCGATCGCACAGCGTTTCATCCTCGCCATCGATCTGCCGATGCGCCATGCCGGCCAGCGACGGGTCTTTCTGCGTGTCGAGGTGGTGGGGTCTCCGCAGTCGCCGGCGGTATGGGTGGCCGGCGGCATTTCCGCCGGACAGCACGTGCTGCGCAATGCGCTGGATGTCAGCGAGGGCTGGTGGCAATCACTGGCTGATCAGCGCGGGGCGCTTGATCCTGGCCGCTATCGGCTGTTGGCCTGTGACTGGGTTGGCGCCGAGGGTGATATCGATGCGCCGATCGATACCGCCGACCAGGCCGACGCCATCGCGCTGGCCCTGGATGCGCTGGGAATCGCCCGACTGCATGCCTTTGTCGGCGCCTCGTACGGCGGCATGGTGGGGCTGCAGTTCGCTGCTCGTCACGCCGCGCGCCTCAAGCGGTTGGTGGTGTTAAGTGCGGCCGATCGGCCGAATCCGTTTGCCAGTGCCTTTCGTGCCCTGCAGCGACAGGTGGTGGCACTCGGTCAGCTGCAATGCGCCGATGAGTTGGGATTGGCGCTGGCACGTCAGCTGGCGATGCTGAGTTATCGCACGCCGGAGGAATTCGCCGAACGCTTTGCCGGGCCGGTGGCGCTTGAACATGGCCGCGCTCGCTGCAGCGCCGAAGAGTACCTGCAGGTCTGCGGACAACGTTATGTGCAGCGCTGGAACAGTACGGCGTTTCTGCGGCTGTCTGAGTCGATCGACCTGCATCAGATCAACCCCGGCGACGTCGCAGTGCCGACCACGCTGTTTGCGGTGGAACAGGATTGGCTTGCACCGGCCGAACAGATTTGCGCCCTGCGTGACGCGCTGCCAAACGCGGCCGGCTGTGAGGTGATTGCTTCCAAGTACGGCCACGATGCCTTCCTGAAAGAGCCGGCGCGGGTTGACGCCGTGTTGACACGCGCCTTTGAGAGCTGAGGAGACCACCATGAGCGAATTCCTGCCTGCCACCCGCGCCGTGCGCGCTTCGATCGATTGCGACACCGCGTTTGGTGCGGTGGTGCCGCCCCTGGTGTTGTCGACCAACTTCAGCTTTGCCGGTTTCGGCCAAAAGCGTGCCTACGACTACACACGCTCGGGAAACCCCACACGTGATCAATTGGCCGATGCATTGGCAGGCCTGGAAGGCGGCGCCGGGGCGGTGGTGACCAGCAGTGGCATGTCAGCCATCACCCTGGTGCTGAACTTGCTGAAGCCGGGGGAACGGTTGGTGGTGCCGCACGACTGTTACGGCGGCAGTTGGCGACTGTTCGATGCGCTGGCGCGCAAGGGCCACTTTGAACTGGTGGTGGCCAATCTGAGTGATCCGCTGGAGGTGGCCAAGGCGCTGGATAAGCCGACCCGTCTGGTGTGGATAGAAACGCCGAGCAATCCGCTGCTGCGCATCACTGACTTCAAGGCGGTGATTGATGCAGCACATCAGGCAGGCGCGCTGGCCCTGGTCGACAACACGTTTCTCAGTCCGGCGCTGCAGACGCCCATCGCGTTTGGCGCAGATCTGGTGCTGCATTCCACCACCAAGTACATCAATGGCCATAGCGACGTGGTCGGTGGCGCCGTGGTGGCGCGTGAGTCCGCCCTTCATGAACAACTGGTTTGGTGGGCCAATGCGCTGGGTCTGACTGGCAGCCCGTTTGACTCCTTCCTGACTCTGCGCGGCCTGCGCACCCTGGAAGCACGTCTGCGCGTGCACCAGGAGAACGCACTGGCCATTGCCGAGTTTCTCGCCGCGCACCCCGCCGTGCGCCGTGTGTACTTCCCCGGCCTCACCTCGCATCCCGGGCACAGCCTGGCAGCGCGACAGCAAAAGGGCTTCGGCGCCATGCTGAGTTTTGAGCTGGTCGGCGGCGAAGCGCAGGTGCGTGCCTTTCTCGATGGACTACAGTGCTTCACCCTGGCCGAGTCGCTGGGCGGGGTGGAAAGTCTGGTCGCGCACCCGGCCAGCATGACCCATGCGGCGATGACGCCGGAGGTGCGCGCCAAGGCCGGTATCAGCGACGGTCTGCTGCGGCTATCCGTGGGTATCGAGGCCGGAGAGGATCTGCTGGCGGACTTAGCTGCCGGCTTGGCCCGTGCCGAGTCGGTGTCACGCAGCAGCGCCGGGTTGGCGTCGGTGGCAGCCTGACAGCCCGCTGAAAACGCTGGGTGGTTGAATCTGTTCGGAACGAAGGATTCGGCCCCGGTAACCTTCTGTCACTTCGCTGCATCTGATCAGGACTGCTAATCTCAGGTCCTGATGAATACCGCCAGCCAACCGTCAGTCTGGTCCAGCGCCTGGCGCGAACTGCGCCGGCGCAAGGTCGTGCGTGCCGGCGCTACCTATGCCTTGATTGCCTGGGTGATCCTGCAATTGGGCGAGATCACCTTCGAGCCGCTGGGACTGCCACCGCGGGCGCTGACCTGGACCATCCTGGCAGCGATTCTCGGGTTTCCCATTGTCCTGGTGTTGGCCTGGTTCTTTGACCTTGGACCACGGGGCATCACGCTCGATCGCTCGCCAGCGGCTCGGGCGGGGGCCTGGCTGGCGGTGGTCCTGGTGCTGTTGACCACGACCGGGGTCGGTGTGTGGCTGGTGCAGTTGTACTCCGAAGAGGCTCCCGACACCGAGCTTGCCTCCGCGGCCGCCAGCAACAGTATCGCCGTACTGCCGTTTGCCGATATGAGTGCCAGTCGCGACCAGAGTTTTCTCGGCGACGGCATTGCCGAAGAGCTGCTCGACCGCTTGGCGCGTGACTCCCGCCTGCAGGTGGCCGCGCGCACCTCATCATTTGCTCTGCGCGAGCATGTCGGTGACATCAAGCTGCTGGCGCAAAAGCTGGCCGTGCGTTGGATCGTCGAGGGCTCGGTGCGCAAGGCTGGCAATCGGATTCGCGTTACCGCGCAGTTGATCGATGCCAGCACCGGCTATCACGCCTGGTCGGAAACCTATGAGCGCGACGATAGCGACTTGTTCGCCCTGCAGGACGACGTTACCGAGGCCATCGCCGGCCAGTTGGGGCAGCGTCTGCAACTCGGCGAGCAGAGCGTCGCCAGTGCTGGCCACGGAGGTACTGAATCGGCCGAGGCCCATCAGGCCTTTCTTGCCGGTCGGCAGGCCTGGCGCCTGCGTACGCCGCAGAGCCTGGCCAAGGCTGAGCGGTTGTTTTCCGAAGCGGTGAAGCTGGATGCTAATTTCGCCCGCGCCTGGGCAGGCCTTGCGGATACCTTTCTGCTGCAGGCCGACTACAGCAATCGGTCGATTCGCGAGGCCATTCAGCTGGCCGAGCCGGCGGCCGTGCGGGCGGTGACCTTGGCACCCGGTCTGGGTGAGGCCTGGGCGTCGCTTGGCTTGCTGAGGATGAGCGCGGGCCAGCTGGAGCCAGCCGAGCGTAGTCTGCGCGAGGCGGTGCGGCTCGACCCCCGCTACGAGATGGCACCGATGTGGCTGGCCTCGGTGCTGGGTCGGCGTGGTCAGCTGGAACGCCAGGCTGAGGTGCTGCAGCAGGCCTTGCAGCTGAATCCCTTGGAGCCGGTGATCAATATCAATCTGGCCCAGGCGCTGCAGCGACTCGGCCGCTTCGATCAGGCTGAGCAGCAGTTGCAGCGTCTGCTGGCAGTGACCCCGGATGAGCCATCAATCCTGCGCACCCTGGCCCAGCTGCAGCGGCAGCGCGGGGAGTTGGCCCAGGCCCTTGCAGGCGCGCGCCGTGCCTATCAGCTGGACCACCATTCCCCCACCAGTGGCGAGGAGTTGGTGCATTGCCTGTTGCAGCTGGGTGCGTTTGATCGTGTGGATGAAGTGCTCCGCGAACTGGAGCCCAGCGGCGACGTCGTGTTGTTGTTACGCCAGCTGCGGGCCCTGTATTCTGAACAACCCACTTGGGTGCCGGCGTTGAAGGCGTGGATGCAGGGCATGTCGCCGGACGAGCTCAAGCTGCATCCGGGGCCGGTGTCGATTTCCTTGTGGGCTGCACACTTTGATGATCCGGACGCAGGCCTGGCAATGGCTGCTGCCATCCTGGATCAGGAGGATCGCTCGGCTGACGAGCTTGGTGTGCGCTCGCTGCGCGACGGCATTCTGCAGGCGCGTGGTGGCTTGACTGAACAACAAAGGCAGTTCTGGCGCGAGCAGGCGCAGTTGCCGCATGCGGCCGATGCCAGTGTCGACGGACGCTACTTACGGGCGGTGATGTTCGCGCTCGGCGGGCAATCCGAGCAGGCACTGGCCGAGCTGAGCGCAGTCATCGAACTCGGACTGGCCGATGCGCAGATGTTCCGTTTCGACCCCCGTCTCACGTCGTTGCGCGGAGATGCACGACTGGCCGCGATGCAGCAAGGTCTGGACCGGCGTCGTGTCGAGCAGCGCCGCCTGGCGGGGCTTGAGTGAGCGCGGCGGGCGGCGGTGCTGAACGCAGTGCTGAACACAGCGGCCTGATGCTGCTCGGTGGCAGCGGATTGGTGGGTACGCATTTCCTGCAAGCGCTGTTGGCCAATTCGCGCGGCGTCAGCGACCTATGGTTGCCGCTACGTCGCGCCATTGCTGCTCCATCACCGCCCTGCCATCGCTTGCCGATTGACCCCGATCAAGCGGCAAGCGCCCTTCGCGATGCGTCGCAGCCTGTCGAACTGCGCTGGTTTGTCAGCTGCTTTGGCACAACCCGTCGCCAGGCCGGTTCGGCCGAAGCCTTTGTCGCCATCGATCGCGATCTGGTGCTGGCCTGGGCAAAGCGGGCGCGTGCCCTGGGCGCAACGCATGCGTTGTTGGTGTCTTCGATCGGTGCGGACGTCGGCGCCGCTAATCTTTACCTGCGCACCAAGGGCGAGCTGGAGCAGGCCTTGAGTGAGCTTGGCTTCAACCGTATTGATCTGTTAAGGCCAGGGCTGCTGATTGGTCGTCGCAACGGGCCGGCACGACCGGCCGAAGCCTTGGGCCAGTGGCTGGCGCCCCTGTTTGATCATGCTCTGCTCGGCGGCCTGCGCCGTTACCGCTCGATTTCCGCCGCGCAGGTCGCGGCAGCATTACTCGCCTTGCTCAACCAGGGCGAGCCGGGCGTGTTCGTTCATCTGCATGATCAGCTCGTTGAGCTGGCCCGCGCGTTCGAGCGCTGTTAGCACTCGATTACATTGACAGCCAGGCCGCCGCGTGAGGTCTCCTTGTATTTTTCCTGCATGTCGCGACCGGTGTCGCGCATGGTCTTGATCACCTTGTCGAGCGAAACCTTGTGCTTGCCGTCACCGCGCATGGCCATGCGTGAAGCATTGATCGCCTTGACCGCGCCCATGGCATTGCGCTCAATGCAGGGAATCTGCACCAGGCCACCGATCGGGTCGCAGGTCAGGCCGAGGTTGTGCTCCATGCCGATTTCGGCCGCGTTCTCGATCTGACTCGGACTGCCGCCGAGCGCTGCGGTGAGGCCGGCGGCGGCCATCGAGCAGGCCACACCAACTTCACCCTGACAGCCGACTTCGGCGCCGGAAATCGAGGCGTTCTCCTTGTATAGAATGCCGATCGCGCCAGCCGTGAGTAGAAAGTCAAACACACCGTTAAGGGTGGCATTGGGGCAGAACCGGTCGTAGTAATGCAGCACCGACGGAATAATGCCGGCTGCGCCATTGGTCGGCGCCGTGACCACCCGGCCACCGGCGGCGTTCTCTTCGTTCACCGCCAGCGCATACAGATTGACCCAATCGAGCACGGTCAGTGGGTCCTTCATCGCGGCTTCCGGGCGCTTTGAAAGTTCGGCCGCCAATGCCGGCGCGCGCCGCGCCACGTGCAGGCCGCCCGGCAGGCTGCCTTCACTGCGAATGCCGCGCGTCACGCAGGCCTGCATTACCTCCCAGATCTGCGCCAGGCCTTCATTGATCTGCTCGTCATTGCGCCAGCTGTGCTCATTCGCCCGCATCAGCTGGGCGATGCTGATATTGGCGTCGCGGCAGTGCTGCAGCAGGCTGTCGCCGGAGTGGAATGGATACTTAACATCAGTGGTGTCGGCGACGATGCGGTCTTCGGCAGCTTCGTCGTGATTGACCACGAAGCCACCGCCGACCGAGTAGTAGTCGCGGCTGGCCAACTGCTCGCCTTCTTCATCGAAGGCGAAGAAGCGCATGCCGTTGGAGTGGAACGGCAGCTTCTGCCGCTTGTTGAACACCAAGTCGCGCTTTTCGTCGAAACGGATCTCGTGCTCGCCGCCCAGACGAATGCGCTTGTCTGTGCGGATCCGGGTCAGGGTCTGCTCGATACCATCGGGATCGATGGTGTCCGGCTGTTCGCCTTCCAGGCCCAGTAGCACAGCTTTGTCGGTGCCGTGTCCGCGCCCGGTCAGGGCCAGTGAGCCAAACAGCTCACAGCGCACCCGGGCGCAGCGCTGCACCTGATGCTGATCGATCAGCCAGCGCTGGACGAATCTCGCCGCAGCGCGCATCGGACCCACGGTATGCGAAGAGGAGGGGCCGATACCAATCTTGAACAGGTCGAACACGCTGACCGCCATGAGCTGGGTTCCAAAGTCTGGGGAATAACCCAGCATTCTCACCCATCGCCCTGCGCAATCAATCCCTACGCCGGCGTGCGGTGCGCCTCGGATTCATCGACAATGGCCTCGATGCAACCGTTACCAGCCGATCTTGAATGCATTTGACCTTGTATCAGCGCGACGAATGTCATCTGTGCGACTTGGCCTGGGAGGTGCTGGCCGCGGCCGGTGTGGCGGATTTCGACAGCGTGTTCATTGACGGGGACAGCGCACTCGAACAGCGCTACGGCCTGCGGGTGCCGGTGCTGGCCTTGATCAGGGATGGCCTGACATCAGAGATTGACTGGCCGTTCAATGCGCAGCAGGTGCGGCACGCACTCGGCATCTGAGTGCATGGTTTGGAACTTGGCGGCTTGATGCGGTTGGCAGACGAGTGCCGGTTCGGCCTGCGGGCCGATCACGGTCGCCGCAGTTGGACGCGGGTGCGCACCTGCACTTCGCGGCCGATCATCTCTTCGTCGGCCCAGTCGCCACCACCAATGCCAAAGTCGAGACGATCGAGGGTTGTCTGGCCTTCGAGCACGGCGCTTTGTCCGTCGGCGCTGACCAGGAAGGTGAATTTGAACGCCACCGGTTTGGCAGTCGACTTCAGCGTCAGCGTGCCGCCCGCGGTGTAGCCTTCGGCGCTTGCATGGATCTGCTCGGCTTCGAAGCGGGCCTGATTTTCCTGCTCAACGGCGAAGAAATCCTGGCTGACCAATAGCTCATCGCGCTCGGCGTTGGCGGTGTCCACCGAGCCGAGATCGATCTTCACCTCAAGTTTCGCCTTTTCTGGCGACGCCGGATCGAACTCGAAGCGAGTATGAAAGCTGTTGAACTGGCCCTCAAAGCGTTCGCCTTGCGCCATCGCCTCAAACCTCAACTCAGAACCGTTGTCGGTCTGGATCCAGTCGGCGGCCAATACCGGCCCTGCCATCGACAAGGCCAATGCAGCAAGCAGTCGGCCACGGTTGATCAAGCGAATACTCACGGCCTTGGTCTCTCCTTCGAAGTGCGCCACGGCAACATGCGGTTCAGTGTGTCGTCGCGCTCCATCCAATGGTGCTTCAGCGCGGCTGCAACGTGCACCAGCAGCAGGCTGGCCAGAAGGTAAAAACCCCACTGATGCACCTCAAGCGCCAAGGCCTTCAGTTGCGGATCGGGGGCGCTGAGCGCAGGCAGGCTGAACCAGCCAAAATAGCGCAGAGCGAAATTGCTGGCTGAATTGTACAACCAGCCGGAAAGCGGCATCACGAACAGCAGCAGGTAGAGCAACCCATGGGTTAGGGTGGCCAGGGATGTTTGCCATACGGGCATGCCGGATGGGTAGGCCGGCCGGCGGTCGAACAGGCGCCAGATCAGACGCAGCACCATCAGGGCGAGTACGGTGATGCCGACCGATTTGTGCAGTGCATAGATCTTGATCTTGGTGGGCGAGGTCGGCAGCTCGGTCATGATCAGGCCGACGATGCCTAGACCAATCACCAGTACGGCAATCAGCCAGTGCAGGGTCTGACTGATCGCACTCCAGCCCTGATCCGTGCTGCGCAGTTGCTTGCTGGTGCTCATCCGGCCGTCTCCGTGCTTTCAGGGCGTCGCTTGCGCTGCGCTTCAACTTCGATCTGCAGGTCGATCTGATCGCCCACCATCGATTTCCAGGCGTCCATCCCGAAAGCCGCTCGGCTGAAGCTGGCCGTCGCTGAAAAGCCGGCGGTGCGCTTCAGGGTCAGCGGATGGCGTGCCAGCCGATTGAACCGTACGTTCAGGGTCAGCGGTTGCGATGTGCCACGGAAGCTCAGTACGCCATGTGCCTTGAATCGGTGTTCGTCGATCGGTTCGATGTGCTCGGAGACGAAGCGGGCGGTGGGCGAGCTTTCGAGCTGCAGCCAGGTCCGACTGGCCAGTTTCTCATTCCACTTTGCATCGCCAAAATCGAAACGCCGAAGATCGATGTCGACCTCGGCGCGTGCGGTGCTGAAGTCCCTGGGGTCGAAGAATAGCCAGCCGTTGGGGTTCGATACCGTTCCCTGAGCATGTGAAAAGCCCAGGTGCTCGGCCCGCACCACGATTCGGCTGTGGACCGGATCGATTTGATAATCGTGGCCGCGGGCCAGCGCGATCGGGCTGTAGAGCCCGACCGCCAGTGCTGCCACCAGGCTGGCCCGATTGAGAATCTGCGCCGTCAAGATCTGCGCCATCAAGACTTGCCTCCGTCGGCAAAAAGCTCAACGCTTCGCAGCTGATTATGGCGGAGAGCGATCACCGATGCCGACCCTGGCCCTGCAACGCTGCGTTCTGCTGTGCCTGCTTGTCCTGATTGGGGTGCTGGCCGGCGCGACCGGTGCACGGGCGGAAAGCCCGGTGCTGCGCCGTCTGGGCGCGGCCGAAGGGCTGCCTTCGGGACGGGTGCTGGATCTGGCCGAGGATAGCCAGGGTCGACTGTGGATCGCCACCCTGGATGGCGTGGCCAGCTTCGATGGCTACGAGCTGCAGGTGCATCGCTACCAGCACGATCTGCCGGACAGCCTGCCCGGCAACGTCACCCAAGTGTTGATGATCGACCGCCAGGACCGCCTCTGGGTCGGACTGGAAGGGCTGGGACTGGTGCGTCATCTGGGCGGCGGCCGCTTCGTCCGGCCGCCGGAAAGCAACCCGCAGGCGCGCACTATGGATGCCTGGGCACTGGCCGAGGATCCTGAACAGCGGGTTTGGGTGGGTGGCTATCAGAGCGGTCTGCTGGTGCTGGATGAAGCGATGCAGACGGTGGCGAGCTTTCGCGCCGGCGAGCGCGGATTGCTGTCCGACATCACCCTGTGGTTGACCTTTGATCGCTCCGGCCGGCTGTGGGTGGCCAGTGAGCGAGGCGTGCAGCGCTTTGATGGCCAACGCTTCGAAACCGCCAGTTTCGACGGGGCCAGCGAGCCGGTGATGGTGTTCCGAATCGCCGAGACCGAACGCGGGATGCTGGCGGCAACGCGCAATGGCGTGTATCTGGCGCGGCAGGGCCTCAGCTTCGAGCGGCTGTCCCAATTGCCGCCGGGTGGCGTTTCGGCAGTGCTGCTCGAAGGCGATGATGCCCTGTGGGTGGGCACCCCGCAGGGCTTGATTCGCGACGCGCCGGATGAGCGATTGCACTGGGGGCCGCAAAGCGGCAGTGAGATCGGCAAGCAGCGAATTGTCGATCTGCATCGCGATCGTGAGGGCGGGTTGTGGATCGCCACCGACGGCGTCGGGGTGTTTCGCTTGCCGCCGCATTGGCGGCGGATTCGATCATGGCTCGATGGTGGTCGCGATCTTGCGGCCAGTCGCGTGCATGCCGTCGCGCTGACCGCCGGCGGGGCGCTATACAGCGCCGGTGCCGACGGCGTGCTGGAACGCATCGACCTCGAAGATGGCGAAGTCAGCCGGATCACGGCGCCCGATCGCGAGGTTCGCAGTCTGAGTGTGGTTGGGCTGGAACTCGCCGGCGAGCATCTGTGGCTGGCGCATTCCGCCGGGCTGGAACGCCACGCCTTGAGCGCCACAGCGCAACCCTTGGTGTTGTCGAGGCCGGCTCCGCGCAGCAACCCGATCATCGACCTGCTGGCCGATCCCGGCGGCGACCTGTGGCTGCTGACCGGCCAGGAATTGCAGCGACTGGATGCCGACGCCGAAGTACGCCAACGCTGGCACTGGTCGAACAGCAGCGTTTTTGCCAATCCGCGGCAGCTGCGTCGCGCTGCCGATGGGCGACTATGGCTGGTCGGCAGCGGCATTGCCATCCTGGATCCGAATCAAGCGCAAATCTCCGCGGTGCCTGAGCTGGGTAGCGAGCCGGTGGATGCGATTGCCCTGGATGGCGGCGAGCGACTCTGGCTGGCTCGCAAGACCGGCCTGCAGCGCTATCAACGCGAGCAAACGGGTTGGCAGCTGGTTGGCAACTACCCGCTGCCCGGTAGCGTCGAGGCCGGCGACCTGTGGCTCGATCCCGAACAGCATGTTTGGGTGAGCAGTGCGCGCGGCCTGCTACATTTCGATCCGTTGCGTGAGCGTTATCAGCACTACACATTGATCGACGGTTTGCCCGATCAGGTGTTTCGGCCTGGTTCGATCGCCAGCGATGATCGCGGGCAGTTTGCCGTGGTCAGTCAATCGGGGGTGTTGCTGGTCGACCCGCAGGAATTCGAGCGGCCAGAGGGGCTGCCGCCGGTGCGGGTGCAGCCGCTGCGCTGGCAGCGTCAGGGCCGCCAGCTAAGCGCTGACGCCGCCGACCTCGAGCTGCAGCACGACGATCGCGAACTGAGGTTCAGTGCGCGCGCGGCCAGCTTCGCCAATCCGGAAAGCTGGCGCTTTCGCCATCGCATCCTGCCGTTCGATCCGCACTGGTTGGCAATCGGGCACCAGGGTGAACGCAGCATCAGCAGCCTGCCGCCAGGCCTGCATCGGTGGGAGCTGGAAATCGCCGGGCCCTGGTCCGATTGGCAGCCAGCCGCCGCAGGCCAGATCCTTGTCGCGCCGCCATGGTGGGCGCGCGGCTGGGCGCGGGCTGCCCAGCTGGGCTTGATCGTGCTGCTGCTCGCCGCCCTGGTATGGGCGGTGAAACGTCGTGCTCAGCAGAAAGCCGCCGAAGCCTTGCGCGAATCGCAGCGCCGCTGGGCCTTGCAGGCCAACGAGCAGAAAACGCGCTTTGTGCAGACCCTGGCGCACGAGTTGCGCACGCCGATGACCGGGGTGATGGGCATGGCCGAATTGCTGGCCGAAAGCGAACTGGATGAGCGGCAGCGCGAACAGATTGAAAACCTGCGCCGCGCCGGCGATCTGCTGCTGCGTCAGCTCAATGAAACCCTGGACTTGGCCCGAATCGAGGCAGGCAGTTTGGAGCTACGCGATGCGCCGTTCTGCCCGCATCAAGTGATCGTGCAGTCAGTCGGAGTGATGCGTCCCTTGGCCCTGCGCAAGAAGCTCAGCCTGCCGATCGACATCGGCCCGGACGTGCCGGCCTTCGTCGCCGGCGATGCCGACCGGGTACAGCAGATCCTGCTCAACCTGCTCGGCAATGCGATCAAGTTCACCGAGACCGGCTCGGTCACGGTGCGCCTCAGTCGCGAAGCCGAGCAGCTGTGCTGGCGGGTGATCGACACCGGTGCTGGGCTCAGCCTCGAGCAGCAGGCGCGCCTGTTCACACGCTTCAGCCAGGTGGCGGAAGATGACAGCGCCCAGCGCCCGGGCAGCAGCGGGCTTGGATTGAGCATCAGCCGCGAACTGGCGCAGATGATGGGCGGTGAGCTGAGCCTCAACAGCGAGCCCGGCGTTGGCACCGAGGTGTGTTTGCGCCTGCCGCTGCGTCTCGCTCAGGCGCCGGCGCCGGCCACGCGGGAGGACGCCTCGCGTGGTTGTGCGGCTGGTTTGCGCGTACTGCTGGTCGAAGATGATCCCGAGGCCGCGGCCGCCATCATCGGCTTGCTGGAGCTGGAAGGCTGTCAGGTTGATCATGCCAGTTCGCCACTGCAGGCCTTGAGTCAGGCCGTGGTCAACGAGTATCAGCTGGCCCTGCTGGATCTTGATCTGCCTGGCATGGACGGCCGGCAGCTGGCGCGCCTGCTGTCGGCGCAAGGCCTGCGCTTTCCCTTGTGGGCTGTGACTGCGCGACTGCAGGAAGGGCTGGAGCAGGCCCTGGTCAGCGATGGCATCGAAGGCCTGCTGGCCAAGCCGGTACAACGCAGCCGTCTGAACGGACTGCTCAGTGGGCTGGCGAGTCGCGCCAACCAGAACGGCTGATCTTGGCATAAACGCCGGTCATCATCGATCTCAGCCCGGGGCGGACTTTGCCCGCCCGCCGCGCTACCATCGTGGCCGGTTCTCAGCCAGCTGCCCACCATGACCGATAAAGCGCCAAAAGACCTCAAACAAGCCGCTCTCGAGTATCACCGCCAGTATCCGCCGGGCAAGATCAAGGTGGTGCCGACCAAGGCAATGGTGACGCAGCGCGATCTGTCCCTGGCGTATTCGCCGGGCGTGGCGGCGGCCTGCGATGCAATCGTCGAGGATCCCAACGAGGCCTCCACGGTCACGGCACGCGGAAATCTGGTGGCCGTGGTTTCCAACGGCACCGCGGTACTCGGCTTGGGCAATATCGGTCCGCTGGCCTCCAAGCCGGTGATGGAAGGCAAGGGCGTACTGTTCCAGAAGTTTGCCGGTATTGATGTGTTTGACATCGAGATCGATGAAAACGACCCGGACAAACTGGTCGACATCATTGCCAGTCTGGAGCCGACTTTCGGCGGTATCAATCTCGAAGACATCAAGGCGCCGGAGTGCTTCCAGGTCGAACGCAAGCTGCGCGAGAGGATGAAGATTCCGGTCTTTCACGACGATCAGCATGGCACCGCCATCATCGTTGGCTCGGCGATTCTCAATGCCTTGGAAATTGCCGGCAAGCAGATCGATCAGGTCAAGCTGGCCTGTTCCGGCGCCGGCGCCGCCGGTATTGCCTGTCTTAACATGCTGGTTGCACTTGGCATGCGCAAGGAACACATCCTGGTGGTGGATCGCAAGGGTGTGGTGTTCGAGGGTCGAGTCGAAGACATGGATCCGGACAAGGCACGCTATGCCCGTGCCACCGAAGCGCGCACCTTGGCCGAGGCGGTGCGTGGCGCAGATATCTTCCTGGGTCTGTCGGCGGCCGGTGTGCTGAAACCAGAGATGGTAGCCACCATGTCCGAGCGGCCGATCATCATGGCACTGGCCAACCCCGAACCGGAGATTCGCCCCGAGCTGGCCAAGGAAGTACGGCCGGACTGCATCATTGGCACTGGGCGATCGGACTATCCGAACCAGGTCAATAACGCGCTGTGCTTTCCCTATATCTTCCGCGGTGCATTGGACGTCGGTGCAACCACCATCAATGAAGAGATGAAGTTGGCCTGCGTGCATGCGATTGCCGAATTGGCGCGCAAGGAGGCGTCTGATCTTGGCAGCGCCTACGGCGGCGACGTGCCGAGTTTTGGTCCCGACTATCTGATTCCACGGCCGTTTGATCCGCGATTGCTGGTGTCCCTGGCACCGGCGGTGGCGAAGGCGGCGATGGATTCGGGTGTGGCGACGCGGCCGATCGAGGATATGCATGCCTACGAGGACAAGCTGAGCCAGTTCGTGTTCCGCTCGGGCCTGCTGATGAAGCCGGTGTTCGAGCGCGCCCGCAGCAACAAGCAGCGTGTGGTGTACGCCGAGGGCGAAGAAGAGACCGTGCTGCGCGCGGTTCAGACCGTGGTCGACGAGGGTCTGGCCTTTCCGATCCTGATCGGACGTCCGGCGGTGATCGAATCGCGGATCAAGCGCCTCGGCCTGCGCCTCAAACAAGGCGAACACTTCGAGCTGACCAATATCGATGATGACCCGCGCTTCAACGAGTACTGGCAGTTGTATCACGAGCTGATGTCGCGCAAAGGCGTGACGCCGGCGGCCGCCAAGGCGGTCGTGCGAACCCGCTCCACGGTGATCGCTGCCCTGATGGTGCGCCGCGGTGAAGCCGATGCCATGCTCTGCGGCGTGGTCGGTCGATATCACAAGAAGCTGGCCTATCTGGTCCATGTGCTGGGTCGGCAGCCCGGCGTTCGCTCCACTTCGGCCTTGTCTGCAGTGCTCAATGATCGTGGGGTGTTCTTCTTTGTCGATACCCATGTGCAGAGCGACCCCGATGCCGAGCAGATCGCCGAAGCCACCTTGCAGGCGGCCTTGCGCTTGCGCCTGTTCGGCATCACGCCGCGCGTTGCCCTGGTGTCGTTCTCCAATTTCGGCAGCCATGACACGCCCAGTGCGATCAAGATGCGCGCCGCCCTGCAGCTGATTCGCGAACGCGATCCGAGCCTGGAGGTGGAGGGCGAGATGCAGGCCGATGCCGCACTTAACGAAGAAGTCAGACTGCGGCTGTTCCCGGATTCGATTCTGAAGGGCACCGCGAACCTGTTCGTGATGCCCAATCTGGACTCGGCCAATATCGCCTACAACATGTCGCGCGCCCTCACCGAAGGTGTCGGGCTGGGGCCGATACTGATGGGCTTGTCCAAGCCGGGCCATGTGCTGACGCCAGCTGCCACGGTGCGCCGGGTGGTCAACATGACGGCGCTGGCGGCGGTGGAAGCGCAGATTCGCACCGAGCGCGAACCACTGATACGCGCCCAGCGCGGCGATTGAGTGTGTTCGCCCTGAGCCTCGACAGGGCTCAGGGTGCGGTACGGCTTCGGCGTATCGCCAGTGCTGGCGTTAGTCGCAGTTGTCCTCGCCGGTTTCGAACCCGCTGCGGAAGAAGGTGTCGCTGGGGCAGGCGGTCGGCGTGCTGCCCGCCGGCGCGGTGAAGCTGTAATTGAAGTTCGCCTGCGTGCCGCCCTGTGGCGTCGCTGTGCAGCTGACGCTGCCGCTTTGCATGGAATTGGTGAGGGTAAAGCGAGCCACCACCGGAGCGACGGTGCCGTTGACCGGTATGCTCTGCGGTGTTCCAGAGGTGATGATCAGATTGCCACCGCTGGCATTGCAGCTCAGGCTGGTGGTGCCACCGCCCGAACCGCCGCTGCGGTTGAAGGTGATATTGGTGGTGACATTCGCGCCCACCAACCCGCCGGCCATCGTGGTATTGCTGCCATTGCCCGGCGAGTTGGCGCTGAGCGTCGGACCGACATTGCTGCTGAGCGCGGTGAAGCAGCCGATGCTGACGTTCGACGCTATCCGCGGAGAGAGCAGGGTCTGGTGCGCGGGGTGGAACTCGTTGAGAGTCGAGCCACAGCTGCCGCCCGAGCCGTTGCTCCCCGAGAAGTTGCAATAGCTCATGATCGAGCCACGGCCGGACACCGAATTGTCGGTGGGGCAGGCCCTGGTCCCCGAGTAGCAGCCACCCTCGCCACTGAAACATCGGTCGATCGTGTTGTTCGGCGTGGTGCCCGCGCCAGTGACGTTGTTGGAACAGTGGGTGTGGTGGGCACCCAGGTTGTGACCGATTTCGTGGCCCACCAGATTCACATTGACCGACGCCGCAAATCCGGTGCCGCGAATGATCTGGGTGGCGCTGTAGTGGCCCGCTACCTGCCCGCCGCTGCCGCTGAGGTTTTTCGCGGTGCAATAGTTGGAAGCCGCTCCGCTGCTAAGCACCCAGGCGATACCGGAGCCGCCGTTCGTGCTCGGGTGCTTGCCTGACAGGAAGGCCACGAAGGCCCGACTCTCGTTGGTCAGAGGTTGCGCCGACCACAGCGCACCCACCTCGCCAAGCTGGTTGCCGGTGGCGGTTGCGGAGTAGGGGTCGGCACCGCTTACCGTCTGCGCCCGCAGCAGCGTGGTGCCTTGCACCAAGTTGAAACCGAGATCGCGCGCATACGCCACATTGATGCCGGTGACTAGGTCGGCCAGATAGCTCGTGGCTGCGCTGAGATTGTCTGAAAAGCGTAGCTGCAAGAGCTCGTTGTCGGTATCAATTGCCAGCACTGCCTGATGGGTCGCGCCCTTGGCCAGGCCAGTATTGAGCTGGGCAAGCCGTGAATCGGCCAAGGGGTCGAGCAACGCGTCGGTCACGGCATGCTCGTGGGCACGATTGCCACAGGCGAATTCGTGCTCGCTGGGCGCAGTCTTGGCGAAGCTACTCATCTCGAAGCGCCCTTCGATCACAGTGCCGGCGAAGTCGAAACTCTCGCCAACATCGAACAGGCTGCCGCGCACATCGGCGCCGTCGGCCGACACTGAAAGAAACAGACGACTGGCGGTCTTGTCCCGGTCGGCAACGAAGTACAGCCGGTCGCTGCGCGGCAACTCGCGAAATCCGCCATCGGGCAGCGGGGCGAGGATGCGCGCATCGGGAGCATAGACCTCAATGCGCTTGAGGTGCAGGTCCTGGCTGAAAGCCTTGTCTGCTGCATAGCGAAATGCGGGGACACTGATCGTCTCGCCCACGGCGACCTGCTCCAGGGCGATCGCCTGCGCAGCGCCGCTGGCGGCGAACGATGCCAGCGCTAGGATCAGATGTCGCATGCTGCCTCCAATCAAATTCCCGTCGCTGAGTATCGATACGCGAGCTCAGCGACCCTGGATGCCAGCATAGCGGCAGCAGTCACGAGCCAGTGCGGAACGGCCGCACAAATCGGGACGCACGGAGGGTTGAATTCACCGAACGGTCGCGAGCTTCAATCGCAAGGGATTTCGTCGCTCTCGAAGCCGGTACGAAACAGGGTGTCGGCCGGACAGGGCGCCTGGATCACCCCAGCCGGCACGCTGAAATGAAACTGAAAACTGCTGACGCTGCCATTGCTGGGCGTCGCCGTGCACACCACGCTGCCCGCTTGCTCGCTGTCGCTGAGCACAAACTGCAGCGCTACGGGATCGACGGGTCCGCCCACGCTGATCGTTTGCGTCGATCCGGAGACGAGGCTGAGGCTGGCGCCCGCAGCACTGCAGACCAGGCTAGTGCTGCCTGCGCCAGTGCCGCCTGACCGACTGAACTGGATCTGTCCCTCGCTGACTGCGCCGACGCTGCCTCCAGCCAGCGCCGTGCTGCTATCGGCCGTCGGCATCAATGGCGAAAGCGTCGGACCGACTGCGGCATCGTCGGCAATGATGCAGCCGCTGCCGACATTATCGGCAATCCGCTGCAGCAGGAAGCTTTGCTGCGCCGGGTGAAACTCCTGCAACACCTGGCCGCTGTTCGGCAGGCATTGGGCACCGTTCGGCGGTGGAAAATTGCAGTAGCTCATCAGTGAGCCCTGGCCGAACTCGGAGTTGTCGATCGGGCAACTGACCGGGCCTGCATAACACTCAGGTTCGGCGTTGTAGCAGCGATCGATGGTGCCGACACTGACATTGATCTTCGGGCTGTTACCAGAAGCGTGAGTGCAGTGGCTATGCCGTACGCCCAGCAGATGGCCCAGTTCATGGCCGACCAAGGTTACGTCCTGGGCCGCAATGGAACCGCTGAACTGAGTGCAGGGCGCCAGCCCGTTGAACACGCGCACCAAGCCGTAGTGGCCGAAGGTCGCGTTCTCGTCGGTGATGCGAAAGCCTTTGGCGGCACAGTAGTTGCGATCATCGAAGCCGTCGGGAAGCCCGGGTTGTGCTGGCAGCACCCCATTCAGATCGTTCAGAACATAGGCGATTCCATTCGATTGGCAGCCATTGAGCGCCTTGCCGGAGAGTTGCAGGGTCAGCGTGCGTTCGATCGCCGCATGGTTGAGCCGCCAGTGCTCGGCGAGCTCATTCAGCTGATCGCGCGTGCTATCCGATCCAGTGCTGGGGTAAGGATCGGCGATGGTGCTCGGTCGCAGGATCACGCTGCCCTGCACCACGCGCAGGCCGAGATCGCGCTCGTAGAACAGATTCAGGCCGGCGAACAGATTGGCCAGATAGTTGATGGCGGTGCCGCTGTTGTTGCCAAATCTTCGTTGCAGCAATTCATTGTCGGTGTCGATGGCAATGGCCAGTCTTTGCAGGCCGGCGCCCTTGTCGGTGACCGGCCGCAACGCCTGTGGACTCAGGCCTTGATCAGGGCGCAGCAGCGGTTGCCGCAGCGTGCCTTGAGCGCACTGGCTGGCGGTGTCATCCATCGACAGGCGTTGGCTATCAAGCAGACGCAGCGACTGGCCGTGCTCGAGTCGTGCGCGAAATTGGTAGATGCCCCCGGGTTCGAACACCGTGCCGCTTATCAGCTGATCGTCTGCTGCCAGCGTCAGCAGTAGACGACTGGCGCTGCCGTTATCGCTGATGAAAAAGCGCAGATTGCTGCGTTCAACTTCGCGCAGGCCACTCTGGTTGGCGACCAAGACCCGCGCATGCGGCGCGTAGACGTCGATGCGCTTCAGCACCATCGGCGAAACGAAGCGCTTTTGCTCGCCATAGGCGAATGGCGCCAGTTCCACCTGCTCGCCGATCTCGGCCTGCAGCAGATCGGCGGCCGGGCAGGCTTGGCCGCCAGCCAGCGTCAGCGCGGCGAGTAGGTATCGAAGACGCATCGTCTCGCCTGTCTCATGACTTGATCGATCATGATACGCAGGCGAACGCTGCGCGCCCTTGGTCTAGACGCCGATCAGGCGGCTCAATTGCCCGATTGCCTGCCCGCGATGGCTTAGACGGGCTTTTTCCGCTGCGGGTAGTTCGGCCGCGGATTGCGAAAGCCCGTCGGGTAGGAACACCGGGTCGTAGCCAAAGCCGCCAGCGCCGGCTCGACTCTGCATGATGCGACCGTACCAGCGGCCGCTGGCAATCAGCGGATCGGGATCCTCTGGATGGCGCAGATAAACCAGCACGCAGACGAAGTGTGCGCTGCGCTCCGGGTCGGGGCGGTCAGCCAGCCGAGCCAGCAACAGGTCGATGTTGTCCTGGCTGCTGGCGCCATCGCCGGCGAAGCGCGCCGAGCGCAGGCCCGGTGCGCCGTGCAGGGCATCGACACAAAGCCCGGAGTCATCGGCCAGACTGGGTAGCCCGCTGAGCTGACAGGCGTGTCGCGCCTTGATCAGGGCGTTCTCGACGAAGCTGAGGCCGGTCTCGGCGATTTCGCCAATGCCCAGCTCGCCCTGGCCGACCACGCCGACACCGAGCGGTGCGAACAGGCGCTGAAACTCGGCCAACTTGCCGGCATTGCCGGTCGCGATCAGCAGTTTTTCCGGCAGTCGGATCACGACTCCAGCGCCGCCAGTTGCGCCTGGAACAACGCGCTGGCGCCGATCTGGGCCAGATCAAGCAGGCTGTTCAGATCATCGCGGCGGAAGGCATGACCTTCGGCCGTGCCCTGCAGCTCGATGAATCCACCGCCGTCGTTCATCACCACATTCATGTCGGTGTCGCAGCTACTGTCTTCGACATAATCGAGGTCAAGCACCGGCACGCCGTTGTACACGCCGACCGATACGGCAGCGATCTGCCCATGCACTGGGCTTTGCTTCAGGGCGCCTGCCTGTTGCAGGTTGCGGATGGCATCGACCAGGGCGACGTATGCGCCAGTGATCGCGGCGCAGCGGGTGCCACCATCGGCCTGCAGCACGTCGCAGTCCAGGGTGATGGTGCGTTCGCCCAGGGCGCGGCGGTCAACACAGGCGCGCAGGGCGCGGCCGATCAGGCGTTGAATTTCCAGCGTGCGGCCGCCCTGCTTGCCCTGTGCCGCTTCGCGACCGCCGCGGGTGTGGGTGGCGCGCGGCAGCATGCCGTATTCGGCCGTGATCCAGCCTTCGCCCTTGCCGCGCAGGAAGCCCGGCACACGCTCTTCCACGCTGGCCGTGCAAAGGACCCGGGTGTCGCCGATGGCGATCAGCACCGAGCCTTCAGCGTGCTTGGTGTAGCCGCGCTGCAGGGTGAGGGGACGCAGTTGGTCGGCGGCACGGCCGCTGGGTCGTTGAATCTCGGTCATGGCAGAACACGGGCAATTTAGGGGCGCGAAGTTTACCATTCGGCTCCCGAGTCCCCGATTCGCTCACCCTCTGCGGACTGGCTTCAAGGAATTCTGATGCGCTATCGACCCAGCACCCCGGCGGTTCAGCCATGATTCGCAGCATGACGGCCTATGGCATGGCCGAAGCGCAGCTGCCATTCGGCTGGCTGTCGATTGAGCTACGGGCGGTGAACCACCGCTACCTCGACCTCAGCCTGCGCGTGGCTGAGGAGTGTCGTGCCCTGGAGCCGTTGCTGCGCGAGCAGATCGCCGCCAAGGTGCAGCGCGGCAAACTCGATTGCACGCTGCGCTTTCGCGAGTCGGCCGAGGGCGGTGAGTTCAGCATCAATCGGACCGCGCTCGATCGATTGGCCGACTTGGCCAAGCAATGTGAACAGCGATTTGCCCGACTGCAGGTGGACTTTGCCGAGCTGCTCAAGCTGCCGGGCGTGCTGGAGCGCGGCGGCATCGATGCCGAGGCCTTGCAGGCGGCGGTGGCCGAAGTCCTGCAGCGCGCACTGACCAGCTTCGCTGAAGCCCGCGAGCGCGAGGGTGAGAAGCTGGCCGAACTGATGCGCGAGCGTCTGGATGGCATTGAGCAATGGATAAGCCAGCTGCGCCAGTGGCTGCCGGAGATCCGTCACGCATTGGAGTTGCGCATGCGCGGCAAGCTTGAAGAGCTGAAGGTCGCCGTCGACCCGGCCCGGATCGAGCAGGAGTTGGTGTTGCAGGTGCAGAAGATCGATGTCGACGAGGAGTTGGACCGTCTGCAGGTGCATGTCGAAGAAGCGCGTCGCGTACTCAAGCTGCGCGAGCCGATTGGCCGCCGGCTGGATTTTCTGATGCAGGAATTCAATCGTGAAGCCAATACGCTGGGTTCGAAGTCGGTCGACAGTCGTACTACCCAGGCTTCGGTGGAACTGAAAGTGTTGATCGAGCAGCTGCGCGAGCAGGTGCAGAACATCGAGTAGCAGTGCTGCTCGGCGCGCCATGGAGGGCGCGCACGGAAGTCGGGCGTTGGGCGCGCGACTTCCGGCAAAGGTGGCGCGGCTGAGCCGCGACCGTTTGCGCTGACCAACGCCAGGGCGGCGTTTTTCAGCAGCCTGATTGAGGAGGCCGGCAGTGCGCGGCAATCTGTTTATCGTTTCAGCGCCCAGCGGCGCCGGCAAGTCGTCCCTGGTCAATGCGGTGTTGGCATTGGAGCCCAGCATCGCCTTGTCGATTTCGTTTACCTCGCGTGGTCCGCGCCCCGGAGAGCGCCACGCGCAGCACTACCATTTCATCAGCAAACAGGAATTCGAGGCCATGATCGGCGCCGGCGACTTCTTCGAGTACGCCCTGGTGCACGGCGATTACAAGGGCACGGCGCGACAGTCGGTGGAACCGCAACTGGCCGCCGGCAAGGATGTCTTGCTGGAAATTGATTGGCAGGGCGCGCGCCAGGTGCGCTCGAAGATTCCGGAGGCGATCTCAGTCTTCATTCTGCCGCCGTCGCGGCCGGCCCTGGAGGAGCGGATGCGCAAGCGTGGCCAGGACAGCGAGGACGTCATCGCGCAGCGTTTTTCGGCGGCGCACGAGGAGATGAGCCACCTGCACGAGTTTGACTACCTGCTGGTCAACGAAGACTTCGATCAGGCGGTGGTGGAGATGCGTTCGATCTTCATCGCCTCGCGGCTGCGCCAGCAACAGCAGCAGCAACGCCACCGGGATCTGATTGCCGGCTTGCTGAGCGCCGGCTGATCCCCCTATACTGACGAGTTCCGATAGCTAGTTAGCCCCGATCTTTGGGGCCGAATGAGGATTCAATGGCCAGAATTACCGTCGAAGATTGCCTGAAGGTGGTGGATAACCGCTTCGAGTTAGTGGTGATGGCATCGAAGCGTGCCCGCCAGCTGGCCAAAGGGGCCCAGCCGATGCTCGACACCGAGGAAGGCGAAGACAAGCCGACCGTGCTGGCCCTGCGTGAAATCGCCGCGCGTCGGGTTGATCAGACCCTGATCGACGAAGTCGAGCGTGCCGAGCGTGAGCGTGCCGAGCGTGAAGCCCTGGAATGGGCGGCAGCGGAAGTCGACGACGACCTGTCCAAGGGCGACGACTGATTCACCCTGGGTGCCGCGCCGGCGCCCGTCCGCTGACCGAACGCACCGGGCCGAACGGCCGCGGTGCGTTTTTGTTTGGCCCGTTGCGTTTGTTTGGCCCGTCGCGCCGGACTGCGCCATTCACGCCGGCCTTCAGAACTGCGGATAGGATCAGGTCGGGCCCATTGCTGCCGGCGCCAAGCCTGCGTAGTCTCGCTGCATGCCTGAAACGTCCGTTCGACCATCGACCCTGCCCACGCTCGACCCGGTACCCGAAGTGGCGGCCGCGCTGGAGCGCGTCGCGTCTGAGTATCTCAGTGCCGAGCAGGTAGCGCGTGTACGCCGCGCCTATCTGGTTTCGGCGGCGGCGCATGATGGTCAGACGCGCAAGAGCGGCGAGCCCTACATCACCCATCCGCTTGCGGTGTCATCTCTACTGGCCGAACTGCGGCTCGACTGCGAGACCCTGTGTGCGGCGATTCTGCATGACACGCTGGAGGACACTGGCCTCGGCCATGCGGCCTTGAGTGCCGAGTTCGGCGAGGCCGTGGCCGAACTGGTCGAAGGGGTGACCAAGCTCGACAAGCTGCAGTTCCGCGATCGCTACGAAGCGGCGGCGGAGAGTTTCCGCAAGATGATGCTGGCGATGGCGCGCGATCTGCGGGTCATTCTGATCAAGCTGGCCGATCGCTTGCACAACATGCGCACGATCGACTCGATGAGTCCCGGCTCACGCCGGCGCATCGCTGCCGAGACCCTGGAAATCTACGCGCCGATCGCCCAGCGTCTGGGCATGAACCGGATCAAGGCCGAGCTGCAGGATCTCGGCTTTGCCGCCCTGCATCCGCGGCGCCATGCGGTGATCCGGCGCCGTATCCAGTCGCAGCCGGTGCTGCGTCGCGAATCGATGGCCAGCATCGAAGCGGCGCTGGCGCAAAAGCTGGCCAATGAGAAGATCAGTCATCGCCTGGTTGGGCGGGTCAAGTCGCCCTACAGCGTTTATCAGAAGATGCGGGGCGAGCATAAGAGCTTCGATCAGGTGATGGACGTGTTCGGTTTTCGCGTCATCGTCAAGTCGGTAATGGAGTGCTATCACGCACTGGGTGCGGTGCACAGCCTGTACAAGCCGCTCGATGGCCGTTTTCGCGATTTCATCGCGATTCCCAAGGCGAATGGCTATCAGAGCCTGCATACGGTGCTGTTCGGGCCGTTCGGTTCGCCGATCGAGGTGCAGATCCGCACCGAGGATATGGATCTGATTGCCGAGCGCGGCATTGCTGCGCACTGGATGTACAAGTCCGGCGAGCGCACCGGCACCGGCGCCCAGCTACGTGCGCAGGACTGGCTGCGCGATCTGCTGGAAAGCCAGGCGGTGGCGGGATCTCCGATGGAGTTCCTGGAGAACGTCAAGGTCGATCTGTTTCCCGATGAGGTCTACCTGTTCACACCAAAGGGCGATATCCGCGCCCTGCCACGCAATGCCACCGCGCTGGATTTCGCCTACGCGGTGCACACCGATGTCGGTGACCATGCGGTGGCTGCCCGGGTCGACAAGAAGCTGGTGCCGCTGCGGACGCGTCTGGTCAGCGGGCAGTCGGTGGAAATCATCACCGCACCCTCGGCCACGCCGCACCCCAGCTGGCTCGAGTTCGTCGTGTCGAGCAAGGCGCGAACCGCCATCCGACACTTCCTCAAGCATCTGCAACACGAGGATGCGGTCGAGCTTGGCCATCGCATGCTCGACCGTGCGCTGGGAGCGTTGCAGTTTTCGCTTGATCGGGTCGAGCCGCAGCGGCTTGAGCAATACCTCGTTGAATGTCGGTTCCGTCGATTGGAGGAACTGCTGGCAGATATCGCCCTGGGCAATCGCATGCCACAGCAAGTCGCCGTGGCCTTGACGCAAGCACAGGGCGACGACTCGGCGCCCGAGCCACAGGCTCCGCTCGATGTTGAACGGATTCTGATCACTGGCGCGGAACGCGGTGTGTTGAGCTTTGCCAACTGCTGTCACCCGGTGCCGGGCGATCAGATCATGGGCTACTTGACCGCCGGCAAGGGCATCGTGGTGCATCGCCTGGAATGCAGCAACCTGCCCGAGTTCCGCAAGTCGCCGGAACGCTGGGTGTCGATCGGCTGGGACCGTAGCGTGCAGGGCGAATACCGCGCCGGCCTGCGGGTCGAGGTCGAGAACAAACCCGGCGTGCTGGCGCAGGTGGCAGCGGCCATTGCCGAGGCGCAATCGAACATCGACAACGTCGAATATCAGGAACGCGATCTGCGCATGGCGATCATGCACTTCAACATCGAAGTGCGCTCGCGCAAGCATCTGGCCGATGTGATCCGGCGAGTCCGCCGTCTGGCGGTGGCTCACGGGGTGCAGCGACTTTAGCCCTGGCGGGGTTCGGCTACACTTCCGGCTTTGACCAGGAGAGTGAAATGAGCCGTACCGCGATTTCCACTTCGGCCGCGCCGGCCGCCATTGGCCCGTATTCGCAAGCCGTCAAGGCCGGCGCAATGGTGTTTCTGTCCGGCCAGATTCCGCTCGATCCGGCCAGCGGCGCCCTGGTCGAGGGCGACATTTCCACCCAGACGCGGCGCGTGTTCGATAATCTGCGGGCGGTGTGCGAGGCGGCTGGCGGCAGCCTGGACGCGGTGGCGAGAATCGGCATCTTCCTGACCGACCTGGGCAATTTTGCCGAGGTCAATGCGGTCATGGCGGAGTACTTCCAGGCGCCGTATCCGGCCCGAGCGACGGTGCAGGTATCGGCCCTGCCGAAAGGCGCGCAAGTGGAAGTCGATGCGGTGATGGTGCTCGCCTGAGGGACCCTGGCGATGGCGACTTTCCAGCAGCGCTGAACAGGATGGCAAGCGCAAAACGTGGTGCGCCCGACCTGGCCGGTGCTGGCAGCGCTCTTGCCGCGGTGGAAACCCTGAAAGGGGTCGGCGCCAAGCTTGGCGAGAGTCTCCGTGCGGCCGGTATTGCGACTGTGGCCGATCTCTGGTTTAACTTGCCGTTGCGCTATGAAGATCGCACTCGGCTGAGTGCGATCCGTGACCTGCTGGCCGGTCAGCAGGCCCAGGTTGAGGGCGTGGTGACGGCGGTGGAACGTGGTTTTCGCTTCCGGCCGCAGCTCAAGGTTGCCATTCAGGATGCCGCCGGTGACAGTCTGGCGCTACGATTCTTCCATTTTCATGGCTCGCAGGCGCAGCAGTTTCGGGTGGGTCGGCGAATCCGTGTGTTCGGAGATCCGCGACCGGGTCTGTTCGGTTTTGAGATCGTCCACCCCAGTTATCGCTTCCTGGCCGACGATGAGTCGGCTGGGTTGAATGAGACTCTCGATCCGATCTATTCATCGGCCAAGGGAGTAGGGGTAGCGACGATGGCGCGGCTGGTTCAGCAGGCACTGCAGTACTTGCCTGTCCATACCGAAGATCTCCTGCCGCGGCCGATTCTGCTGCTGGCGGGGGTTGAGGCTGACTGGAGCGTCGAGCGCTGTCTCAACACCTTGCACACGCCGCCGGCGCATGTGTCGCTGGCTGAACTCGGTGCCGGGCGTCATCCGGCGCAACGCCGGCTGATCTTTGAGGAGTTGCTGGCGCATCACCTGAGTTTGCGGCGCCAGCGCAGTGAGCTGCAGGCGATCGGCGCGATTGCGCTGAAGTCGCGCGGCAAGCTGCGTTCCGCCTTGCTCAGCGCCTTGCCATTTGAGCTTACCGCTGCCCAGCGCCGTGTGTTGGGCGAAATCGATCAGGATCTGCGGCAGGCCAGGCCGATGCTGCGATTGCTGCAGGGCGATGTTGGCAGCGGCAAGACGGTAGTGGCCGCGTTGGCCGCGCTGCAGGCCATTGAGGCCGGCGCTCAGGTGGCGATCGTGGCGCCGACCGAGCTGTTGGCCGAGCAGCATTTTCGATCGCTGTCCAATTGGCTGCATCAACTGGGTGTCGAAGTCGCCTGGCTGGTAGGCAAGATCACCGGCAAGGCGCGCGGCCGGGTGTTGCAGGGCATCCTGGACGGCAATGTGCAGCTGGTGGTGGGTACGCATGCGGTCATGCAGTCAAGCGTGGTGTTCAAGCGGCTGGCGTTGTGCGTGATCGACGAGCAGCATCGCTTCGGCGTGCACCAACGACTGGCCTTGCGCGAGAAAGGGCCATCGAAGTTCGAAGTTCCGCATCAATTGGTGATGACAGCCACGCCGATTCCGCGCACCCTGGCGATGACCGCCTATGCCGATCTTGATGTTTCGAGGATTGACCAGTTGCCGCCGGGGCGCACCCCGGTTCGTACCGTGGTGGTATCGAACGAGCGTCGCAACGAGGTGATCGAGCGTATCCGGGAGAACTGTCAGCACGGCACCCAGGCCTACTGGGTCTGTACCTTGATCGAAGAGTCCGAAGAAGTGCAGGCGCAGGCAGCTGAGAGTGCGCATGCGATGTTGCAGGCGGCCTTGCCCGAACTGCGCGTCGGCCTGATCCACGGTCGACTCAAGCCGCAGCCGCGCAGCGAGATCATGGCGGCGTTCAAGGCCGGCGAGATTGATCTGTTGGTGGCCACCACGGTGATTGAAGTCGGGGTTGACGTGCCCAATGCGTCGCTGATGCTGATCGAGAACGCAGAGCGTCTAGGGCTGGCTCAGCTGCATCAGCTGCGGGGTCGGGTTGGCCGTGGCAGCAAGGAGTCAAGCTGCGTGCTGATGTACCAGTCGCCGCTGTCGAGCACGGCGCGAGCGCGGTTGGAAACCATGCGCGAAACCAACGATGGCTTCCAGATTGCGGAACGCGACCTGGAGTTGCGCGGCCCGGGCGAGGTGCTGGGTACACGGCAGACCGGAGACATGCAGTTTCGGATCGCCGACCTGCGTCGCGATGCCGATCAGTTGGAGCGCGTAGCGGCAGTGGCTGATCAATTGCTGACCGAGTACCCTGATAGAGTGGAACCATTGGTTAGGCGCTGGATCGGCGCGGCTGATCGCTTTGCTAACGTCTAGGAACAGAATTGCATGAGTGAACGAATTCCACTGTTGATCGACACTGATCCGGGCGTTGACGATGCCCTGGCCATCCTGATGGCGTTGGCCAGCGAACAGCACGAGGTGCTGGGTCTGTGCATCGCTGCTGGCAATGTCGGGCTTGAGCATACCTGCCGCAACGCGCTGTGCCTGCTCGATGTGGCGCAACGTGAAGTGCCGGTGTTTGCCGGTTGCGATCGCCCGCTGCTGCATCCGGCGGCAGACGCCGCATTCGTGCACGGCAACGACGGCTTCGGTGATGTTTCGCTGCCGACGCCGGCTCGAAGCGTTGAAGCTGAGCATGCGGCCCTGGCCATTCTGCGCTTCAGCCATGAACACGCGGGACGACTGCACCTGGTGACGCTCGGGCCGCTGACCAATCTCGCCTTGGCTTTGCGTCTGGACCCCAGCCTGCCGAGCCGGATCGATCGACTGACGGTTATGGGCGGCGCCGTCACCGGGCGCGGAAACACCAGCCTGCCGGCCGAGTTCAATATTGGCTTCGACCCCGAAGCGGCGCATATCGTCATGAGCGGCTTCGGCCACTTTGATTTGATCGACTGGGAGGCCACCCTGGCACACCCGATCAGCTTCGAGGCGATTGACGCCTACCTCGGCCGACCCGGTGAGTTGCCGCGCTTCTATCAGGCCATTTCGGCCAAGACCCGGCGTTGGATCGCCGGTTGCGCCAGCGCCTGGCACGCGGCCGATGGTCTGGCCATGGCCGTCGCGCTGGAACCGGACGGGTGCCTGGAGGTGGAGTCGTGCTGGGTCGGGGTCGAGACCGAGGGGCGGCAGTATCGCGGCGCCACGCTGGTCGACTGGCAGCGCCGCGGCGGCCAGCCGGCCAATGCGCGCATACTGCGTCGCTACGACGCCCAACGCTTCGAGCGCCTGATCCGCAAAGCCTTGGCGATAGCCGACTGAACAGCCGCGAGCGGGTCGCTGCTCTTGTCAATTCGACTCGCTCCGGGTTATAGTGCGCCTCTTTTCCGCCCGGGTGCGCAGCTTGCCGTGGGCAACCATGCGCAAACCACGCCATCAATCCGGAATCGAGCTGATTCCGAGTAGGACAATGCAATGAGAGCCGATATCCATCCCGATTACCGCGCCGTCGTGTTCCAGGACGTGTCCTCGGACTTCGCCTTCCTGACCCGGTCCACGCTGAAGAGCAACGAGTCCATCAAGTGGGAAGATGGCGAGGAATACCCGCTGATCAAGGTGGAAATTTCCTCGGCATCGCATCCGTTCTACACCGGCAAGCACAAGATCGTCGATACCAGCGGTCGCGTCGACAAGTTCCGTCGCCGTTACGCGCAGAAGTAAGCTGCTCGGCGCTCGGCGCCGCCGAGATGCAGACACGGCCCGGTTCTCCGGGCCGTTGTCGTTTCTGGGCTCCGAGAGCCGCGTGGTGATCATCGAGTGAAGGCTTGCAGGTCTGATGTTGCTGCGCACCATTCCATGGCGTATGCGATAATGGCGGGCCGGCATGCGGGTGCAGGCGGTGACTGCTGCGCCCTCATTGGCCCCCCGACTGCGAAGACTTTCAGGCTGGTTGCTTGAGTAGTTGCTGTCCGACCGAACCCACAAGGAGTGCGCCGTGTCCGCGACCAAGATCATGACCCTCACTGATGCTGAAGCCGGTACCAAATCGGAGCTTCCGATCCTCAAAGGTACCCTCGGCGCCCCGGTGCTCGACATCGGCAAGCTGTACAAGGACACCGGGCATTTCACCTACGATCCGGGCTTTGTCTCCACCGCCAGCTGCAAGAGCGCCATCACCTATATCGACGGTGACCAGGGTGTCCTGTTGTATCGTGGCTACCCGATCGAACAACTAGCTAAGCATTCCAATTTCCTCGAAGTCGCCTATCTGCTGATCAATGGCGAGCTGCCGAATCAGGCGCAGTCGGATTCTTTCATTCACGAGGTCACCCACCACACCATGATGCATGAGGCGCTGAAGTCGTTCTTGAACGGCTTCCGTCACGATGCCCATCCGATGGCGATGCTGTGTGGTGTGGTCGGCTCGCTGGCCGCCTTCTATCACGACCAGCTCGACATGGATGATCCGGAGCATCGCCGTCTGGCGGCGATTCGCCTGATCGCCAAGGTGCCGACCATCGCTGCGGCCTGCTATCGCTACTCGATCGGCTGGCCGATCCGCTACCCACGCAATAACCTTGAATACGTCAATCGCTTCTTGCACATGATGTTCGAGGTGCCCAGCGAGCCGCTGACCCTGCCGCCAGTGGCCGCCAAAGCGCTTGATCTGCTGTTCATCCTGCACGCCGATCATGAGCAGAACGCCTCGACATCGACGGTTCGTTTGGTCGGATCGACCGGCGCCAATCCGTACGCCTGCGTGGCTGCGGGCATTGCTGCGCTGTGGGGGCCGGCGCACGGCGGTGCCAACGAGGCGGTGCTGAAGATGCTGGAGGAAATCGGTACGCCGGATCAGGTCGGCAAGGCGGTGGAGAAGGCCAAGGACAAGAACTCCGGCTTCCGGCTGATGGGTTTTGGCCATCGCGTGTACAAGAACTACGACCCGCGTGCCGCCATCATTCGCGAAATGACTCATAAGGTGTTGGCGGATCTTGGTGTTCAGGATCCGTTGCTCGACGTAGCGATGAAGCTGGAAGAGGCGGCGCTGAACGATGAATACTTCGTCCAGCGCAAGCTGTACCCGAATGTCGATTTCTACTCCGGCCTGATCTACAAGGCGCTGCGCATTCCGACCGAGATGTTCACGGTGATGTTCGCGATCGCCCGAACCGCCGGCTGGGTCGCGCACTGGTTGGAACAGCAGACCGATCCTGAGGCCAAGATCGGCCGTCCGCGGCAGATCTACACCGGCGCCGCCAGTCGTGATTTCAAGCCCCTGTCGGAGCGCTGATACGCTGCACGTGCCGGCGCCGGCCCGTGGCTCCTGCCGCCAGCTAGCTGGCGGCTGAGACTCAGCTGCCTGTTACTCGCCGTCAGCGACTCTGATCTGTTCCAACGCCGCTTCGGACAGCAGCTCCACCGCGTTGCCACCGGCCTCCCAGCTGTAACGGTTGGAGCGCATCGATGCCGGCAGCGTCAGCAGGGTGACGGGGCGCTCCCCGGCAAGGAAGGCGATGCAATCGATCTGCAGCGCTGGTTGTCCCGGCTTTGCAGCTGGAAACAGGCGCCGACGCACCAGTCGCGCCGGCAGCTGGCGTTCGTTCAGTTCCAGCAGTAGCGCCTCTACATCATCCTCAAATAACCACAGGATCAACTCTGGCTGCTGGCTAAACGGCAGATGCCAGGGCATGGCCTCAACCTTGGCCCGCCGCGGCCGCAGAAACTCAAGCGCGGCCAGCGCGTCGGCTGCCCAGGCTTGCTGCCGAGCTGCACTGTCTGCGGGTGCCAGCGCCAGATTCGCTGCCAGTGCTTCGACTTCGCGTTCCGGCGGCCACTGACGTCGATCGGTGACGCCAATCGCATGGCCGACGCTGCGTAGAGCCTCGCGGGCGCTGTGGGCGCGCCCGATGGCCAATTGGTGGGCGGCTTCGAGCAGCAGCCGCTGGCTGGAATCGGCGGATTGACCCATGGCTGCACTATGCCATGGGTTGCAAGCCGACGCCCCGGCAGGCCTCTCTTCAGAAGATGTCAAAGCTCTCCTTGCTCGCCTCCTGCTCACTGGAAACAGGTGGGGCTTGCTGCAGTCGTGCGATGTCCTCAGCGCGGAAGTATTCATTGAGCGGGTTGCTCACCCCAGGCCCGGCCAACTGCCCGCTGTCGCGATCAATCAGTGCCGTTGTGATGCCCTCGGGCACTGGCAGGTGGTGCTCAGGGACGCCCTCAAGCACCACACGCATGAATTCGATCCACATGGGCAGAGCAGTGCGCGAGGCGAACTCGCCGTTGCCCAGCGAGGTGAAGTCGTCCATACCCATCCACGCCGTCACCACGTAGGGGCCACCGAAGCCGGAGAACCAGCCATCGCGATGCTCGTTGGTGGTGCCGGTCTTGCCGCCCAGATCTGCGCGTCCCAGGGCCATGGCGCGGCTGCCGGTGCCGCGACGGACCACATCTTTCAGCAGTGAATTCACCAGAAACGCCGTTCTCGCATCGACCGCGGCTTCCGCCAGCCGCGCTTCGGGGGCCGCATCGCTGGCCTCGTCTTCGACCGGCTCAGCGAGTGCCGCTGGGCCCAGGTTGAATCCTTCAGGCGTGCTGGAATCGACACCGGAACCGCGGCGAGCCGGACAGGACATGCAGGCCCGAACAGGGTCTGCCTCGAACACCAGATTGCCGTCGCGATCCTCGATGCGACTGACCAGATAGGGTTCGACCAGGTAACCGCCGTTGGTGAATGCCGCATAGCCACGAGCCATCAGTAGTGGCGGTTCGGCACTGGTGCCCAGCGCCAGGGAGAGATTCTCCGGCAGTGTTTCTGGCGGGAAGCCGAAGTTCTGGATGAAGCGCCTCGCATAACCGACACCGATGGCATCGAGCACGCGAACCGAGACCAGATTGCGTGAGCTCACCATGGCTTCGCGCAAGCGCATCGGGCCGGCGAACTCTTCGTTGTCGTTCTGGGGCTGCCAGGACTTGCCCGAGCCGCGATCGTTGAACACCACCGGCGCGTCGAGCACGATCGATGCCGGAGTGAAGCCGCGCTCAAATGCGGCGGCATAAACGAATGGCTTGAAGCTGGAGCCCGGTTGGCGCTGCGCCTGGGTCGCCCGGTTGAACTTGTTGAGCGAAAAGCTGAATCCGCCCGTCATGGCCTGAATGGCGCCGCTATCCCAGTCCAAGGCCACCAGGGCGCCCTGTACCTTGGGCAGTTGTGACAACTGCCAGTCGCCCTCGGTATTGCGCTCGACTCGCACGATATCGCCCGGGGTCAGGCGCTGTTTGATCGACGTCGGTGCCGCGCCGCGGCTGTTCTCGCTCAGGTATTCGCGGGTCCAGGCCAGGTCCTCCTTGTCCAGGGCCAGCGTTTGGCCGTCTTCCAGACCCAGCTCGGCCAGTTCGTCGTCTACGCGCAGGACAATGGCCGGCAACAAGCCGACCACAGGGTGGTAGCCCTTCAACAGCTCGCGCCAATGCTCGGGCTGATCGGCGCTCTGCAGGCTTTGTTTGCCCTCCACTCCGCGCCAGCCGTGGCGGCGGTCGTAGTCGAGCAGGGCGCGACGGGTGGCTTGGTTGGCCGCTTCCTGGGCCCGCGAGTCGATGGTGGTAAACAGCCGGAAGCCATCGACCAGGGCTTGGTCACCAAAGCGCTCAATGGCGTCCTGACGCGCCATTTCGGCCAGCCATGGGGCGTCCAGCTCGGTCGGTGGCTCGTGTGGGTGGGCCCGTTCGGGCTGGGCATGGGCTTCCTGTGCTTCGGCCGGCGTGATCAGTTTCTCCTCCAGCATGCGGTTGATCACGTAGCCACGGCGGATCAGGGCGCGCGCCGGATTGACGATCGGATTGCCGCTGGAAGGAAATTTGGGAATGCCGGCCAGGGTGGCAGCTTCGGCAATGCTGAGATCCTGCAGCGTCTTGCCGTAGTAGAACTCAGCGGCCGCGGCAATGCCGTAGGCCCGGTTGCCGAAAAAACTCTTGTTGAGATAGAGCTCGAGGATCTCGTCCTTGCTGAGTTCGCGCTCCATTTTCAGGGCCAGGAAGATCTCGGTGATCTTCCGCCGGTAGGAATACTCCGAACTCAGGAAAAACATCTTGGCTACTTGCTGAGTAATGGTGGAGCCGCCCGGCACGCGACGGTCGCGGGTGGTGGCGAGCAGCCATACTGCGCGTCCGATTCCGACCAGATCTATGCCGTGATGTTGGTAGAAGTCGGCATCCTCGGCAGCCAGGAAGGCGTTGCGCACCCGTAGCGGAACGTCCTCGATTTTCACTGGATAGCGGCGCGTTTCACCGAACTGGGCAATCAGCTTGCCGTCGGAGGAGTACACTCCCAATGGAACTTGCAGGCGTACTTCACGAAGGGCCTGGACGGAGGGTAGTTCGGGCTCGATCAGCCAGTACAGGACAGCGATCGTCGTCACGCCCATCACCAAACCCAGCAGGGCAAGGACCAGGGCGTAGCGAATCAACCGGCGAAGTCGGTTCATCAAAGGGTCTCGTGGGGTTTGCAGGAAGTCGGCGACAGGAGTATAGATCGGGCGTCGAGGCTGGGGGAAACCGCCTCCGGCCGGGTATTCAGGGCGATTGGGACCGCCACACCGGTGAAATTGAACAGCCCAGGTTGCTATTCAGGATACAACCGGTATTTAATGTAGCGGCGTAGTTAGTGCTCGTAAGAGCCCGTTGCAAGGGGAGAATCTGTGGGACTGTTCGCATCAGGCAAAGCGCCACTGATCGGTGTCGACATCAGTTCGACCGCCGTCAAGCTCCTGCAGCTGAGTCAGTCAGGGGGTCGTTATCGGGTCGAGCACTATGCTGTCGAGCCCCTGCCGCCCAACGCTGTGGTGGAAAAAAACATTGTCGAAGTCGAGGCCGTGGGCGAGGCCATCAAGCGCGCCATGGCCCGCTGTGGCAGCAAGGTCAAGACCGCCGCTGCCGCCGTGGCGGGCAGCGCGGTGATCACCAAGCTGGTCTCGATGCAGGCAGGGATGAGCGACGATGACATGGAGGATCAGGTCCAGGTCGATGCCGCTCAGTACATTCCCTACCCGATCGACGAGGTCAGTCTGGACTTCGAAGTGCTGGGGCCGGTGAAGGACAGCCCGGACATGATTCAGGTGCTGCTGGCGGCTTCGCGAACCGAGAATGTCGAAGTGCGGGTCGCCGCCCTGGATCTCGGTGGCCTGCAGGCCAAGGTGGTCGACGTCGAAGCATTTGCGATGGAAAACGCCTTCCGGCTGATTGCTGACCAGCTATCCGTGGCCAAGGACGCCCTGGTCGCCCTGGTCGACGTCGGCGCCACCATGACCACGCTGAATGTGCTGCGCGGGCAGCGCAGCATTTACACCCGTGAACAGGTGTTCGGCGGCAAGCAGCTTACCGACGAGGTGATGCGCCGCTATGGTCTGAGCTACGAAGAGGCGGGGCTGGCCAAACGGCAAGGCGGCTTGCCGGAGAGCTACGAGGTCGAAGTGCTGGAACCGTTCAAGGAAGCGATGGTGCAGCAAGTCGGCCGGTTGTTGCAGTTCTTCTATGCGGGCAGTGAGTTCAACCGGGTCGATCAGATTGTGCTCGCCGGAGGCTGTGCATCGATCCCCGGTGTTGCTGAGATGGTTGAAGAGCAACTTGGTATCCTCACCGCGGTGGCCAATCCGCTGGCTAAGATGTCCCTGTCCAATCGAGTGCAGGCACAGTCGCTGGCTCAAGATGCGCCGTCCCTGATGATTGCCTGTGGTCTGGCGCTCAGGAGTTTCGACTGATGACCAAGATCAACCTACTTCCCTGGCGCCAAGAGCGCCGTGCGCAACGGCAGAAAGAGTATCTGGCGGTTCTCGGCGCCACCGCCCTGGCTGCTGCCCTCGCTGTCTTCGGCGTCTACACCTACTTCAACACCTTGATCGATGATCAGAATGGCCGCAACGCCTACCTGCAAAGCGAGATCAAGGCGTTGGACGAGAAAATCGCCGAGATCGCCGAGCTGGAGAAGAAGCGCCAGCATTTGCTCAATCGCAAGCAGGTGATCGAGCAGCTGCAGGCCAGCCGCTCGCAGATGGTGCACCTGTTCGATCAGCTGGTTCGTACCATCCCTGAGGGGGTGCGACTCAACTCCATCAAGCAAACCGGAAACACCCTGTCCCTGGAAGGCCTGGCCCAGTCCAATGCGCGTGTCGCGACCTACCTGCGTGCGCTTGAGGGCTCGGGCTGGATGACGGCCCCGGAGCCGATGGTGATCGAAGCCAAGGGGGATGACCGTTTGATGCCGTATCAGTTCCGGTTGCAGGTCACCTTGACCAAGCCCAAGAAACCGGGTGAGGAACAAGAACAGGCGGTTGCCGCGGCAGGAGGTGCGTGATGAAGGATTTTGACCTCCGAAATCTGGACTTCAACAACGCCGGTGCCTGGCCGGTGCCGGTCAAGTCCTTCTTCTGCGTATTGGCCGTGGTGGTGATTGGTGCTCTTGGCTGGTATTTCCTGCACGCCGATCAGAAAACGCAACTTGAAGGCTTGCAGGCACAAGAGCTGACCCTGCGGCAGGAATTCGAGTTCAAGCAAGGTAAGGCGGCCAATCTCGAAGCATTGAAACAGCAGCTGGAAGAGATGGAAGTGATGCTGTTCCAGATGCTGCGTCAGCTACCCAGCAAGACCGAGATGCCCGATCTGATCGTCGATATTTCGCAGACGGCCCTATCCACTGGCATCTCCAATGAGCTGTTCCAGCCAGGGGCTGAGGTGCGCCGAGACTTCTACGCCGAGAAGCCGATCCAACTGCGTATGATCGGCACCTACCACCAGTTCGGTGCTTTTGTCAGCGGGGTCGCTTCATTGCCGCGTGTTGTGATCATGACGATGAGTGATATCTCGCTGCGTCCGCGCAACGCGCCAGGCGCGAGCGCCAACGAACTCATGCTCGAGGGCACGATCAAGACCTATCGTTACCTCGACGAGAACGAGACTGGAGGGGCGCAATGAGCAAGCCGGTGATCCTGCTTCGAGCCGGGGCGGTCATGCTGGTCGTCGGTGTTCTGGCCGGCTGTGCACCGAGTAGAGCGGAGCTCGAAGCCTATGTCGCAGACGTCAAGGCGCGGCCGGGCCCGCCGCTGGAGCCGCTGCCGGTCATGCAGCAGTTTGAGACCTTCGAGTATTCGGCCAATACCGAACGCGATCCCTTCACCGCGCCGAAACAAGTCGATCAGACGTCAACCAACGGACTTAGACCCGATCCGGATCGGCGCAAGGAATATCTCGAAACCTTCCCATTGGACGGCTTGACCATGGTCGGCTCATTGGGTGTCGGAAACGAAATGGTCGCCCTGGTGGTGGACCCGGAGAACGTGGTGCACCGAGTCACGCCCGGTAACTTCCTGGGGCAGAACGAAGGTCGTGTGACGGCAATTTCAGAAAGCAAGATCAGTCTCATCGAGTTGGTGCCAGACGGCGCCGGCGCTTGGCTGGAGCGCCAAGCGGACTTAGCACTCGATGATCAATAGGCAGCGGGGGAATTGAAGATGACTGCTATCGGTCCAAAGGTGCGCGGCCAATCCGCGGTGGGGTTCGGTCTGAAAGCCCTGCTGCTCGGGTTGGGGATGCTGGCGGCGAATGCCCAGGCGGCCAACACACTGCGTGATATCCAATTCGCCTCCGAGGCCTCAGGCGTGGTGCAGATCACGCTGCAGCTCGACGGCCCGGCCAGTGATGCATCGGTATTCACCACCGACGATCCGCCGCGAATCGCCATCGATCTGCCTGAGACCATGAATGCAGTCGAAAAGCGGCGCATCGCCGTAGGGGCAGGTGCCGCCAGTGCCATCACCGCTCTGGAAGCGAACGGTCGTACCCGAGTCGTGGTCGATCTGTTTCGGGCCGCCTCGTTCGAATCGCGGGTGGAAGCAAACCGCTTCATTCTGACGGTGGGTGCCGGTACGGGCGGTGGCGGCTTGGCTGCCAGCGTGGCCGCTGCCGCAAGTCAGAATGATCCGTCCAAGCAAACCAAGGACACCGCCTCGGTCAGAAACATCGACTTTCGACGTGGCGAAAATGGCGGCGGTCGGGTGATTGTGACCTTGAGCAATGAGAACCAGCCTGCTGACTATAACGACAGCGGTGAAGGAATCACCGTATCGTTCTCCGGCGCGATGGTGCCGGAAGCTCTGGCGCAGCGACTGGATGTGCGCGATTTTGCTACCCCGGTTGATATGGTGGAACTCAATCAGGGCAATGCCGGCGCGCGCTTGCGAATCGCCGCCTCAGGCAAGTATCAGGCGTCAGCCTACCAGTCCGGTGCCGAGTACGTGGTTGAACTCTCCCCGGTCGCCGAAGCAGCAGAGGGAGATGCGCTCGGCGTTCTGGAAGACGTGAAGACCTATGAAGGCACCCCGGTCACTTTCAACTTCCAGAACATCCCGGTTCGCACCGTGCTGCAGCTGGTGGCCGAAGAGTCCGGCCTGAATGTGGTGGCTGCCGATACCGTCACCGGCAACGTCACACTGCGCCTGATCAATGTCCCGTGGGACCAGGCTCTGGATATCGTTCTGCGGGCCAAGGGCCTGGATCAGCGCCGTGAGGGCAACGTGGTCTGGGTGGCGCCGCAGGCTGAACTGGCCGCCTATGAGCAGGCCAAGGCCGACGCCCGCTTGGCTCTGGAGCAGCGTGCTGAACTGATTACCGAGTACATCGCAGTGAACTACGGCAATGCCGAAGACTTGGCAAAACTGCTGACCGAGGAAAGCAAGCGTGCTACCGGAGGTGGCGGTGCGGCTCAGGGCAGTAGTTCGGGCTTCCTCTCGCCAAGGGGCAGTATTTCATTTGATCGCCGTACCAACACTTTGTTGGTCAACGATTCGGAAGAAAAGGTTCGCGAAGTGAAAGCCGTCGTCGCTCTGCTCGATCGTGCGGTCGATCAGGTGCTGATCGAGGCCCGTATCGTGGTTGCCTCGGAATCGTTTGCTCGCGAGCTGGGTGCACGTTTTGGCATCAGTGGTGGTTACGAGGATTCACGCGGAAACATCCTTACCAGCAGTGGCAGTGTCTTAGGCACCGATGCCATGGCCAATGCAGCTCTGGCCAATCGATTCAATGGTCGTGGTTCGGGCCTGCCGGTAGCGGCGCCCGGCGGCGTCGGTAGCGGCATCGTTACCCCTGCGCTCGGTGATCGCTTGAACGTCAATCTGCCCGTCTCTGCTCCGACCGGCTCGATCGGTTTCGCCCTGCTTGGGGCTGACTATCTGCTGGATCTGGAATTGTCGGCACTCGAAGCTGAGGGGCGTGGCGAAGTGGTATCCAGTCCGCGCGTGATCACTGCCAATCAGCGCGAGGCATTCGTCAAACAAGGTGACGAAATCGGTTTTCCAGTGAGGCAGGGCAGTGGAGCTGATGCCACCACCACGATTCAATTTAAGGAAGTGGTGCTCGAACTGCGGGTGACGCCGACCATCACGCAGGATGGCCGCGTTGCCCTGAACGTATTGGTCAAGAAGGACGAGGTGGCCGGGTTCTCCCCCACCGGCGAACCAAATATCACCAAGCGTGAAATTTCTACTGCGGTGTTAATGGATAACTCGCAGACGGTGGTTGTGGGCGGCGTGTACGAGTTCGAGTCCCGAGAGGACCTGAGCAAGGTGCCGTTCCTGGGTGACGTGCCCGTGTTGGGCAATCTGTTCCGCAACAAATCGCGGCGATCCAACAAGGCGGAGCTGTTGATTTTCATCACCCCGAAAATCCTAGACACCCAGAAGTCCGGGGCGCAGTAAGCAAAGCCCCTCTAAGCATGGACGTTGTAGGCCGCAAGGCGTTCCCGGAATCGCGGAGACAGGTATGAAAGTGTTGAACTTTGCTCGATCAATGTGTCTGGTGGCCAGTGCTGCCATCTTGACCGCCTGTGGCGGTGGAGGCGGAAGTGGCAATGACTCTGGCTTTAACCCGCCGGGTATTTCGGTGTCCGCCTCGGCGACATCCGGATCGGTGCAAGCTGGCCGGACGGTAGACATCACCGTCCGGGTGACGCAAGCGGGTGGAGCGCCGATCGTTGACGGTACTCGTGTGTTGGGAGCGGTTTCACCGGCGAACATCGGTAGCATCGTGTCGATCGGGCCCAATGGCCCTACCGGCAACAATGAGGCTGCCACCGTCGGAGGCTTGGCCAGCTTCCGCTTCACCGGCACTTCCCAGGGCAACGCCCTTTTGACCTTCTCGGCGCAGGATCCTTCAACGCCAGGTCGCAATATCAGCGCCAGTGTCACGGTCCAGGTGACCGCCGGCATCGAGCGCCTGACCTTGGAGGCGACTACGACGACCCTGCCGATCAATGCCTTCAACGTGCGGCAGTTCATTGGCTCGCCTTACATGGCCGAGGTCACCATCACCCTGCGCAGCTCCAGCGGGCAACTGGTCAACCAGCCCGATGGTGTCGCCGTGTCGGTGAATCCGGTCGGTATCACCGGCGGATTCTCGACCCTGGACGATCCAGAAACCGATGACGTGAACGAGTTCTCGGACATTCGACTGGGTCAGGGACCAGTCGACGTCGTCGCTGGCAAGGCGACGGTATTCATGCATTCGTTGAATTTCGCCGGTCAATCCACCATGACCGTGACCGGTACGGATCCGGATACCAATGAAACGGTGACCGCATCCCTGGTCTTCAACATCGTCTCGACCACAACGAATCTGCCTGCCGAGGTTGCCGTCAGCCCAACCACGGCCCCGCAATACATTCAAAGCTCAGGTGGGAACACGTCAGGACAGTTTGAAGTACGGGTCAATGACGCCATCGGGCAGCCGGTGCCCAACCCGGTTGCAGGTTCCAATGCCTTCAACAATGTGCGACTGGAGATCATCGGTGATGCCAACGGTGCTCGTCTGACCGGCATCAACGCTCAGGGGCAATCGGTTTCCGGTACTGCCATCAGCGTGCGCACCATCGGCGGCATTACCGGCGGCGCCCTGATCAGCGGTACCATTCCAGGCAACGTGCTGATCCGCGCCACCTCGGATCGCGCCGACAACAACGTCGACAACGGTGTGAGTGACGCAGTGACCGGCCAACGTACGGTCGCCGTGTCCGATGGTGTGCTGTTCGACCTTGATATCACGACGCCGATTCAGGGTGCGATCGTGGTCAACCCGCCCGATATCACCTCGCAGCCTGGCGATATCCCGCCGGCTCCGGATGCGACCTACAGCCTGACCGTGTCAGCCATCGCGACCGATCGCCTGGGCAATCCGGTGCTGCCCGGCACCACCATCTCGTTCGGCAATATCGACGAGCCACAGGCCAGCGGTTTTGGCGACTTCTTCCTGTCCGGCCTGGATGGCAATCCGCTGGAGGGTGGCGTCACCTTCAACGCGCCGGGCGGCGCCTTCACCTTTGCCGGTGGCGGTGCCGGTCCGGGCGATGCGTTGGTGCTGTTTGGCGAGGATGTGATTGGCAATCGTGATCACGAAAGTGCGCGTCGCGTGGCTTCGGTGCAGACCAACACCACGCTGACCGTCAATCGTCGCTTCAACAACAACGACACGACCGGCGCGGTGGTGAACAGCGGCCCCGTGCTGCCCTACATCATCGGCCGCAGTGCTGATGGCAATATCACCGCCTCGGGCACCACCAATGAAATCGGCGTGGTGACCGTCAAGATGAACTATCCGGTCTCCAAGCTCGGTAAGAGCGTTGTGGTCTGGGCCCAGGGTGATGGCGATCTGGTAGGTGGAACGCCGGAAACCGTCGCCGATGTGGAAGGGCTGGTGTTTGCCGGCGTGGCGCCGGCAACCCTGAGTGTGTTCCCGAGCACCATACCGGGCAATGCCAGTGCAGCCGTAACCGCCTGCGTATTCGATGCACTGGGTTCGGGCATCGGCGGTGTAACGGTGGGCTTCGCCTTTGAGTCGCTGGACGGCGGCCAGGGCGATCTGGATGGCGTGGCGTCATCGGGCACTTTTGCCAACGTCACGGGATTCAACGGTTGCACCTCGGGCGTTGCCACCACCACGGGCATCACGTCCTCGGGTGGTGCCCTGCGCATCAGTGCGCTGGGTGAGTCTGACACCATCGATATCGAAATCGGCGAGCTGATCCTCACCGCCAATCCGGCACTGTTCGTTGGCGCTGGTGGCACTACCACCTTGCGTCTGGTTGATGCTGGCGGAAATCCGGTAGCCAACGCCCAGATCTCGGGCACCTGCACCGGCAGCGGCGGGGCGAATGTCTCCACGTCACCGGTGGGCAACGGTGTGACCAATGCCAACGGTGAGGCTGACTTCGATATCTTCACCAGCAATCTGAACCAAATTGGTTCAGCCGGTGAGGGCACCTGCACCTATGAAGTGGCGGGTGGTGATCCGTCGGTTGACGTCACGATCCAGGGTATCGATCTGTGCAGCATCGGTGTCAGTCCGCAGCCCCCGGGTTGCCCGACACCCTAAGCCTGTTTCATCGCGCTTTAAAGCAAACGCCCGGCTCAGCCGGGCGTTTGCTTTCCCGGACCAAGGAACTCTGGACCGCACCTCGGGGAACTCACACGCCCAGCTGATTGTCCGAGCTAGTTGCGGACAATGGATCATGGGGAGCGCTCAGGCATGGACATGGAAACGGGCTCAGGGAGATGCAGCAAGTTCCACCAACTTCAGCGCCAGCTGCAGGCGAGCATTCTCGGTCAGCCCGTTCTCGTTGAGAGGTTGTTGATTGCGCTGCTCGCTGACGGGCATTTGCTGGTCGAGGGCGCTCCCGGTCTGGCCAAGACCACGGCGATCAAGCGCTTGTCGAATTGTCTTGACGCCAAGTTTCAGCGCATTCAGTTCACACCGGATCTTCTGCCCGCCGACCTCACCGGTACCGATATTTTTCGACCACAGGAAGGTCGCTTCGAGTTTCAGGCCGGCCCTTTGTTTCACAATGTATTGCTGGCCGATGAGATCAATCGAGCGCCGGCGAAAGTGCAGTCGGCATTGCTCGAGGCCATGGGCGAACGGCAGGTCTCGGTCGGGCGGGTGACTTACCCGCTACCGCCGCTGTTCCTGGTGATGGCGACGCAGAATCCCATTGAGCAGGAAGGTACATATCCCCTGCCGGAAGCCCAGCTCGATCGCTTTCTGATGCACGTCAGGATCGATTACCCGAGTCCGGTGACCGAACGCGAGATTCTACAGTTGGCGAGGCGCGAACAGCGCGGCGAACCAGCGGCGCTGGATCAGCAGCAGCCAGGGGCGAAGCTGAGTCAGGAGGATGTCTTTGCCGCGCGCCGAGACGTCATGCAGGTCCATGTGTCGGAGTTGGTGGAGGCCTATCTGGTGGAGCTTGTCCTGGCAAGTCGTGGGCAGTCGCAGCATGCTGCCGATGTGGCCCGACAGATCGCCTTTGGATCCAGCCCGCGTGGCACCATCGCCTTGGACCGCTGCGCCCGTGCCCACGCCTGGTTGCATGGCAGAGACTATGTAACGCCGGAAGATGTTCGAGCCATCGCAGTCGACGCACTGCAGCATCGTATCGTGCTTGACCTCGAAGCTGTGGCTGAGGCGACCCAGCCAGGGGCAGTGATTCAGCGCTTGCTTGATGCCGTACCGTCGCCGTAATCGGTATGGAGGAGCATCCGCTGCAAGCAAGTCTTGCCGAGTTGATCGCTTTGCGCAGCTCGGCCGGACAATTGCTGCGCCATTCTCGACGAAGCAGTCGGCACTTGCAAAGTGGCGGACTGCACACGCCGTTTCGTGGTCGTGGCATGGAGTACGCCGAATCGCGTCCCTATGCCTTGGGCGATGATGCTCGACACATCGACTGGCGCGTGTCAGCGCGTAGCGGTCAGCTCCATAGCAAGCTATTTCACCCAGAGCGTGATCGCATAAGCGCGGTAGTCATCGAGAGCTCGGCGGCTATGCGATTTGCTACCCGCGGAGCCTTGAAATTGGTGCAGGCGGCAAGGTTGGCCTCGCTCTTCGTCTGGCACGCGGTGGTGCAGGGCGATCGGGTGACGGTCGCAGGATTTCCACACGCCCTGGCGGCGCAGCGTCCAACCGGCGGCGAGCGCGGCGCGCTGCGGGTTCTGCATGCCTTGGTAGAGTGCCAAGGTCGCGACCGACAGCTGCCTACCACGGATGACATCGGGTTGTCGGCAGCGCTGCGCCAACTCGACAACCAATTGCGTACCGGCGCGCATCTGCTACTGTTGTTGGATGCGCGCTCGCTGGACGAGTCGGCTGTGCAGCGCCTGCGTGGCCTGGTTCGTCGTCACGACGTGTTGGCCTGCATCTTGATGGACCCGTTGGAAATCGAAGCCCTGCCGCCTGGCCGGTATCCCGTCAGCCTCCCCGGTTCAACAACCCTGGACGATGCACGCCGCCTGCAGCAGGAGGCGATGACACGCGGTCAGCAAGCACTGCAAGAGCTCAGGCAATTAGGCATTCGGACCTGCGCAGTGCGCACCGATCAGCCGCCAGTGGAGGCTTTGGCCGGGCTGCTATCGGGACGGAGTGGCTAGTCACAACCATGATGGACGATGCATTGCCACTGAAGGATATCCACTTGCCGCCCGAGCCCAGCTTCTGGCCTCTGGCACCGGGCTGGTGGCTGCTCTTGCCCGCGCTCGCGGTCGGTGTGCCTTTGATCATCGGCGGCTTGCGCTGGTGGTTGCCTCGACTGCGCCGAATGCGTCGACGACGAGATCGAAGTCGGCAGTGGTTCGCCACCATGACCGCCACTGAGGACCCGCTGCGACGCCTGCAGATGGCGCTGGAATTGGCCCGGCGCTGTGCGCTTGACGACGACCCGCGAACAGCCAGATTGCACGGTGCCGATTGGCTTGCCTTGTTGGTCGACGACCGCCAGAACGAAGAGGAGCGAACTGTGTGGGTCGACCGGCTGGCTTCGCTGCCGTTTCAGAAGTCGACATCGCCCGCCGAGGCTGACGCGTTGATCGATCTCTTACGAAATCGCGTGTTAAGAGGCTTTGGATGATCAGCCTGCTGTGGCCTTGGTTGTTGATCGTCTTGCCGCTGCCTTGGCTGGCGTCGCGCTGGTTGCCGCCGGCCAAGGGTGCGCAGCGCTGGGTGCTGCCCTGGGTATTGGGCACTGCGGACAATCTCGTGGGTCAAGGGTCTGAACCCAAAATAGGCGCAAGCCGACAGCCCTGGTTGGCGTGGCTTGCCTGGTGCGCACTATGTCTGGCGGTAGCTCAGCCGGTGCGCTACGACGAGCTAAAGTCGCTACAGACCACCGGTCGTGATCTGATGCTGGCGGTGGATATTTCAGAAAGCATGGGCACCGCCGACATGCGAGTTGCGGGTCGGCGTGTCGATCGACTGTCCGCTGTTCAGGCGGTGCTCGGAGATTTCATCGAGCGGCGCGCGGGTGATCGCCTGGGCCTGATATTGTTTGGTCAACGCGCGTATCTGGTAACGCCCCTGACGCTGGATCGTGACAGTGTGCGCTATCAGCTGGAAACCAGCGCCATTGGCTTGGCAGGCAACTACACGGCGATCGGCGATGCCCTGGCGCTGGCGGTAAAGCGGTTGCACGATCGCCCAGAATCACAGCGCATCGTTCTGCTACTGACCGACGGTACCAACACCGCCGGAGAGCTCAGTCCTGACCGTGCAACGCAACTTGCAGTTGAATTGGGAGTACGGGTCTACACGATCGGCTTTGGCGGCGAGGGCAATCAAGACTACTTTGGGCTGGTGCTCGGCCCGCGTGGCCCGGAAATTGACGAGCAGTCATTGCAAAGCATTGCCGCGGCGACGGGTGGTCAATACTTTCGGGCGCGTGATGTCAATGAACTGGCGGGCATCTACCAGGCACTCGACGCGCTTGAGCCGCTGGAGTTCGATGCGCCGGACGTTCAGCTGCAACGGCCCTTGTTCCACTATCCACTGGCGCTGAGCGTTCTTTGTATGCTCGCAGCCCTGTGGCCGCAAGGCCGAAGGCCGCGCACTGCGCCCTCAGCGGAGTGGCAGCCATGAGCGATTGGCAGGCACTGCAGTTGCTGCGGCCGTGGGTGCTGCTCGTGCTGCCGCTGGTTCTGTGGCTGAGCTGGCGTTGGCAGCCACGCACCGAGCAGTCCGACTGGGCACGCTGGATGGATGCACGCCTATTGCATGCTCTTGGTCAGCGGAATGAAGGCGCCGGGCTCTCCTCACGGTTGCCGCGAGTGCTGTTGGCGTTGGCACTGACATTAATGGTTCTGGCGGCATCCGGGCCTTCCTGGCGCACCCAGGCCTTGCCGACACAGGTGCCCGACGATGCTCTGGTGATTGTGCTCGACCTGTCCGCTGCATCCAGAGTCGCTGATCTCAGCCCCAGTCGATTACAGCGCGCTCAATTCAAGCTGGCCGATCTGCTGGATCGGCGGCGTCATGGGCAAACTGCCTTGGTGGTGTATGCCGGCGAGGCATTCACTGTTGCGCCGCTCACCGACGATGCAAAAACGCTAAAAGCCCTGCTGCCCTCACTCTCGCCCGATCTGATGCCCGTATCGGGACAGCGCCTTGATGCCGCCCTGCGACTTGCCGGCCAATTGCTCGACGGCGGCAGCGGTCTAGGGCGAATTCTTGTGTTCAGCAACACCGCTTCCGACGCCGCTGTCGAGCAGGCAAAGGCGCTGTATCAACGCGGAGTCTCGGTTTCTGCCATCGGGCTTGGAACGCTGGCTGGAGCGCCCCTGATCGGGTCCGATGGTGCACTGGCCCTAAGCGAGGATGGCAAACTTCAGACATCGACTCTCGATGCTGGCAGGCTGGCGAGACTGGCCACTGCCGCCGATGGCCAGTACGTCGACTTGGCTATCGATGACAGCGATCTGCAGCGTCTGGGGGTGCTGAACAGCAGCGCTGCGGCGCGCGACTCTGCTAAGTCACAGCAGCACACCGAGCAGCGGGTGGACGATGGTCCCTGGTTGGCGCTGCTCGCTTTGCCCCTGCTAGCCTTGTTGTTTCGCCGCGGTTGGTTGCTGCTTGCCGTATGCTGGCTGCCTTTGCCACCCGCGCAGGCCGCTGAAACGGCCTGGTGGCTGCGGCCGGAACAGCAGGCTCACCAGCATCTGGAGCGCGGCGACTACGAGGCCGCGAGGGCAAGCGATCCGAACAGCGAGATCGCGGCGAGCGCGGCCTATCGCGCCGGTGACTTCGCTGCTGCGGCCGAACTTTACCAGCAGTTTGACTCGGCGCGTGCGCACTACAACCGCGGTAATGCGCTGGCGCGCTCAGGCCAGTTGCAGCAAGCGATTTCGGCCTACGATGAGGCGCTCAAGCAAGATCCCGCCCTGCAGGACGCCGAGCACAATCGAGCTGTGGTACAGCAGGCGTTGCTGGAACAACAGCGCAGCAGCGGTCAGCAGGGTGAGTCGGGCCAGCAATCGGATGAGTCCTCATCGAGTTCATCGGAGTCGAGTCAGGACCCGTCCAACTCGGCCGATGATCCGTCCGACTCGGATGCGCAGGCCGGCGATCGGGCTGGCAGCGAAGCGACCGACGACAGCCCGCAATCCTCCAACGAAGGGGATCAGTCGAATGCGGGTCAGTCGAGCGACGAGCCGCGTTCAGACGCCGCTTATAGCGCTAGCGCCGAACAGAACCAGACTACACCGCTGGATGAACAACAACGCCAGCAGCTGCAGCAGGCGCAACGAGAAGCAATGGAGCGTGCCCTACAAGAACGCGCGCAGGCCGACGCTGGCGAGCCTGTCGATGCGATGGTTGAGAATGGGCCGCCGGCCGATCCGGCCCAGTTGGAGCGGGCGCAGTCGGTGGAGCAGTGGCTGCGAAAGGTGCCTGATGATCCTGGCGCGCTGTTGAAGCGCAAGTTCGCTCTGGAGCATCGGCGTCGAGTGCTGGAGGGTGAACAACAATGATCCGGGCGTTTGTTGCACTCCTGATCCTGCTGCTTGGCGTGTTGCCCGCCAATGCGGCAGTGCGTACCTGGCTTGATCGCCAGGATATCAGCATGGATGAGACCTTCACCCTGAACATCGAGGTTGATTCCGTCGTCGCCGCTCAACCCGACCTGCGCATGCTGGATAGCGACTTTGAGGTGCTGGGCAGTTCCAGCAGCTCGGAGATGTCGATCAGCAACGGTGCGCGCGTTTCCCGCATCTTGTTTGCGGTCGCGCTAAGCCCGAAGCGTGACGGTGTAATCACCATTCCGCCGATTACGGTGGAAGGCGAATCCAGTGAACCGATTGTGCTGACGGTCAAGCCGTCCTCGATCAGCGGCGGCCCGCAGGGCGACGTATTCCTTGAGGCAGAGCTGAGTGAGTCGAATCCTTATGTTCAACAACAGGTATTAGTGACGCTGCGCCTGTTCACCGGCATGCGTGTCGAGCAGGGACGGCTTGATCTGGCGATTCCTGACGGCATTCGTGCGCTGCGTCTGGGCGATGACAAGGGCTATCAATCCAACCGCGGAGGCAAGCAGTACTCGGTGATCGAGCGCCGCTTCGCCCTGGTTCCAGAGCGCAGTGGCAGCTTTGTGCTGGGAGCGGCCCAGTTTCAGGGGTTTGGCATGGGCCGCGGCGGGCTGGGAGGCTACTTCGGTTCGCCCACCCGTCTGCGAGCTGAGAGCGAGGTGCTGAAACTGGAGGTGAAGGCGATGCCGGCCGGCGCAGCATCACCCTGGTTGCCGGCCACTTCAGTGCAACTGCGCGGGGAGCCTGAGTTTCCGGCGGAGATTCGCGTCGGCGAACCGATCAGCTATGCCGTCGAGTTGAGCGCGGAGGGGTTGAGCGTCGAACAACTGCCGGAGCTGCAGTTTGCGGAAACGGAGGGGCTGTCGATCTACCCGGATCAGCCCAGCAGTCGCGACCGTAGCTCTCCCGAGGGACTGGCCGGCGAACGCAGCCGGCGATTTGCTCTGGTGCCTTCGCTGCCTGGCGAATGGGAGATTCCTGCCCTGCGACTCAGCTGGTGGGACGTGGCGGCGGATCAGCCGCGTGAGGCGGAGCTGCCGGCACGACGGATCACTGTGCTGCCCGCCCGCGGCTTGGCAGGGGCCAGCGCCGGCCCCTTGGGCGCGTCCCAATCAGCCGTTGACACCGCCATTGACGCTAGCCCACTACGCCTGGCCTGGCCCTGGATGCTGCTCAGCGCTTTGCTGGCCCTGGGATGGCTCTGGACATGGTGGCGCACTCGAGCCCGCTTGGCGGGCGCACGCGGCACGTCGTCCCCACCCCTTGCCCTGGAAAAGCCCTCCGCATTGTCGTCGGCCTTGCGACGAGCCTTGGCTGAGGGCGATCTGGGCGCGATTGCCCAGGCCCTGCGAGCACTGGCCCCGAAAGCCCAAGCGTCAACTGCGCTGGCCGATGCCCTGAATGATCCGCGCCAGGCCGCCGCAGTGCAGCAGCTCGACGCTGCCTTGTACGGGCGTAGCAAGTCATCGCTGGAGGAATTACGGGCGGAGCTTCGCAAGGCCTTTGCTCAGGGGCCCAGCTGGCGTTCGTCGCGTCGGCGACACGGAGCCGATCAGGTCGGCCTGCCGCCACTTTACGGCAGCGCACGGGCGTCGCCTGCCGACCACGGCGTCGACCCTTAAGGAAGGTCTGAACAAGTCCATCCTGGACTTTTCAGACGCACAGGTCCGAACTCGTCTTACGCTGATCAACAACTTACGTTGTTGATCGCGGCGGTGCATCCTTGCACCGCGGGAAACTCTGCTCTTGTTCAGAGATTCCCTAAGTCAGGTCTGAACACATCCATCCTGGACTCTCAGACGCGCCGAGACCGGCACAGCTCCGAACTCAGCTTGCACCGTGTTTGATTCCCGCGCGCGCCGTCCGTGGCGCGCAAGATCAGGCTGCTGAAATGAGTCTTTCAGCCGTCTGTTAGGTTGACGATCGCGGCGGTGCATCCGTGCAGCTCTGGAATCTTTTGACTGATTCAGAGGTTCCTCAAGCAGTCAGGGCCTCACTCGGGCGCATCGAGCCACAGCGGGCTTGGGCCGGTGGTGTAGACTCGGGCGCCTATGCAACTCTGGGGACGAATCGATGGGTAAGCGTTGGATGGTGGCCGCCCTGGCCTGGCTGCTGCCGAGTGCGGCGTGGGCGCAGGTCGAGAATGCGGCCGAGATGGGCGCCGATCAGCGCATCGCGGCTGCGGTCAAGCCGGTGGCCGATGCGGTGTCGGGCTTCGTGTTCTACGCCATCGATATCGCTGGCTATCAGGTGCCCTGGATTCTGTTCTGGCTGATTCTGGCTGGCTTGTTCTGCACGTTCTACTTCGGTTTCATCAACGTTCGCGGCATGGCCCAGGGCTTCCGCATCATTCGAGGTGACTACTCGGACCCGGCACACGCTGGCGACACCAGCCACTTTCAGGCCCTGGCCACGGCGCTGTCCGGCACGGTGGGCCTAGGCAACATAGCCGGTGTTGCTGCGGCGATCGCCCTGGGCGGCCCGGGTGCTGCGTTCTGGATGGTGGTCGCGGCCTTTCTTGGCATGGCGGCCAAGTTTTGCGAGTGCACCCTGGCGGTGAAGTATCGCCGTGAATTGCCCGATGGCTCGGTGTCGGGTGGGCCGATGTACTCGTTGACCATGGGTATCGCCGCCGAGTATCCCAGGCTGGCGCCCCTGGGCCGGTTCCTTGGTATCACTTTTGCCATCGTGGCGATGGTCGGAACGGTGGGCTCGGGGAATTTCTTCCAGGTCAATCAGGCCTATCAGGCCGTGCGCGATGCCACCGGCGGTGATCAGAGTTTCCTCGATGGTCGCGCCTGGATGTTCGGTGTCTTCATGGCGATTGCTGTCGGTGTCGTGGTGATCGGCGGTATCGGCCGTATCGCCAAGGTGACCGACAAGCTGGTGCCCTTGATGGCGGTGTTGTACGTCACCGCCTGCCTGGTGGTGATCGGCAGCAACTTCGAGCACATTCCAACCGCCCTGGGCGCCATCATCAGTGGCGCATTCACTGGCGAAGGTGTGGCCGGCGGTGCGCTTGGTGCGCTGTTGGTCGGCTTCCGTCGCGCGGCGTTCTCCAATGAGGCAGGTATCGGCTCGGCGCCGATCGCGCATGCCAGCGTCAAGACCAGCGAGCCCTTAACGGAAGGTTTGGTTGCCCTGTGGGAACCATTCATCGACACCATCGTGATCTGTTCGATGACCGCACTGACCATCGTCATCACCGGTGTCTACCTGCAGTCCGGCGCCAGCGGTGTCGCTCTGACCTCCAGCGCCTTTGCTACCGTGATGCCCTGGTTCCCGAACGTGCTGGCCGTGGTGGTGCTGATGTTTGCCTATTCCACCATGATTGCTTACGCCTACTACGGTACCAAGGCGGCCAACTACCTGTTTGGTGAAAGCAAGGCGGTCGATATTGGCTACAAGCTGTTCTATCTCACCTGCACGGTGTTTGGTGTGGTGCTGAGCTTTGATCAGTTGGTTGATTTTGCCGACGCGATCTACTTCCTGATGGCGGTACCGAACGTGATTGGCATCTACCTGCTGGCACCGGTGGTGAAGCGCGAGATGAAGAGCTACTTCGAGCGCCTGGCGCGCGGTGAAATCAAGTCGACACGTGAAGCGCCCGAGCACCTGATTGGTTCGCCTTGATATCTGCAGGTTGATGTGTGCGCGTGGCTCGGCGCTTGAGCGAGTCACGCTGCTTGCTTTGTCATACGGTGAGGCCGGTAATTGCCGGCCGCCAGTTGCGCCGCCCAGCATGGCGGCCAAACTGCTGGCTAAGGAGGGAGCATGAGCGAGGTCGGCAAGGGTATGCCGCTGCATACCCAGATGTTCATCGGGTTCGTGTTGGGAGCCGTCGCAGGTATCTCTGCCAACCTGTTTGCGGCCGATCACTGGCTGCTCAATGGCATGATCACCTATGTAGCCAATCCGGTTGGCCAGATCTTTCTGCGCCTGCTGTTCATGCTGGTGATTCCGCTTATTTTTTCCGCCCTGGTGCTTGGTGTGGTGGAAATCGGCGATCCCAAATCGCTCGGTCGCATCGGTGGCAAGACCTTGCTCTACATCATGGTAGTGACCAGCTGTGCGGTCACCATCGGCCTGCTCTGCGTCAATCTGCTTGAGCCCGGTCGCGGCTTGCCGGTAGAAGTTGGGCAGGCGATTCTGGCCGGGTCGGCTGACAGTGCTGGCGCCATCGTTGCAAAGAAAGAAGGGTTTTCCGGCATCGATCTGCTGCTCAACATCGTGCCACGCAATCCGTTCGCATCGGCGGTGAATGGCGATCTGATCGGCGTGATGTTCTTCGCCCTGATGTTCGGTATTGCAGCCGCCGTGCTGGGTGATGAGAAAACCCGCGGCTTTCTTTCTGCCGTGCAGGGCGTATACGACATCTGCCTTCGGCTGATCGACTGGATTATCAAGCTGGCCCCCTACGCGGTGGCTGCCCTGCTGTTCTCGATCACCGCCAAACTCGGCCTGGATGTGCTGAAGCAGCTGCTGTACTTCGTGTTCACCGTCGTGCTGGCCTTGAGCCTGCACTTCTTCGTGGTGTTTCCGCTGTTGCTCAGTCTGGTCGGGCGGATGTCGCCGATCACCTTCTTCAAACGCGCCGAATCGGCCATCTTGACCGCATTCTCCACCTCCAGCAGTTCCGCCACGTTGCCAACAACGCTGCGCGTGGCCGAGGAGGAGCTAGGCGTGCCGCGTAGGGTGGGGCGCTTTGTTTGCACCCTGGGCGCCACGGCCAATATGAATGGCACTGCCCTGTTCGAAGGCGTGACGGTCCTGTTCCTGGCGCAGTTCTTTGGCGTCGACCTCAGCCTTACCCAGCAGATACTGGTGCTGGCTCTGTGCGTGATGGGCGGCATCGGTGCTGCCGGTGTGCCTGGAGGCTCACTGCCGGTGATCGCCATGATTCTGGTGATGTTCGGCATTCCGCCTGAGGGAATTGGCTTGATTCTCGGTGTGGATCGCTTCCTCGACATGTGCCGTACCACGGTCAATGTCACCGGTGATCTGGTCGGCGCGGTGGTCGTTGCCCGCGGCGAACCCGACGACAGCGCCTAACCCCACTCAGCCCGGTCTCAGCGACCGCCCGGTTCGGCGGGCGTTGGCCGCCGTGGCTCATCTTTAGCCTGGGGCCGCGTTATGCTGTCCGTCCTGATTGAGCGCGTCGAGGTGGATGTCCGTGTTGCGTGCGCGATTGCTATGGGCAGTGTTCGTTGGAGGGATGTTTGCGGCGGCTGCGGTCTCTGCTGACGATTGGCAAGAGCTGGAAGCCGCGGCCAAGAAGAGCGTGGCGCGACCGGCAGCCTTGCAATCGCTGCCGGTCGAAGCCTTGCAGGTTTTTCAGCGTGCCGGTGCAGACAAGTCGAGTTCTGCACAGATCCTCAATATCGCGTTGCAGGACGGCCGGCGCCTGACCGCCCGCAGTCGGTCAGGGTCTGCCAAGTCGGGCGATGGCGCCCGCAGTTGGGGTGGGGTGATGGACGGGGCTGACAGTCGCTATCAAGCGGTGGTCACCATCGGGAAGGAAGCGAGTTTTGCCAGCCTGCTCAGCCCACAAGGGCGCTTTGAATGGATGGCGCAGGGCGATAAGGGCTGGCTGATCGATCTGGGTCATCCTTCGTTTCGCGAGCCCGGTTTCGCCGATGATTTCATGCACGATGCCATGGCTCATGGCCATGGCCAGAATGAAGCGGGTGCGCGGCTTGATCGCTCGCCGCGATCGATCAGTCGTGTTGGTGGCAAAGCGTCCACCGTGATCGATGTCTTGTTTCTCTACACACAGGGTTTCGCCGATCGCTATCCCGGCAGTGTGGCGCACACCCGGATCGAACACCTGATGGCGGTGTCCAATCAGGGACTGGCCAACAGTCGTGTCGATCTGGCACTGCGCCTGGTGGGCGCCGAGCAGGTTGCCTACAACGATACCGACGACAACGGCATCGCATTGGAAAATCTCCGCGCGGCGCAGTCTGTCAGCGCCAATGTGGCCGGGCTGCAGGGTGTTGGAGAGCGTCGCAATGCACTTGGCGCTGATCTGGTGATCCTGATTCGCCCGCACGACATTGAGGTGCGTGGCAGCTGCGGTATTGCTTTCTTGTTCGAGAACCGCAGCGATCAAGGGGTGAATATCGTCAGTGACGGCTTTAGCGGCTGGTCGGCCTGTCCGACCTCCACCTTTCTGCATGAGGTCGGACACAACCTGGGCGCCGAGCACCAGAATGGCGCCAATTCTCCCCAGGCTGGCTTTGGCACGGCCTACATCGCGCCGTCGCGCTTCAACACCATGATGAGTTCGTTTGGCACGGGTAACCCCAACCGCTTCCTGCGCTTGAACACCTTCTCCAATCCACAGATTCGTTGTGGCGGAGAAGCCTGTGGTGTAGCTGGTGTTGCCGACAATGCGCGTCGGGTCAGCAACAACATGGCCGCCGTCGCCGCCTACCGAGCCGCTGTCAGTGCCGCGCCGGCGCCCGACTTCGCTGCGATTGACGACGATACCGATGGCGACGGACTCAACGACAGCGAAGACGCGTTTCCGTTTGATGCGCGTTGGCAGACTGATCGAGATCGCGACGGCGTCGCCGATCCGGTTGACGCCTTTCCCGGTGATCCCAATGAATTTTCCGATCTGGATGGCGATGGCATCGGCGACTTCCAGGATTCCGATCGCGACGGCGACGGCGTGGTCAATGTCCTCGATGCCCTGCCTGACGACGCCACCGATGCGGTCGATAGTGATCAGGATCGAGTCGGCGACAGTCAGGATGCGTTTCCGTTTGATCGGCGCGAAAGCGGCGACCGCGACCAGGATGGCATAGGTGACATTGCCGATTCAGATGCCGATGGCGACGGCGTCAATGATCTCAGCGATTCGGCGATGGACTTGCTGGTGGTGAGTGCGGGCAATGATCGTATTCTGCGCTTTGAAGGGGACAGCGGCATGTTCGCCAATATTGAGGTCATCGGCGATTTCCAACCGGTGGCCTTTGGTGAGTATGGACGGCTGATCTGGGATGCGCCGCGCAAGTCCCTGCTGGCGCTGGCCGAGGCCGGCGTGATGCGCTACCAACGGGCGCCGATCAGCCAGGCCCAGCAGCTGTTGTATCCCTCGCTGTCCGCCGGCAGTCCGAGCCTGACCGGCGCCTTTCCCTCGGGTTTTGCTCGCGATGCCCAGGATCGGCTTTACGTCAGTGTCACCAGCAATGCCGACCTGTCGCGCTACGACGTCATCGCCGGCTTCGCGCTCCCAGCCGGGCAGCTGAACCGCCCGCAGCTGTTTGCGCAACCGACCCGGGATGTCGCGCGAACGCCGGATGGTCGTCTGTGGACCCTGCTGCGTGACGGTACGCTGGTGGAAGTGAATGCTGAGAACGGTAGTCTCGGCCTGCAATTGCCTGGGACTTCGGTGTTCAATGTGCCCGATGCGGTTGACATCAGTGCCATGATTGCAGGCCCCGATGGCGCCCTGTGGTTCGCTGACCGTGCTGGCTCGCGAATCTGGCGGCTGCAGCCGGCATCCGGTGCGCGCGCCAGCATTGTGGTGGCCGCGGGCGCCGGCGGCCTGCGACAGCCCGGGGGTCTGGCCTTCGGTCCCGACGGGAGGCTGTATGTGGCCAGCACCGGCAGCAATCAGATCCTGCGTTTTGATGCCTCAGCAGGACAATTGATCGATGTGTTCAGCCGGGTCGCGCCCGGGGTGATGCTTGAGCCACGGGCACTGGCATTCGCGCCGAGCATCCGCGACCGCTATCCACGGGATGCGGCACGGCAGGTGCGGCCGGTGCTGGGCGGCTGGTGGAACCCGCAGCGTTCCGGCCACGGGCTGGAGGTGGCGCGGGTCGGCGATGTGCTGGCCGTCACTTGGTACACCTACAGTGACGATGGCAAGCCGACCTGGTATCTGGCCGCCGCACCATTTTCTGGGTCGGTCTGGCAAGGCGAACTGCGCAGTTACCGATGGGACGGCAGCGTGGCGACGTCCGAGGTGGTGGGCAGCGTGCAGCTGTCCTTCAGTAGCGACCGCGCCGCCGAGTTCAGCTGGAGCCTGCCTGATTCGAGCGGCACCGAGCGGATGCAGCCGTTGATCGTCGGCAACAGCAGTGAGACCCAGGCCCCCACCGCTGCCTGGTATCCGCCGACCGAGAGCGGCTGGGGGATTTCCTTCGCCCGTCAGGGCGAAATCGGCTATGCCCTGTTGTTCTTCTACGACAGCGCTGGTGCGCCGACCTGGGGACTGGCGGCTGGTGCCTTCGATCCCCAGCGTATGGAGTTTGACCTGCTACAGACCTTCGGCCCCACCCGTTGCCCGGGCTGCCCTGGCGTGGAAGACCCCGATAACGAGACGATCGGCAGCTTTCGCTTTGATCTGCAGGGAAGCAGCCAAGGCCGCGTGTCAGTGTCAGCCAGCGCGCCCGGAATCGATTGGCAGCGTAGCGAATCGGAGTTTGTGCCCTTGTCCGACAGTCCGACCGATGCCGCCGGCCGACCGCGGGCCTTCGATGGTCAATAGCCGGAGTGGCAACGCCGGCCGAATTGCCTGACCGCCTTCACGCGACAAGCGGGGCCGCATAAGGGACAATAGCGGCCCCGTGCCACAGGCCTGACCGGGCCGGCGCGGTGTCCCGCTCACTTCCCCAGATGCTGCCATGACGACGCCCAGCCGCCGCGAACTTGCCAATGCCGTCCGCTTTCTCGCCATCGATGCCGTGGAAGCGGCCAAGTCCGGGCATCCGGGCATGCCGATGGGAATGGCGGATATCGCCGAAGTGTTGTGGAACGACTTTCTGAGCCACAACCCGAGCAACCCGAAATGGTTCAATCGCGACCGCTTCGTGCTCAGCAATGGCCATGGCTCGATGCTGCTGTATGCATTGTTGCATCTCACTGGCTATGACCTGCCGCTCGATCAGCTCAAGCGCTTCCGCCAGCTGCATTCGAAAACTGCCGGTCACCCGGAATCCAGTGAAACCCCAGGCGTAGAGACCACTACCGGGCCGCTCGGGCAGGGCATCGCCAATGCTGTCGGCATGGCATTGGCGGAAAAGGTGCTGGCCGCGCGCTTCAATCGCCCCGGCTACAACATCGTCGATCATCACACCTGGGCCTTTCTCGGCGATGGCTGCCTGATGGAAGGTGTATCGCACGAGGTCTGTTCGCTGGCTGGCACGCTTGGGCTGGGCAAGCTGATCGCCTTCTGGGACGACAACAAGATTTCCATCGACGGTAACACCGACGGCTGGTTCACCGATGACACCGGGCAGCGCTTCGAAGCCTATGGATGGCAGGTGATTCGTAACGTCGACGGACATGATCCGGAAGAAATCGCTCAGGCCATTCGTACCGCCAAGGCGGAGACCGAGCGGCCGACCCTGATCTGCTGCCGCACGGTGATCGGTTTCGGTGCGCCGACCAAGGCTGGCAAGGAGAGTACCCACGGTGCGCCCCTGGGTAAGGACGAAGTGGCAGGTACACGCGAAGCGCTCGGTTGGCCGCACGGGCCGTTTGAAATTCCCGAGTCGCTGTATGCAGGTTGGCGTGCCGGCCACGGCGAAGCGCAGGAAGCGAAGTGGAACGAGTTGTTCACCGAGTACGGTCGACAGTTCCCAGAGCAGGCCAGCGAACTGCTGCGCCGCCTGCGCGCCAGCCTGCCCGCTGATTTCGCCGACCGCGCCTTGGCCTACGCCGATAAGCTGCAGGCCGAGGGGCCGGTGGTCGCTTCACGCAAGGCCTCGCAAATGGCGCTGGAAACCTTCGGTCCGCTGTTGCCCGAGCTGATCGGCGGCTCGGCCGATCTGGCCCATTCCAACCTGACCCACTGGAAGGGTTCCAAGGATGTGCTGAGCGGCGCTGTCGACGCGAACTACATCCACTACGGCGTGCGCGAGTTTGGCATGAGCGCGATCGCCAATGGCCTGGCGCTGCACGGTGGTTTTATCCCCTACGACGCCACCTTCCTGGTGTTCAGTGATTACGCCCGCAACGCCGTGCGCATGAGCGCACTGATTCCGGCCGCTGCCATTCACGTCTATACCCATGACTCCATCGGCCTGGGTGAAGATGGTCCAACGCATCAGCCGGTCGAACATCTGGCTTCACTGCGATACATTCCGAATAATCGCGTGTGGCGACCCTGTGATGCAGTTGAGTCGGCGATCAGCTGGAAAGCCGCCATCGAGCATCGCGCCGGTCCGTCCTGTCTGGTGTTTTCGCGGCAGAATCTGGCGCATCAGATGCGCACTTCACAGCAGGTGCGCGACATCGAGCGCGGTGGCTATGTACTGCTGGAAGCCGAGGGCGGCAAGCCCGAGCTGATCCTGATTGCCACCGGCTCGGAAGTCGATCTCGCGATGCAGGCTGCGCGCAGTCTGAGCGAGGAAGGTCGCAAGGTGCGAGTGGTGTCGATGCCGTGCAGCAATGTGTTCGATCAGCAGCCGATCGAGTGGCGCGAAGCGGTGTTGCCCAGCTGGTGCCGGGCACGCGTTGCGGTGGAAGCCGCGGTCACCGACTACTGGCGCAAGTATGTCGGCCTGGACGGCGAGGTGATCGGTATCGATCGCTTCGGCGCTTCGGCCCCGGCCGAGCACCTGTACAAGGAGTTCGGCATCACGGCTGAGGCCGTCACCGCAGCAGGGCGTCGCGTGCTGGGCGGGAAGGCCTAGTTAAGTATCCCGGTCGTGAGCCCGTTTCCAGGGGCCTCGTTTTGTGAGGGCCCTGGGCGGGTAAGGTTCGGCTCCTGAGACCAATTCTCAGCAAGAGCAAGGCGAGATGCCTGCCGCTCGCAACTATCAGGTACACCTATGAGTTTCGCCCCCGTTCCCGAGTTGCTGGAAGAACTGCGCCAGGGGCGCATGGTGGTCATCGTTGACGACGAGGATCGCGAAAACGAAGGCGATCTGATCATGGCCGCCGAGCTGGTGCGACCGGCCGATATCAACTTCATGGTCACCCATGCGCGTGGGCTGGTCTGTCTGTCCTTGAATCGCGAACGATGCCGTCAACTCGGACTGGCGCCGATGGTGCAGCACAACCGCTCGCAGTACCACACCAACTTCACTGTCTCGATCGAAGCCGCCGAGGGCGTCACCACCGGCATCTCAGCCTACGATCGCGCCCACACCATTCGTACCGCGGTGCGCCCCGACGCCGCGCCGCATGACGTGCACCAGCCCGGGCACGTGTTCCCCTTGATGGCCCAGCCGGGCGGCGTGCTGACCCGCGCTGGCCATACCGAGGCGGCGTCCGACCTTGCCTTGTTGGCGGGTCTGGAACCAGCCGGCGTGTTGGTCGAGATTCTCAACGAGGACGGCAGCATGGCGCGTCGTCCGCAGTTGGAAACCTTCGCCGCTGAGCATGGTTTGAAGATCGGCTCGATCGAAGACCTGATCCGCTACCGGCTGGAAACCGAACACACGGTCGAACGGCTCGACAAGCGCAGCATCGATACCGAGTTCGGTGCCTTCGAGCTGTATACCTATCGCGACAAGCTTAACCACCATGTTCACTTTGCCATGGTGCTGGGGTCGCCGCAGCGCGAATCCCCGACCCTGGTGCGGGTACACGTCCAGAATCCCTTGGCCGATACCCTGCGCTGGCAGCGCGCCGACTTCGGCATCGCTGCCAGCGATGCACTGGCGGCGATTCGTGACGCTGGTGAGGGCGTGCTGGTAGTGCTGGCCGAGCAGAGCGATCCGGAACAGTTACTGGCGCGGGTGACCGAAAGCCCGGCGCCCCCGGCCAGCCGCGCCGCGGCCCTGCACGAATGGCGCCGCAACGGTGCCGGCAGTCAGATCCTGGCCGACCTTGGCCTCGGCAAGCTACGTGTGCTGGGCACCCCGCGCAGGCAGGTGGGCCTGGCGGGCTTCGGCCTGGAAGTGGTGGAGTATCAGAGTCGGCCGTAGCCGCTGGCTCGGCGATCGACCCGTCTGTCGATCGCCGAGCGTGAAGTTTGCGCAGTCGCCAGACGCACTGACGACCGGATATTCAAACTTCAAGCTGCCGAATCATTAGTGATAACCCCACTCCGGTGCGGTGTCGCCGGCGATGATGGCCAGCGGGGTCAGTAACTTGTGTTCGACCATCTGTGCTGCCGGTGAAGTGCCCAGTCGATCGCCCTGCATGGTCTGGCTGAGCTCCATGTAGCGCTCGTATTGCTCGCGCATGCTCTCAGGCATGCTGTCGATCGCCTGGCGAACGGCGTTAGCGCTGGATGTGAATGGGTAGATCTCTGAACGCTTCGTCTCGTGCTTAAGACGCGCCGCCGCAACTTCCAGCGTGGTCCAAAGGCCGCGCAAATCGCCCACTTCGTGCAGTTCGAACTCAACATGGCGTTGCGCCGGATCCAGTTCAGCCAGTTTCAGTCGCGCGATGTCGCGCTCGGCGGCCGGAATGTAGCTCTTTTCGCCGAGGTCGTGCAGTTTGCGCCAGGCATTCAGATAGTCAGGATCCAGTGCCACCGCATCGCGCAAGTGTTGCAGTGCTTCGCCAAAGCGGCCCTGCTCGATCCGCAGGTAGGCCATCATGTAACGCGCCTGCGGTTGATCCGGATTGCTCTGCATGATCTGTTTGAATACGGCTTCGGCAATCGATTGCGCTTGGGTGCCCTGGAACACGCTTTCACAGCCGAAGCAATGGCTTTCGACGCGGCCAAAGCTATCCGGCATAAGCTCGAACGCGCGACGATAGTGCAGCAATGCCTCCTGGGTTCGACCTTGCTTGCTCAGTTGAACGGCAAGTCGCGACTGAATGCAGTAGGCATCGGAGAACTGTTCCAGCGCTTTGCCATACAGCTCGATGGCGCGCCGGTGCAGGCCCAGGCGGTGCAGTTCGTCGGCCTCTTCACTCATGCGAATGGCGCTCACCGCTGAGCGATACACAGCGGCAGATTCGGCCTTGCCCTGCGCTTCAAGCAGTTCCGCCAGCACGGCGTACGCGCGCATACGGTCGCCCCTGCCTTGCTCGCCATCCGAGGGGTCGATTGCAATCGCCGCGCGAACGGCCTGTTCAGACTTTTCGAGTGCACCGCTGCGCTGAAGTACGATGGCTTTCCAGATCAGCGGTCGCTCCTGGAACGGGTCCTGGCCATAGCGCTGGTCCAGCGCGTCGGCGGCACGTTCGCCGAGGATGTCTATCCACACCGCGTAGCCGGAGTCGTGATTGGGCAGGCGCTTCAGCATTTCCTCGATGACCTGCTCGGCACGATCGTGCTGTCCCGTTGCCAGCAGTGCTCGCCCGACCAGTGAAGCCAGCGGAACGCCGAGGGAATCCTTGCTCTCGATCAGCTCACCCAAATCGCGCGCCGACCATGTTGGCGCTTCATCGAGTAGCTGCAGGAGGTCGGTGTGCTGTCCGGCCTCGGCATACAAAGCACTGAGTTCAATCAAGGCCTGCTGATGCAGTGCGTTTGCGCTGAGAGCTTCAAAGCCTTGGTGCTCACCCGGGCTGCGCTGCTTGAGCGCTGCGACCGCCAGTTGTTGCGCCAGGCCGGGCTTTCCTTGCTTGCGAGTTTCGGCGTACAGCTTGACTGCCTGCTCGGCGAGGTCTGACTGATCGCTCGCGGCAGCGCTCTCCAGCTGCGCCTTGAACAAGGCGGTGGCGCCTTGCAATCCGGCTTCCGACCAGTCGCTGCGCTCGGTCACGCGACCCAAGGCCGCCAGACGGATGGCGTGGCCGAAGGCGCGGGTGCTCGCCTCGGCGTCGTGCTTGCCCGGCACGGCCAGCTTGGCCAGCAATTCGGCGGCCTGCTCGATGGCGTCCGCCGAGAGCAAGGCGTCGATGCGTACCAGATTCAGCGCATCGCGATCGGATTTGCCCAGTTCCGGGCTGCTGAGTTTCGATTCAATCGCTTGCAAGGCATCTTGATGGCGGCCTGCTGCCGAGGAAATCTGCAGGAAGCTCTTCCACCCTTCGGTGCTCGCGGATTGTTCCAGAACACCTCCGAGCATCTTGGCAAACGCCCCCAACTTGCCGTTGGCCTCCAGGGCAGCAACGATTTCCTGCGGTAGGTAGTTCAGTTGGTCCATCTCGAAGGTGGCCAACAACGCCTCGGCCTCGTTGTGGCGCTCGGCCTGCAGCAGTCCGACCAGATACCACAGCGAGGCAGCGCTGCGGGAATAGGCGAACCGGAAGCTGTCCTTGGTCGATTGCGCGCCCTTGAATCGTTGGTCCAAGGCCTCAAACAGGTCGAGCGCCTCGGCGCTGTTGATCAATTCCCATTGCGGCCGCTGCAGGCTCGAAACGTGTTTCAGTGCCAAGGATCGGGTCAGCTGGGCGGTTGCGTGGCTGCTGGGTGCGGCAAGCGAGACTGGCATCTGCAGCGTCGCCAGCAGCACCTTGGCGGCGTCCTGCTCGCCGAGCATGCCGACCAGGTCAGGTACATCCAGGGCCATGGCGTATTCTTGCTCCTGCCATTGTTTGGCGCCGCGCAGGAACGCATCGGCGATCTCTTCCGGCCTGCCATAGAGCGTGGCCCAGACCTGTTGCAAGCTGTCGAGCTGAGCTTCCATCGTGCGGCGTTGCTGCGGGTCACTATCCTTGCTGCGCTCGCGAGCCAGTTTGATGGTGCGCTCAAGTGCCTGCTGGTCGCGGCTGAGGATATTGCCGAGCATCTTCAGGCCCAAAGCTGGCAAGGAGTCGTCTGAGTGTCGCTTTTCGATCTGCGCACTGAGCGTGGTCCATGCTTTCGGCCCCGGCAGGGAAGCCAGCACCGAACGCGGGCCCACCGATGCGCGTACCCAGGGGTCATAGCTCTGATAGTCAAAAGCAAGCGTGGCTTGCTTGATCTCGGCGGCGCGATCCCACAGCGAGATCCATTGCTCGCTGGCCTGTTTGGCGTCGAGCGAGTTCAGACGGGCGCGGTAGGCGCTGAGGTCGCGCATCAGCTGCACGTCCTTGCGGGTGTCCTGCGTCGTATCTTGCTGGGCCGATTGAATTGACCTGAGCAGCTCACTGGCCGGCAACAGATCATCGGCCATGCCGGGAGCGGCGCTGAGCGAGAGGGCAATCGAGAGGAACAGCGGGAGTCTGCGCATGGGGGGGCACCAGGTCTTCGGGGCGAAGATTCTCTGCTGAGCGGTGGCGAATGTCTACGCAGTGTGAAATTTCGCACAACCGCCGCCCGGCCGCCCGATGAGCTGCGCTGGGCAGGTAGAATCTGCCGATTCGCATGGAAAGCACACAATGAGTCACTACGAAGGTGAGTTGCGCGTTGATGCGCAGGCGCGATTCGCGATCGTTGCCAGCCGCTGGAACCCGCGTATCGTCGATGCGCTGGTGCAGGGGGCAAAGCAGACCTTGACCGGTCATGGTGTGGCAGTCGAATCGGTGGACCTGATTCGGGTGCCCGGGGCCTGGGAGATTCCCCTGGCGGTGAGCCGGGCGGCGGCCAGCGGTCGCTATCGTGCCATCATGGCCCTGGGCTGCGTGGTGCGAGGCGATACGCGTCACTACGAGCATGTCGCCGACCGCTGTTCCGAAGGACTGATGCGTGCGATGCTCGATACTGGCTTGCCGGTGTCGAACGGTGTGCTGGCGGTGGAGCGCCACGAGGATGCCGAGGCACGCGCGGGTGGTGCACATGGCAACAAAGGTGAGGAAGCGGCCTTGGCCGCGTTGGAGATGGCGCAATTGATTGAGCAACTGGTATGAAAGGGCGGCGAGCGGACGGGATCGACCCGGTGGCGCGATCGCGCGCCCGAAAGCGTGCGCTGCAGGCGATCTATGCCTGGCAGGTGAGTGGCGGTCCGATGAGCCGGGTGATCGAGCAGTTCCAGCACGAGCAGGAGCGCGAGCTGGCTGACCTGCCGTATTTCGAGGGTCTGCTGTTCGGCGTGGAGAAAGAACTGGACGCCCTGGACAAGGCGCTGGAGCCTTTCGTTGACCGCAGCATTGATCAGATCGATCCGGTGGAACGTGGTGTTCTGAGGTTGGCGGCATTCGAGCTGCTGCATCGGCCGGATGTGCCGTACAGGGTAGTGATCAACGAAGCGATCGAGACCACCAAGCGATTCGGCGCCGATCATGGCCACACTTACATCAATGGCGTGCTGGACAAGGCCTGTTCGACCTGGCGGCCGGCTGAATTCTCCGCTGGCAAGCGCCGCTGACCGCGCTGGCAATGGCCGAGTTTGAACTGATCGATGCCATTGCCCGGCGCGTCCGTCGCCGTCGCGACGTGGCCGTCGGCATCGGCGACGATGCTGCCCTGCTGAATCCGCCGCCGGGTTATCAGCTGGCCATCACCCAGGACACCCTTAACGAATCGGTTCACTTCCGCTCGGGAGACGACCCAGAGGCAATCGGTTGCAAGGCGGCCGCGGTCAATCTGAGTGATCTCGCTGCGATGGCCGCCGAGCCTGCCTGGTGCACCCTGTCGCTGGCCCTGCCCGACGCGGATCGCCCCTGGCTGGATGCCTTTCTCGACGGTTTTACCGGCCTGCTGGCCGAGCATGATGTGGCCCTGGTCGGTGGCGATACCACGCGTGGACCCTGCTCCATTTCGGTGACCTTGCTCGGCCTGGTGCCAGAAGGGCAGGGCTTGCGTCGCGATGCCGGCAAGGTGGGCGACGATCTCTGGGTGACCGGTTCGCTGGGCGATGCTGCGGCCGGTCTGGCCGGAATGGGTAGCGGCGATCAGGCCAATTATCTGCGCGGCCGACTGCTGCGGCCGCAGCCGCGGATCGCCGCAGGTCTGGCCCTGCGGCGGCATGCCCGTGCCTGCATTGACGTATCGGATGGCCTGCTGGCGGACCTCGGGCATGTCCTGCGCGCCAGTGGGGTCGGTGCGGAACTGTGGCTGAGCGCCTTGCCTGCCTCGCCGGCATTGCAGGCCTGTACTGAGCGGGAGCAGCGCTGGCAGCTGCAGTGCGCCGGCGGTGATGACTACGAGTTGCTGTTCAGCGCCGCTCCGGTTGATCGAGTGGCGATTGAACGTCTGGTTCAGGCCAGCGGCACCCCGGTCGCGCGCATTGGCCGACTGGTCGATACGCCGGGCTGTTTGATCAGCGACCCCGACGGCCAGCGCTGGCAGCCGTCCGATCTGGGCTATCAGCACTTTCAGACGACATGAGCGCCGTTCCGCGAAACACCGCGTTCTGGATCGCCAGCGGATTTGGTGCAGGGCTGGCCCCGAAGGCGCCCGGCACGGTCGGCAGCCTGGTTGCCCTGCTGCCCTGGCTGGCCTTGCGCGAATTGTCCTGGCTACCGTACCTGCTGTTGGTGGCCACGGTGTTTCTGCTCGGCGTCTGGTCGGCACAGAAGGTCATCGACGGCCTGGGCGCTGAAGACCCTGGTCTGGTGGTGATCGACGAATGGGTCGGGCTGTGGCTGGCTCTGTTCATCTTGCCGCTCGGATGGATCTGGGTGTTAGCGGGGTTCGTGGTGTTTCGCGCCTTCGATATTCTCAAGCCGTGGCCGGTAGGCTGGGCCGATCGGCGTTTGAAAGGCGGTCTCGGCACCATGGTCGATGATGCGTTGGCGGGAGTCATGGCCTGGCTCTGTCTGCACGCCGTCAATTGGGGCTGGTCGGCGCTGACCTGAGTGGTGCCGATGGCAACGGCTCGCATCAGGCCGACACGAGCTCTTGATCCGGTGAATTGAAGCTTGGGCACTCGCTGCCAGTTCCAGCACCGCGGTCCACTCAACAGGCCGGACTCATCACTGCCCCTCAGGCATCTTCTTCCAGCGTTTCCGCCACTGCCCTGCGCAGCACTGGAATTACATCTTCCTCGAACCAGGGATTCTTCTTGATCCAGAGGGTATTGCGAGGACTGGGGTGAGGCAGGACCAGAAAGCGCGGGAAGTAGCGCTGCCACTGGCGCACCGTGTCGGTCAGTGTCTTGCCGCGTTCGGCCTGGAGAAAGTAGGCCTGGGCGTAGTGACCGATCAGCAAGGTCAGACGTACGTTCTCCAGTAGCGGCAGCAGCCGTCCGTGCCAGGTGGCCGAGCACTCCGGGCGCGGTGGCAAGTCGCCCGATGCCCCGGTGCCCGGGTAGCAGAACCCCATCGGTACGATGGCTACGCGACGCTCGTTGTAGAACTGCTCGCGTTCGATGCCCATCCAGTGACGCAGGCGGATCCCGCTGGAGTCGTTCCACGGAATCCCCGAGGCGTGCACGCGGGTGCCCGGCGCCTGGCCCACCACCAGCAGTCGGGCATGACGATTCGCCCGCAGCACCGGATTGGCTCCCAATGGCAGCTGCGATTCACACAGGCGGCATGCTCGGATCTGCTGGAGCAGGTCCGTCAACCCTTCTCGGCTCATGGCGCAAGTATGCATCGGCAGCCATCTTGTGTTCGACTGGGGCAGGCCAAGAGTTCAACATCAGCCCTGTACTTGGCAAGAGCCACCCGCACAGCGAATCGATGATCAAGCTGATCGACATTCTGTTCGCCATTGGTGCTGCGCAGGCGCTGTTCTTCAGCCTGCTGCTGGTATTCGTGGCACAGCGAAATCGAGCAGCAAACCGCTGGCTAAGCGGCTTTATCGGCCTATGGAGCCTGGTGCTGATTGACCAGTTCCTGTACAGCACGGCGTTTTATCGACACACGCCCTACCTCGTCGGCTGGGTGTGGCCGGTGTCGGCCGCTTTAACGCCCTGCCTGTATCTGTACGCCTGCAGCCTGATGCAGATTCCGCAGCGGCGGGTGGTCTGGCACGGCGTGCCGGTGCTCGCCTATTTCGTCCTGCTGGTCGAGTTCCTGGCCTTGCCGGGCGAGCAAAAGCTGCGCCTGATTTACCAGCCGTCTTCACCGGGCAATTCCATCTGGCAGATTCGCTGGATGTCGCACGTCGTGCTGTTGCAGGTGCTGGTTTACCTGCCCTTGATCTTCTTGCATCTACATCGCCATCAGCAGCGCATTCGTGAGCAGTTTTCTGCCATCGATCATCTTGACCTGCTGTGGCTCAGGCGTGTGCTGTTTGCCTTCCTGACCATATTCCTGGTCTCATTGGTGGGCACGTTCAAGGCGGAATGGTTGCAGCCCTCGCAGTTGTTGATGAATGCGCTGCTGGTGCTGACGATCTTTGCGCTCGGCCTGCTCGGGGCACGGCAGACACCCATCGCTCCAGCGGATGCTGCACTCGCGCCGCAGCCCCCCAGCCCCTCTGCTCAGGCGGCTCCCTCTGCCTATCGCTCGTCGCGGTTTTTGCCGCAGCTTGAGTTGTCACTGCGCGACCACCTGCTCACCTTGATGGCCGAGCATAAGCCGCACCACAAGTCTGATCTCACTCTGGGAGAACTGGCCAAGCTTGCCGACATGTCGACCCATGATCTCTCGCAGCTGCTCAATTGTGGCCTGCAGACCAAGTTCTATGACTTCGTCAACCAGCATCGGGTCGACGACGCGATCGACTTGCTGAAGGCCGGCACCCATCTGTCGATGACCGATCTGGCGGTCGAAGTCGGATTCAATTCACGCACGACCTTCTACAGCGCGTTCAAGAAGCGCACCGGACAAACCCCCAACGGGTTTCGAAAAGGCCTGTCTCAGGTGGCCAACTGATGGATTTTCTGTCCAGGTCCAGCCAGCCGAACAGATTGCTCGACGCCCCGAACTAGACTGCAGGCCTTCCTCGTCTGTGGTCTAAGTCCATGAAAGTGCTTTCTTTTTCGTTTCTCTTTCTGTTTGCCGCCCAGGTCAGCGCCGGCACGCCTGCGGGCGAATGGTCGGTTTCGGCTGACAGTCGACGGGCGGCGATCCTGATCGGCGGCGCCGAAGGTGGCCTCGCTTGGCAGTATTTGCCGCAGCAGGTCGAGGCGCTGCAGCAGGCCGGTTTTTCGGTGTTCCGCACCGCCTACTTCAATCATGCCGGGACGTCGGCCTTGCTGCAGGAGATCGAGCTTGACTACTTCCGTCGAGTGATCGAGTGGGTGGCCGAACAGAACGATGATCTCGTCATCGTGGCCCACTCGCGTGGATCCGAGGCCGCCCTGTTGTCGGCGATCGGCAATGACAAGGTCGACAAACTGGTGGTCATCGCGCCGGCCAGCCACGTCTTTCAGGGCATCGAACGCAGTCTGGAGGCGACCGTAAGCAGGCGCCGTTCGGCTTGGGCCGAGGCCGGTCAGCCGCTGCCGTTCGTGCCCTTCGACATCAACCAGGCGCAGATGGAGGAAACCGCGCTGGCCGCAGAAAAGGGCGAGATGTGCGCCTGCGTGCTGGATGTGTACCGGCAGTCTTTGGCCAAGGCCGCAGCGGAAACCCGGATTGCCGTCGAAAGCATCGACGCCACCGTGCTATTCGTCAGCAGCGATAGTGATCCGATCTGGCCGTCCGCGCAGATGGCCGACACCATGATGGCATCGCGTCAGCAAGCCGGAAAACGCAGCGAACATTGGCGTCTGCAAGGCGGCCATATGCCGCACGCCGACGGAGCCGTCTGGCAACGGATTGTTGACTGGCTGCACTGATAGGTTGGCCGGCGGCGCCGGTTGAACCGGCGATGGAGCTGGATCAAGCGATAGCCGGCGGCAGCAGTTTGCCTGGATTGAGTATGCCTTTCGGATCGAACTCGGCCTTGATCCGGCGCATCAGGTCGAGGGTGACCGGATCCAGGGCGCGTTGCATGAAATCGCGCTTGGCCAGGCCAATGCCGTGTTCGCCGCTGAGCATGCCGCCGAGTTCGATCACCCGATCAAACACCTGGTTCAGGCAATGCTCGGCGGCCTCGGCTTGCCGCGGGTCGGCGCCGTCGAACATCAGGTTGACATGCAGATTGCCATTGCCGGCGTGGCCAAAGCAGACCACGGTGATTCCGGCCTGGCGGCCGAAGTCGACGACGCTGCGGACCAGATCGGGCAGCCGACTGACTGGTACCACCACATCTTCGTTCACCTTGGTCGGGGCAAGTTCGCGCAGGGCCGGCGATAGCGCCCTGCGTGCCGCCCACAGCCCGGCCAGCGCCGTGTCATCGGATGCGATCTGAAACTCAATCAGGCCAGCGCCGTCCGCGGCCTTCTGAATCGCCTGGCATTGATCGGCCAGTTCAACCGCGCGGCCGTCGACTTCGATCAGCAATAGGGCGGCTGCGCCGACCGGCAGGTCGACGCCACGGCTACGAACCAGACCAAGCGCTGCGCTATCCATGAACTCGAGGGCACAGGGCCGCACCGGCTGGGCCATGATCCGAGCGACCGCGCTGGCGGCGGACTCGACCGAGTCGAACAGGGCGCGCATGCCGCGCTTGGCCTCGGCCAAGGGCGTGAGTAGCAGGGTGGCTTCGGTGATCACCGCCAGCGTGCCTTCACTGCCGACCAGCAGGCGGGCAAGATCGAACCCTGTGCTAAGTTTGCTGACGGCGGCGCCGCAGCGGAATCCTCGACCACGACCATCCACGCCGCGCAGGGCCAGCAGATTGTCGCGTGCGGCGCCGTACTTGACGGTTCGCGGGCCGCCGGCGTTGCAGGCCAGATTGCCGCCGATGCTGGAGTAGGGCGCTGAGGTCGGGTCGGGTGCCCAGCACAGGCCGTGCTGCTGCAGCGTCTGGTTAAGGTCGCCATTCAGCACGCCGGCCTCGACCTGGGCGTAGCGGTCGCCCGGCACGATGTGCAGAATTCGCTGCATGCGTTCCAGACTCAGCACCAGCCCGCCGCTGGCGGCGATGCTGGCGCCGGTCGTGTTACTGCCGCGGCCGCGGGCGATCAGCGGAACGGCCAGTTCATGGCAGTGGCGCACAATGATTTCGACCTCGGCATGACTCTCGGCTAACGCCACCAGATCCGGTACACCGCGGCGCTTGGAGTTGTCGTAGGCGTAGACTTCACGGTTGGCGGCATCATCGAATAGCGCCAGCGTCGGCAGTTCATGACGAAGTCGCTGCGCCAGCGCGTTGATCGGCGGCTGACTCATGGACCTATGCCGAATCCAGTCGGAATGCGTCGCGAATCCATTCGATATGATCGCCTTCAAAGGCCACCACGTCGAATCGGCAGGCTCGCATGGCCAGACTGGGGTGTTGCGCCAGGTAGCTGGCGGCGGCGCGTGCCAGGCGCTGCTGTTTGTGTCGGCCGACGCTCAGAGTCGCGCCACCAAATGACTGGTGTTGGCGATAGCGCACCTCGACGAACACCAGAATCTCGCCGTGATCCATCACCAGATCAAGTTCGCCGTGGCGAAAGCGCACATTGGCCGCGCGCGAACGCAGCCCGTGCCGACGCAGAAAGCGCTCGGCGTCGGACTCGTACGCCTGGCCCTTAGCCTTGCGGTCCACCGTCGGTCATCAATGCGCCTTCCACCACTCGGCGTGGTCGGCCGGAGCGGAACACATGGATCGCCGGGTCGCGCTGCACGTCACCGAATTCGTCGATGCTCAGCATGCCCGTGGCGCCTTGCTCGGCCATCGAGGGGTCGGCAGCGTTGCGCTGATTGAGCAGTCGCCAGGCATCGAGACCAAAGGCGAACAGCCGTGCTGCACCACCGCGCAGGGGCTCAAGATGATTGGACAGAGTGGAACGCAGCGGCAGGCCTGGCAGGTCGTCGACCAGCCAGGGCGAATCGACGAACTCGACGCCGCTCAGCTCACGATCCATGCGTGCATCGCCGGCCGGGTCGAACAGCAATGAGGTGCCGATCATCGGCACTTCCGACAGGCCGAACAGCTTCAGCTGCGGCACCAACAGACGTGCTGCCGCCGGACGCACCGCGATGAACACGGCGTCGAAACCGGGGTCATGCGGAATTTCGAGCTCCTGTGGGCGCGAGGTCGGCAATCCGGCGGCTACCAGCACGGCGCGGATCTCTTCCTGGAAATTGACCTTGCGCTCGTCAATCTGCACCACGCCCAACACTTCGCCGCCGCCCGACGTGAGGCGCTGCTGCATGCCGGACAGCGCGCGCTGACTGCCGTCGTCGGCCGCGACCACGGCGATGACCCGAGGTAGCCCACGTTGCAGCAATCGACCCGCTGCCGCCGCCCCTTCATCTTCCGGAGTGAGCGCAAAGCTCATATGGCCGCGCGGCGTTGGCAGATCGGCCCGATTCAAGGCCAGCACCGGCACCGGCAGATCGCCGCTGGCGAACAGAGCGCCCACCGCTTCACGGCTGAGCGGTCCGACCACTTGTCGATAGCCGCGCGCCGCGGCACGCCGATAGGCGTTGATCGCGCTGTCGGCATCACCACCGGAATCAATCACCTCGATCTCACCGCCCTGGCCGGCGGCCTGGAAATGCGCGGCCAGAAAGCCGTCGCGGACGGCTTCACCGGCCAGCCGCAGTGGCCCGCTCAGTGGCAGTAGCAGGGCAATCCTCTCGCTGGCCTCGGGGCTGATCGGCGTGGCCTCCTCGGCAGCCTGACGACGCAGCTGCGGCGGAATGGCAAAGCCGCGTGCGGTCAACGCGCGAACCGCGTGGGCACGTAGCGGATCGCGACCGGCCAGGCTCTCAGCGCTGCTCTTCAGTACCTGATCACTGAGCGATGCCAGCAGGTCGCGAATGCGTTGTGCATTGTCGCGCCGATCACGGCCCTGCAGATCCTGCCCAAGGTCGGCAAACAGCCGAGCGGCGAAGAACGGATCGCTGCGCTGCCAGGCCCGGCCGCGAAGCTCCAGCCAGCGCGCGCGGTGGCGGCTCTTGTTGGCCGCGGTGAGTGGGTCGAGCAGGTTGCGGGCCTCAGCGTCGTCGCGAGTGGCCAGTGCCAGTTCGGCCAGTAACAGCTGCAGACGCAGCTGCTCGTCAGCGTTCAGGCGACGTGGCGAGATCTCGTTGAGCAGGTTGTCCGCCGTGCGGATCGAGCCCGCTTCGCGATACGACTCAGCGGCGCGAAGCAGGTAGGCATCGCGATCGCCGCGTGCACTGTTCGCTGCCGTGACGAAGGCCTGCGCGGCGGCGGCGAATTCGCCCTCCAGGAACAGCGATTCGGCCTGTTCGGCTTCGGCCGACAGCGTGCGCGAGGCAGGCGCTGTGGCGCAGGCCGACAGCAGGATCAGAACCAGAACAGGACAGACAAGGCGCAGCAAGGTCATCGCGAGGCAGCACTTCGAGCAGGCATGGCGCCCGATCATAGCCGATCACTGCTGGCTGATTCGGTTCAGTGGCGGATAATCTCGCCTCAACCTTCACCTGAGCGCTGCGCTACGGGCCAGCGATACGTCGATGTCTGAAAGCAGTCCTTCCTCTGCGCTTGAGCCTGGCACCCTGTACGTGGTGGCCACACCGATCGGCAATCTCGGTGATCTCAGTCCGCGCGCGGTGCAGACCTTGCGTGGGGCCGACGTGATATGCGCCGAAGACACCCGCCATAGCAGGCCCTTGCTGCAGCAGTTCGGAATCGACACGCCGCTGCTGGCACTGCACGATCACAACGAGCAGGCGCAGGCGCCGGCCCTGGTCGAGCGCTTGCGCCAGGGGCAGGCGCTGGCACTGATCAGTGATGCCGGTACGCCGTTGATCTCCGACCCCGGGTTTCGTCTGGTGCGCGCAGTGCGAGAAGCCGGTCTGAAGGTGAGTCCGGTGCCTGGTCCCAGCGCGGTGATCACCGCCTTGTCGGCAGCCGGTATCGCTAGCGATCGATTTCTGTTCGAGGGCTTTCTGCCGAACAAGGGCGCTGCGCGTCGGCAGCGCCTGAGCGACCTCGCCGCCCTGGAAGCGAGTCTGGTGTTCTATGAGAGTTCGCACCGGATCTGCGAATCGCTGGCCGACCTCGAGTCGGTGTTCGGAGATCGTCGCATGGCGCTGGCGCGTGAGTTGACCAAGCGATTCGAAACCATACTCGACGGCTCGATCGCCGAGGTCCGTGCCCGCGTTGAAGCGGATGCCGACCAGCAGCGCGGTGAATTCGTATTGATCGTGGAGGGCGTGGCTGACCGCAGCGCCGCCCAGCTGGCCGAAGGCCGGCGCTTGATGACCTTGTTAAGCCCGCACCTGCCGCCCTCGCAAGCCGCCCGCCTGGCGGCCGAAATCAGCGGCGCGCCGAGGAAGGCCTTGTATGCACGGGATTCGTGATTGGTGTGACAGCTGGGATTCGGGATTCGGGATTCGGTAAGAGCAACGTTGGGCAAGCCTCAACATCGAATGCATTCCTCAGCTCCACTCAAGCAAGAGCAGAGCGCTCAGCTGAGCTTCGCCCCGGTCTGCTCTTACGAATCCCGAATCCCGGTTGTCAAAAGCTGCGGAGCCGGCCGATAAGCCGGGTTCTGTCGGGGACAGTCATTCTTCTAGGCCGGGCGTCGCCGCCCGGCTCAAGCAACCTACCCGGACGCACCGCGGGCCACGGCATTGCGTCCCTATTTGGTCTTGCTCCAGGTGGGGTTTGCCGTGCCACGCGGCGTTGGCCCCGCGTGCGGTGCGCTCTTACCGCACCGTTTCACCATCACCACGCATGGTTCCACCGAGGTGGGCCATCGTTCGGCTGTCTGCTCTCTGTTGCACTTTCCGTCGGCTCGCGCCGCCCAGGCGTTACCTGGCACCTTGCCCTGTGGAGCCCGGACTTTCCTCCCCCACATACGGCGAACCGCATGCGGCGGCGACTGTCTGGCCGACTCCGCAGACGCTAGTGTAACGCTCGGCGGCTGAATCGCGATCGCCGCGGCAATCTGCTAGTCGTTCTGGTCGCTCGGCGCCAGGGGCGGCACGATATTGGTGTGCGGGTCGACCGCTACGGTCTCGTACGGCCGCCCCTCGGGCGGCGTGTCGGTGATCTGGGTGCGACCCTGTTCGTCCTTCCAGCGATACAGCGTGGGCTGGTAGTCCTTGGCCTGGGGATTCTGCTTGCGCCATTCCGCCGGCAGGTGCTGCGGCGCCTCGTACCAGACGTAGGCCGCTGCGCCGCCCAGCAACAACAGCAGGATCAACAGGGCGCGCAGGGTGGCCTTCATCCTTGGTAATCAGCCCTGTTCTTGCGCTGGCGCCGGTTCGTCCGCTGGCTTATTGCCGCAGAAGCTGTCGATCTGCTGTCTTGCGCGATCAGCGTAGCGCTGCAGTTCTTCGCCTTCCAAGCGCTCATTGGTGCCGTCGTTGTTGGTATCCATCAACACCACCGGGTTGCCCTCGAACACCTTCAGGTTCTTGCGCGCCAGCTGACATTCGGGCGATTCCGGCTCCGATTTTGGCGGTTCGCTGTTGGGCTCGCTGGGCAGATCGCGTCGCTCGACGTTTTTCTGCGATTCCGGCGGCGGCTGGTCGCTGTAATGGGTTCGGCCTTGTTCGTCGGTCCACTTGTAGATCTCACCCGCGTCGGCGGCGCTCAGCGCCAGACAACCCGCCAGACCCACCGCCATCAAAGTCATACCACGCACGCTACACCTCGGTTATACGGAAACCCGCCTGCCATTGTGCACCGATGCGCCGTCGCTTGCGCGGCCGGCTATCGGCGCCATTCTGCGATCGGTCGATCGGCGGCGGCGGCCGGCAAGCGGCATGCGTTCAAGCCCTTGCGGTACACTCGGCCGGTCTGTCCAGAGTGTCCCCATGACGTCGACCGGTCCCTCCCAGCCGCGCCACCGTGGCATCTACCTGTTGCCCAACCTGTTCACCACAGGCGGGCTGTTCGCCGGGTTCTACGCCATCCTGGCCGCCAGCGCCGGGCAGTTCTCGGCCGCCTGCATCGCCGTGTTCATCGCCGCCCTGCTGGATGGCGTCGACGGTCGCATCGCCCGCATGACCGGCACGCAGAGCGAGTTCGGTACGCAATACGATTCGCTGGCCGATCTGGTCAGCTTTGGCATGGCGCCGGCCCTGGTGATGTTTCACTGGTCGCTGAGTGGCCTGAAGCTGGTCAGTCCGCTGTGGGGCAAGGTCGGTTGGTCGCTGGCCTTTCTCTACGCCGCCTGTGCCGCCTTGCGTCTGGCCCGTTTCAACACGCAGGTAGGCGTGGTCGACAAGCGCTACTTCATCGGTTTGGCCAGCCCGGCAGCGGCCGGCTTGATGATGTCCTTCGTCTGGGTGGCCACCGACAACGGCTGGAGTGGCGACCAGCTGCGCTGGGTGGCGCCGATCGTCACCGGCTTTGCCGCCCTGATGATGGTCAGTCGATTCCGCTTCTACAGTTTCAAGACCCTGCCCCTAGGTGATCGCGTGCCGTTCGTGGCGGTATTGATTGCCGTGGGCGTATTCGTGGCCTTGGCCATTGATCCACCCATCGTGCTGCTGACGATCACCGGTCTGTATGCGCTTTCCGCCCCGGCCACCTGGGTGCTGACCCGTATGCGGCGTACACGCAACAGCGCTGACGAATGATGCTGGAGCGACGCCTCCTGCCGTTGTTGGCCGATCTCAGTCAGCAGTTGGCGGCGTCGCTGGATCTGGAATCCACCCTGGCCCGCGTGGTCACCCTGATTGCCGATGCCATGGCGTCGGAAACGGCCTCGGTGTTTCTGCTCGAAGACGACGGCAGCATGGTTTGCCGGGCCTGCTGTGGCCCGGTCGATATCCGTGGGCTGCGCATCGAAGGCGGCCGCGGCATCGTCGGTCGTGCCATTGCCAGTGGCGAATGTCAGATCGTGCGCGACGCGCGCAGCGATCCTGATTTTGCCGGCCGCTCGATCGAGAGCGATACCGGGTTCGTCACGCGCAGCGTGCTGTGCGCCCCGCTGCTTACCGCCGACGGGCCCATCGGCGCCCTGCAGGTGCTGAACAAGCAGGGCCTGCAGCTGTTCGATGATGAGGACCGCGATGCTCTGCGCGTGCTGGCCGCGCCTACTGCCCTGGCATTGAATCGCGCTCGATTGGCCGAAGCTCTGCTGGAACAGAATCGCATCCGTCGTGAGCTGTCGCTGGCCCGCCGACTGCAGCGTTCCCTGCTGCCGAAACGACGTCGCGGTGCCTATCCGGTGCGTTCAATCAATCTGCCGGCGCAGGAGATTTCCGGCGATTTCTACGATTTCTTCGACTTGCCCGATGGTCGCGTTGCGTTTGCCCTGGGCGATGTCGCCGGCAAAGGCCTGGATGCGGCCTTCCTGATGGTGCGCTGCGCCAGCCTGCTGCGCTGGGCCGGCAAGGAGGGGTTGCGCCCTCCGGAGTGGTTGGCCAGGGTGAACGATGAGTTAAGTGAGGCGATTCCGCCGGGCATGTTCGTCTGTGCGGTGGCCGGCAGCTACGACCCGGCCACCGGCGATGTGTGCTGGTCGAGTGCTGGGTTTCCGCCCCTGCTGCGCATCGACGATGACGGCAGCAGCTGTCAGTTTCCGGCCGAAGGCCCGCCGCTGGGCATACTGCGCGGGCTCAGTTTTCCAGCGCAGTCGACGCGCTTGTGCGATGCCACTCTGTATCTGTTCTCCGACGGCGTCACCGATGTGCGCGATGGCGAAGGCCGCACGATCAATGTCGAAGGTATCGAGCAGGCGCTCAGCGAACTTCGATCCTTGCGTCCAGAAGCGCGACTGCGCCGTCTGGTACGCCGCCTGCGCACCTTGCGAGTTACCGATGACATCACCTTCATGTCGCTGCAGGGGCCGAAATCCGGCCGCCATGAACTGCTCAACCACCGCTTCTGCGCGCACCCCACGGAACTCGCAGGAATGCGCCATCGGCTGGGCGAAGTATTGATTGGCTCGGGCTGCTCCGAGGAGGATCGGCAGGCCCTGGTGCTGGCCTTGGACGAAGCGGCCAGCAATGTCATTCGGCATGCCTATGCAGGGCCGTGTGACCATACGATCGAGTTGAGTGTGCAACGCGAAGGCAGCGATCTTTGGTTTGAGTTGCAGGATGAGGCGCCGGCAGTCGATCCGGACAAGGTCAAGCCGCGCGATCTCGGTGAATGCAGACCCGGTGGCCTCGGTGTGAATATCATTGATGCCTTGATGGACGAATGGGACCTGTCGCCGCGCCCGAGTGGCGGCAATCGACTGCTGATGCGCAAGCGGATGCGTGCGGGTGAATCGAACAGTGAAGGCAAAGGGGAACACGATGGGACAGTGCATCACTGAAAAGGCCGGCGACTTCCTGGTCATCCGCCTCGGCGGCGAGGTCGACATGTCCTGGTCGCAGGACGTGCGCAAGACCTTGCTCAAGGCACTGGACGAGTCGCCGCGGGTGGCGGTCAATCTGGCCGGTGTGTCCTACATCGACTCGTCCGGCATCGCCGCCTTGGTCGAGGGCTTTCAGCAGGCGCGTGGCAGTGGCAAGAGTTTCGTCCTGACCGAACTCAGTGATCAGGTGCGTGCCGTGCTCAAGCTTGCCCGCCTGGACAAGGTGTTCACCATTCGCGATCGGCTCGACGACTGAGCCCCGGTAGCCGATCGTGCTTAACAGTCTGTTACTGCCGCTGGAGAAGCTCGGTCGGCGCACTACCAGTACCGTTGCCGACCTTGGCTATGCCGGCATGCTGCTGATCGACAGCCTGCGATTCTTGCTGTTCGGCTGGCGTCACGGGCAACCGGTGCGGCTACGGATGATCTTCGAGCAGGCACGGCAGGTCGGCGTCGATGCCATTCCGATTGTCAGCCTGCTGTCGTTCACCATCGGCGTCATGCTTGGCATTCAATTCATCGCCGCCCTGGGTGAGTTCGGTGCCGAGTCGAAAGTGGTGCTGGCCGCAGGCAAATCGATCACCCGCGAGTTCGGCGCCCTGATCACCGCCATCGTGGTTGCCGGCCGCAGCGGTTCGTCGTTCGCCGCGCGGCTGGGATCGATGGTGGTGTCGCAGGAAGTCGATGCGCTCGCCGTCATCGGCATTGAGCCGGTGCGCTATCTGGTCGCCCCGGCCCTGGTGGCCATGCTGATCATGGTGCCGACGCTGACTGTGCTGGCTGATCTGGTCGCCCTGATTGGCGCCGGCCTGTACTGCAGCGGGCCGCTGGATATGAACCTGGCCTCCTACATGGTGTCGACCCTGAATCAACTGGAGCCGCGCGATATCTGGGAGGGCGTATCGAAAAGCTTTGTCTTCGCCATCCTGATCACCCTGATCGGCGTCAGCACCGGCTTCTCGGTCAGTGGCGGCGCTGAAGGCGTCGGCCGTGCCACCACCCGCGCCGTGGTGCTGTCGATCAGCGCCATCGTCATTGCCGACATGCTGTTTTCGTATTTCTTGAACCGATGAAGAGCCGGGATTCGGGATTCGGGATTCGGGATTCGCGGAGCGTCGCGAGAGTCGTTGTTGTTGGCAGGGGCCAGCGGCGAGGCGGATTCGAGTATCACACGTCGAGATTGCGGGCACCCCAATGACCAATCCCGAATCCCGAATCCCGAATCCCGGCTCTCAAGAGCCGATCATCGACGTCCACGGTCTGGAGGCGTATTACGGCCGCCGCAGAATTCTGCACGGGATTGACTTTCGGGTGATGCCGGGTGAGATCCGGGTGATCATGGGGGGCTCGGGTTCGGGCAAGAGCACCCTGCTACGGCATTTGCTCGGGCTGCAGCGTCCGGTGCGGGGTTCGGTGAAACTGCTAGGTGTGGACGTGTCGCACGCCGATGCGCGGGCGCAGCTGAAACTGCGCCGGCAGATCGGGGTGAGTTTTCAAGGCGGCGCCTTGTTTACCTCGATGACCGTCGGCGAGAACGTCGCCCTGCCGCTGCGCGAGCATACCCAGTTCGACGAAAACACCATTCGCATCATGAGTCGGCTGAAACTCGAGGTGGTGAACCTCGGCGGCTTTCAGGATCTGATGCCGAGCCAGCTGTCCGGCGGCATGGTCAAGCGCGCCGCCCTGGCTCGCGCGATCGTGATGGATCCACGCCTGCTGTTCTTTGACGAGCCCTCCGCCGGCCTTGATCCGGTGGTGTCTGCCGAGCTCGATGAATTGATTCTGCAGCTGCGCGATGCGATGCGGATGAGCATTGTCGTCGTCACCCACGAACTGGAATCGGCGTTCAAGATTGCCGACACCATCACCGTGCTCGACCAGGGCAATGTCCTGCTCACCGGCTCGGTCGATGAGGTGAAGGCCAGTGACAATCAGCGCATTCAAGATCTGCTCAACCGCCGCCCGCGCGAGATCGAAGTCGATATCGACGACTACCTGCGTAGACTCACCGAAGAACAAGCGTAGGTCGGGCCCTGGCCCGACATCGTGCGTCGAGTCCGCCTCAGGCCTTCTTGCTCGAAGGCGGGCATGGGGCGGGATGCAACGTTTCAACCCCGCCGCTCTGATTGCCGCAGGCCGAGTTGGTTTCTGGGGTTGTGGCGAAACAATACGTTAAGAAGGGATTCGACTCTGCCGCGTCGCGTGTTCTACCCGCGCGACAAGGCCCGACACGATCGGGTCGCATGTTCCTTCGGCGGGTCAAGACGTCACGACCTTCCCTACACTGCTCGCCGCAAATGCAGCCACACCGCCATGGCGACCACGCTGGGCGGCAGCAGGTTGGCCATGCGCAGGTCGACCCGGTAGAGCTGGGCCAGATCGATGGTCAGCCGCTGCAGCAGGAAGTAGGTCAGTCCAAACACCAGACCGAGAAACAGTCGCTTGCCAAAGCCACCGGAGCGCAGGGTGCCGAAGGCGAACGGCATGGCGGCCAAGCACAGCACCAGGGCGTTCAGCGGATAGAACCAGCGCGACCAGTAGGCAGCCAGGAACGGGCCGGGGTCGAGGCTGTTGCGCTCCAGGTAGTCAAGGCTCTCGCTCAGGGTTCGGGTCGACAGATAGCGCGGTCGCTGTAACGAAAGGCTAAGAAGCTCAGGCTTGAGCTGCGAATCCCAGATCTCGCTTTCGATCACATCGGTCTGTACCTCGCGGCGGCCAATGGTGGAGCGACGCACTTGATGCAGCGTCCAGCGTTCATCCTGATGCACCGCCTGGGTCACCTTGGCAATCGAACGCAGTCGCCCCTGGGGGTCGAACTCATACAGCTGCACGTCGTCCAGTATGACCTTGCTTTGCGCTGCCTCGCCCTCAACACGGCCGCGGCGTGCGTTCAAATAGGTGTCGCCCTCGCGCGCCCACAGGCCTGACCAGCTGGCCATCGCCACGTCTTTCGAGCGAGCGCTGGCCGACAGCGCGTGCGAACGCAACTCGCCCCAAGGGCCGAGGGTTTCGCCGCTGACCACCATCAAGGCGGTCAGGGTGCCGACGCAGAGTATTGCGCTGCCGCAGATGCGCAGCTTGCTCAAGCCGGCGGCGCGTAGCGCGGTGAGCTCCGAGGTGGCTGCCAAAGCGCCCAGGCCGAGCACGCAGCCGATCATCGCCGAATGCGGAAACAGCTCGTACATTCGCCGTGGCACGGTGTACAGGGATTTCAGCAGGGCGGTGTAGCCGGTGAAGCTGCCTTCGCCGATTCGCTTCAGGTCGCTGAGAAAGGCCACCAAGACATCGAATCCAAGCAGTACGGCCCAGACCAGCAGGATCGTGCTCAACACCTGCACTGCCACCAGGCGGTCGGCCTGACGCAGGAGCGCGCGACTCATGCGCGATTCGCCTTGAGCCGCCCTGAGGGCCTGGGCATGCGGTTGCTGCGTGCCAACAGCAGCAGGGCCATGCCGAACACCGGCAGGTGGGCCCACCACAGACCCAGGGGCAGAGGCAGTTTGCCCTCACTCAGCCAGCTGCGTCCGATCATCAGCACAAACAGGTACAAGAGATAACTGAGCAGGGCGATCAGCAAACCGCCATAGCGGGCTGCGCGCGGCGGCGAGCGGGCCAGCGGCACCGCCAGCAGGGCCAAGGCCAAGGTGGCCAGCGGGGCGGCCAGGCGCCAGTGCAGCTCGGCACTGCTCTCATTGCTGCGCTCGGCGATCAGTCGGGTCGTGGTCAGTCGCTCGACCTCGCGATCGCTGACATCCTCTTCGCTGTCTGGTACGCGGATATCGTTGCGCTGAAAGCGCATCACCCGATAGTCGCTCTGTCCGGGCACGCCCTCGGCGCGGAAGCCGTCTTCCAGCCGCAAATAGCGTTCTTCACCGATGCTTTCGACAAACAGCTCGCCGCTGCGCGCGGTGACCACGTCAATTCTGCCGTCGCGCTCGGAATGCACGAACAGGCGACCAAAAGTCGAGCCGTCATCACTCATTTCGCCCAGATACACCACGGCGTGCCGACCCGGCAGTTCGACGAATCGGCCGGGTTCCAGCCCAGCAACCAGCAGGCTCTTGTTGGCGGCATCGATCATCTGCTTGGACAGATTCAACGCGCTTGGCGCCAGCCACATCGACAGCGCGGCCACCAGCAAAGTCACTGGCAGAATCAGCACCAGCGCCGGGCGCAACAGGGTGCTCGGCCCGAGGCCGGCCGCTGCCAAGACCGATGCCTCGCTGTCGCGGTACAAGCGTCCGACCGCTAGCAGCACGCCGACGAACAGCGCAAGCGGCAGCAGCATGGGCAAGGCATCGACCACCCGTAGACCGAGCTGCGAAAGCAACAATGCTGCTGGCACCTTGCCGCGGGCGATGCGCGCCAGCAGATCGGCCAGCACGCCGCTGGTGCTCACCAGCAGAAATATGCTGAAGCTGGCGGCAAAGCTGGCGGCCATTTCGCGCAACAGGTAGCGGTCGATCAAACGCATGAATTCAGTGCAGGTTGAGACTGGCCTAGGGGGGGCGGGGCGGGGGCTGTTACCATGTGCGGCTGAAAGCCCGAACTCGGCGGCTCACGCGCCGTGCGCCCGGCAGTATCCCTTCTTTCGAATGCAACGGAAAACCATGAGCCTGAATTTTCGTTTATCCGCCAGCGAGCTTGGCACTCTGGACACCGACTGCCTGGTCGCGGCGATTTTCGACGATGGCAGCCTGAGCTCGGCCGCCCAGGCCCTGGATACGGCCAGCGATGGCGCCCTGGCGCGGCGGGTCAAGCAGGGGGACGCCAATGGTCGGGTCGGCAAGACCACGCTGCTGCACGACGTCGCCGGCATTACGGCCAGCCGTGTGCTGCTGGTGGGCGCGGGCAGCGCAGGCGAGATGGATCCCCAACGCTATCTGAAGATCGTCAACGCTGCAGCCAAGGCGATTGCACAGTCGACCATCAACCGCGTGCACAGCAGCCTCAGCCAGCTCAAGGTCAGCGGTCGCGATGCCGCCTGGGCGCTGCAGCAAGCGGCGCTGGCGGCCGACCACGCGGCCTATCGCTATACAGCGACCCGCAAGGACAAGCACAAGAATGAGCCCGGTCCGCGCGAGTACAGCTTCAGCGCTGAGGCGGGCCTGCAGCCGGCGCTTGACCGCGCCGCCGGCATCGCGGTTGGCATTCGTGCTGCCAAGGATCTGGCCAACCTGCCGCCGAATATCTGCAACCCGGCCTTCATGGCCGAACAGGCACAAGCCTTCGCAGCCGCGCATCCGGGTATCCGCTGCGAGGTGCTGGAGCGCGAGCAGATGGAGTCGCTGGGTATGGGTTCGCTGCTGGCCGTCGCCCGCGGCTCGGCCAATCCGCCGAAACTGGTGGTGTTGGAGTATCGCAATGGTGGTGATGCCAAGCCCTTGGTGCTGGTGGGCAAGGGTCTGACCTTCGATTCCGGCGGCCTTAACCTGAAGGTGCAGGGCGGCATCGAGGAAATGAAGTTCGACATGTGCGGTGCGGCCACCGTCTACGGCAGCTTCGTTGCCGCCGTTGAGGCCAAGCTGCCAGTCAATCTGGTGGCCCTGCTCGCCGGGGTTGAGAACATGCCGGATGGCGCTGCATATCGGCCTTCCGACGTGCTTACCAGCATGTCCGGTACCACCATCGAGGTATTGAATACCGATGCTGAAGGTCGCCTGGTACTTTGCGATGCGCTGACCTATGCGCAGCGCTTCGAGCCGGCTGCCCTGATTGACGTCGCCACCCTGACCGGTGCCTGCGTGATTGCCTTGGGCAAGCATGCCCACGGTCTGATGACCAAGCACGACGATCTGGCTGCCGAGCTGCTGGCTGCCGGAGAGACCAGTGGTGATCGCGCCTGGCGCCTGCCGATCTGGGATGACTACCAGCCGATGCTGGATTCGGCCTTCGCCGACGTCGCCAATATCGGCGGCAAATCGGCTGGCGCCATCACCGCCGGCTGCTTCCTGTCGCGCTTCACCGAAGGCCAGCGCTGGGCCCACCTCGACATCGCCGGCACCAGCTGGGACGAAGGCCGCAAGGGCATGGCCAATGGCCGTCCGGTGAATCTGCTGACCCAGTGGATGATTGATCGCACGAGCTGATGCTCGTGCGATTCGGGATTTGAGAATCGGGATTCGCAAGAGCGGCCAGCGGCGCAATAACGGATGGTGCAGATTGAGAGAGTCCAACACCCGGCCCTCACTCCTGATCCCGCTCCCATTGGGAGAGGGGCGCTTCTTCGAATCTCGAATTCCGAATCTCAGATCCCGGCTTCTCAATGCGCGCTGATTTTTATCTGATTGCCAAGCCGCGATTTCTGCAAGAACCGCTGCGTCTGGTCTGCGAGTTGGCCAAGCGGTGCTACGGCACCGACCAGCCAACCCTGATTCTGGCCCGTGATCTCGAGCAAGCTGAACAGATCGATCAGCTGCTGTGGGAGTTCGATGAAGACGCCTATCTGCCGCATCAGCTCGCCGGCGTCGACGAAGACGATGAGGTCACGCCGATTCTGATCGTGACCCCCGAAGTCGATGTGCCGGGACGGCCGATGGTGATCAATCTGCGTGATGCGGCGTATCGAGGCGCCTGTCAGCGGGTGCTGGAAGTGGTGCCGGCCGATCCAGCAGCGCGTGAGCCGCTGCGCCAGCGCTGGCGCGAGTATCAGGCGATGGGGGCTGAGCTGCACAAGCACGACATGTAGTCGCACACGCTCAACCTGATGGCAGAGGCCGGAGGCGTTGCCAGGCCTGCAGAACGCTGTCGACGTCAATCTGCTCCACCCGGCTGATGCCGGCTTCGCGCCCACCCAGCGGTAACACCTGGGTGCCTTCGGGCCCACGCGGGCACCAACGCTGCACCGGGTTGTCGCCGAACAGCACCACGGCGGGGCAGCCCATGGCCACTGCGGCATGGGCCGGTCCGGTGTCGATCGAGATCATCCCCGCCGCCACTTCGGCGAGTGCCAGCAACCGGCTCATCGGCAGTTGCTCGCCCAGCGCGTGGACACGCGGGTTGTCACAGCCCTGGGCGATTTCCAGCAGCAGCGGCTGTTCGTTGGGAACCCCGCACAACAGCACCTGGCAGGCGGGGTCGTGATCGACGATCCACCTGGCGACCTGCACCCAGCGCTCGACTGGCCACCACTTGTGATCGGTCAGAGCGGCCATGCGGCCACGCTTCAGGGTGCGTTTGCTGCCCGGCTGCAGCAGCCATAGTGGCCCGCTCAGCCCAAGCGATTCGCGCCATTGGCAAAGGTCTTTGCGTGCCTGTTCGCCAACAGTGAGCTGCGGAACTCCGGTCGGCCGCTCATTTGGCAACGCTGGCAGGCCGGCGCAGGCGGCCGGTGTGCGGTCAGCGAAGCGCCGCCATTGCTCGCACCAGTGCAGCTGCGGGTCATAGTCAACCGGCTCCACGGTCACGCACCATTCCGGGCGAACGCCGGCCCGCTGCAGCAGGAACATCAGCTTGTCCTGGGCATCGATATCGCAGACATAGACCGGGCCTGGCGGCCGTTGCCGTAAGGTCTTGACCAGTGACCACTGCAGTGGATCGCTCCAGTACGGCCGGCGCCGGCTCTTCAGCAAGTGAATCTGGCCGACATCGGGCTGGCCATTGAGCAGCGGTCGGGTCCAGCCACCGGAGGACACCAGATCGCAGGGCGCGCCATAGCGTGCCCGCAAATGGCGCAGCAGGACAGTCAGGATGACCATGTCACCCATGGCGCCGAAGCGCAGAACCAGCGGTGCAGCAGGGGAAGAGGACATGGCGGCCGAACGGGTGGAGAGGGCGGGCCTTTGGGTCGAGATTGCCCTGGGGCTGCGCATGATAACGAGCCGATCGACCTCGCGCCCACCTGCCGCTGACTCGGCAGCCGGCGCTTTTATACCGGAGCGAACTTGGGGAACGTCGGTCGCTCGCTTAAACTTGCCGGTTTGCTGCGTACGTCGCCACGCGATGCTTAGCGCAGCCCGACTTTTCTTTGCAGCGAATCCAGCCATGGACAAGAGTTTCGAACCCGCCGCCATCGAGGCCCGTTGGTATCCCATCTGGGAGGAAAACGGCTGCTTCAAGCCATCAGGCAAAGGCCCGGCCTACAGCATCATGCTGCCGCCGCCGAACGTCACTGGCACCTTGCACATGGGGCACGCGTTCCAGCACACCCTGATGGATGCGCTGATCCGCTATCACCGGATGAAGGGTTTCGACACCCTGTGGCAGGTTGGCACCGATCACGCCGGCATCGCTACCGAGATGGTGGTGAATCGCAATCTGGCCCTGGAAGGCAAGGGTGAGACACGCGATTCGCTGGGTCGCGAGGCCTTTGTGCAGAAAGTCTGGGAATGGAAACAGCATTCCGGCAACACCATCACCCGGCAGATGCGCCGGCTCGGCACCTCGGGCGATTGGTCGCGTGAGCGCTTCACCATGGACGAGGGGCTGTCAGACGCTGTCGTCGAGACCTTTGTTCGTCTGTATGAAGAAGGGCTGATCTACCGAGGTCAGCGTCTGGTCAACTGGGATCCGGTGCTGAAGACCGCCATCTCTGATCTCGAAGTGGTCAGCGAAGAAGAGAACGGTCACCTATGGTCGATCGCCTATCCCTTGGTTGATGCCACGCTGGCCGATGGCTCGGGGCAACTGGTGGTGGCGACCACGCGGCCGGAAACCATGCTCGGCGATGTTGCGGTGATGGTTCATCCGGAAGACGAACGCTATGTTCAGTTGATCGGCAAGAAGGTGCGCCTGCCGCTCTGCGATCGCGAGATTCCGATTATTGCCGATGACTATGTCGATCGCGAGTTCGGTACCGGCGTGGTCAAGGTCACGCCGGCACATGATTTCAATGACTACGCGGTTGGCCAGCGTCATGGCCTGCCGCTGATCAATATCTTCACCCCGACCGCGCACATCAATGACAACGCACCGGCCAAGTACCGGGGTGTCGACCGCTACGAAGCACGCAAACTCGTACTGGCCGATCTGGAAGCCGCCGGGCTGTTGGTTGAGGCCAAGCCGCACAAGCTGCAGGTGCCGCGCGGCGATCGCACCGGACAGGTGATCGAGCCCTTTCTCACCGACCAATGGTTCGTGAAGATGGAAGGGCTGGCTAAGCGTGGCCTGGACTTGGTCGAGTCGGGCCAGGTCAAGTTCGTGCCGGAAAACTGGATCAGCACTTATCGCCACTGGCTGGGCAATATCCAGGACTGGTGCATCAGCCGCCAGCTCTGGTGGGGCCACCGCATTCCGGCCTGGTATGACGATGCCGGCAATGTCTATGTCGCCCGCAGCGAAGAAGAGGCCTACCGTAGGGCGGGTTTTAACCCGCCGTCTTCGCACGCGCATGACGGCGATACGGCCGCGGGTGGCGATAGCGTAGACCGCGGCGAGGCTGGGCGTGGCGATGGCGGGTCGAGACCCGCCCTACGCCGCGACGGCGATGTTCTGGAAACCTGGTTTTCGTCGGCGCTGTGGTCGCACTCGACGCTTGGCTGGCCGAATCCCGAGGCGATGCAGCAGTACGGCTATGACCGCTACCTGCCCAGCTCGGTGCTGGTGACCGGTTTCGACATCATCTTCTTCTGGGTCGCCCGGATGATCATGATGACCGATCACTTCACCGGCCAGGTGCCATTCAAGCACGTCTATATCACTGGCCTGGTGCGCGACAAGGACGGTCAGAAAATGTCGAAGTCGAAGGGCAATGTGCTCGATCCGATCGACCTGATCGATGGCATCGCGCTGGACGATCTGGTGGCTAAGCGTACTTCGGGTCTGATGCAGCCGCAGATGGCGCAGAAGATCGAGAAGGCCACTCGCAAGGAGTTTCCCGACGGCATTCCGGCCTTCGGTGCCGATGCGCTGCGCTTCACCTTTGCTTCCCTGGCCAGCCACGGCCGCGACATCAAGTTCGATCTGCAGCGCTGTGAGGGCTACAAGAACTTCTGCAACAAACTGTGGAACGCCGCGCGATTTGTGTTGATGAATTGTGAGAAGCCGGGATTCGAAGTTCGGGATTCGGGATTGATTGAGCCTGTCACCGATGCCGAGAAATGGATCATCAACCAGCTGCAGCAGCTGATTGACGAGGTCGAGACGCAGTTTGCCGCTTATCGCTTCGATCTCGCCGCGCAGGCGATGTATGAGTTTGTCTGGAACCAGTACTGCGACTGGTTCCTTGAGCTGGCCAAGCCGGCCTTGAATGGCTCCGATGAAGCGGCGGCAGACAGCACGCGTCGCACCCTGCTGTTCGTGCTGGAGCAGGTGCTGCGCATCCTGCATCCGCTACTGCCCTTCATCACCGAAGAAATCTGGCAGGCAGTGGCGCCGAAGCTCGGCATCACCGGCACCAGCATCAGCACACAGCCGTATCCAGAAGCGCGCGAAGAATTGCGATTTGCTAGCGACGGCAACAACATCGAATGGCTGAAGTCGGTGGTGAACGAGCTGCGCCGGATTCGCAGCGAACTGAGTGTCCAGCCTCGGATTCAGATCCAGCTGTTGTTTGCCAACGGAAGCAGGCGCGATCGTGAGCTGGCTCAGCGCTTTGCATCTCAAATTGCCTCCCTGGTAAAGGTTGAGTCGCAGTCCTGGCTGGCGGCAGGCGATAAGGCTCCGGCCGCCAGTGCCGCGGTGGTCGGCGAGCTGGCGCTCTATGTGCCGCTGGCGGGTCTGGTCGATGTCGAGGCCGAGAAAGCGCGTCTGAGCAAGGAGATCAAGCGTATTGAAGGTGAGATTGGCAAATGCCACGGCAAACTGGGCAATGACAATTTCGTCGCCAATGCGCCACCGGCGGTGGTTGAGCAGGAGCGTGAACGCTTGAAGGATTTCAGTGCCCAGTTGGAAGGGCTGCAGCGCTCCCTGGCCGTGCTTTAATCGAAGTCTGGCCACTGCTTGCCGGCGTGGTTGAAGGCAGCGATTGAGTCAGCTCAAGTCGTCTTGGTCGCTTGGGTTTAGAATGGGTCGTCGGCCGGATTCCGTCGGGGAGGTGGTGAAGTGCCGTCCAAGTTGGTTCTGTACTCCTTCGTCCCATTCGATCGCAGTGCTCGCGTGCGCTGGTTGGCGCACGAGCTGGGCATCGAGATCGAAGAGCACAAGCTCGACTACGCTGGCGGCGAGCACCGCGGCGAAGATCATCTGCGTCGCCATCCGTTCGGCCTGGTGCCGGCCATCGAGATGAATGGCGAGAGTCAGTGGGAATCGGTGGCGATCTGTCAGGCCTTGGCCGAGCAGCACCCGGAAGCCGGCTTTACCGTGCCATTGGCTTCACCTATGCGGAAGCAATATCTGAGCTGGCTGATGTTCGCTGCATCGACGTTCGATGCCGCTGCATTCGCCGTGTTCAATTCGTCGGCCATCAAGCCCAGTGAGGATCGACGCAAGCACGGCATGGCCGAGTTGTTTCCGCTTCTGGTGCACCTCGCGCGACATTTGAACGAGCGCGATTTCCTGATGGGAGAGCGCTTCATGCTGCCCGACCTGATCATCGGTCATTCAATCCAGCTGTTGTATCTGGTCAAGGCGCTGGAAGATTACCCCGGCCTGCGTGATTACCGCCGCCGCTTGGCCGAGCGTCCGGCCGCCAAGGCGGCCAGTGTGTTCAGTCCGCGGCCACAATGAGTGACGACCCGCGTCGGGTAGCGGTGGCGTTGATGGTCGCCGTCGTCCTGCTGTGGGCGCCGCTGGCCCACGCCTGGGGCGATCTGGGCCATCGCGCGGTGGCCGATGTGGCCGAACAGCTGATTCGGCCGGAAACCAGGCAGGCACTGCAGCCGCTGCTGGTGCACGAGCAAGCAGCGCATCTGGCCGACCTGGCGAACTGGGCCGACGCCCACCGTGAACTGCCGGCGTTCAAGCACACTGCGCGTTACCACTTCATCAACTTCCCCCGCGACGACTGCCGCTTTCCGGGCGCGACCTCGTGCAATGACGGCGACTGCATCGTCTCGGTGATCGAGCGGTTTCAGCGCGAACTGGCTGACCCCGAGCTGAGCTTGTCCCAGCGCGGCGAGGCGCTGAAATTCCTGGTGCATCTGGTCGGCGACCTGCACCAGCCGTTGCACGCCGGCTGGTTCGATGACTGGGGCGGCAACGGCTTTCAGATCAATCTGCACGGCGAAGGCAGCAACCTGCACAAGCTGTGGGACGTCAATTTACCGGCAGCCGTGGCCAGCGAGGCGCCCGAACCTCTGACGCAGCGTCTATTGGCACTGAGCTTGCCTTGGCAAGACCAGGGCCGGGCCGCCGACTGGGCGCTCGAGTCCTGTCGGCTGATCGGGTCGGAGCAGCTGTATCCGGCCAAGCACAAGCTCAGTTCTGCCTACATCGAACGGCAGCGCCCGCTGGTCGCGCAGCGCATGGCCATCGCTGGACGGCGTCTGGCCCGACTGCTGGATGAAAGCCTGACTGCTCCGTAGTTTCGGACAGCGAAGGCGATTGTCGGGTGGGCGCATGCTGCAGTCGGTCTTATAACCGGCGATAATGAGCTTATTCCCGCTTCTTCGGATGGCTGATCGTGACCACCCAGCTTGAGCAATACTTCGCCCCTTTCCGCGCCGGCGTCATCGGCGTTGAGCACAGCCATCCGATCGCCGGTGGCTGGGGCAGGGTGGTGTATGCCGACTGGACGGCCAGTGGCCGCTTGTACCGTCCGATCGAGGACTACATCGCCAATACTCTGGGGCCCCTGGTAGCCAACACCCATACCGAAACCACCCTCACCGGCACCAGCATGACCCACGCCTATCACCAGGCGCAGGCGATGATCAAACAGCACGTCAATGCCGGGCCCAACGATGTGTTGATCGCGCAAGGCGCTGGCATGACGGCGGTGGTCAACAAGCTGCAGCGCATTCTCGGCCTGCGCATACCCGAGCACGTGGCTGAGCGGGCATCGGTGCTGGAGGAAGAGAAACCGCTGGTGGTGGTGACCCATATGGAGCACCACAGCAATCAGACCACCTGGGAAGAGTGTGCGGTGCATGTCGAGATCATGCGTCGACTGCCCTGTGGTCAGCCTGACCTCGATCATTTGCGCGAAATCCTGGGCCGCAATGCACATCGCAAGCAGAAGATCGGCGCTTTTTCTGCCTGCTCCAATGTCACCGGCATCGTGACGCCCTACCACCAGATGGCGGCGATCATGCACCAGCATGGCGGGTTGTGCTTCGTCGATTTCGCCGCCTCGGCGCCGTACACCCAGATCGACATGCATCCGGCTGATCCGATGCAAAAGCTAGATGCCATCTACTTCTCGCCGCACAAGTTTCTGGGGGGGCCGGGCGCCAGTGGTGTGCTGGTATTCGATGCCGGCCTGTATCAGCTGAAAGTCCCCGACCAACCCGGTGGTGGCACCGTGGCCTGGACCAACCCGTGGGGCGGACATCGCTTTGTCGACAATATCGAGGCGCGTGAAGACGGCGGAACGCCGGGCTTCCTGCAAACCATCCGCGCCGCGCTGGCGATTCGGCTGAAAGAAGCCATGGGCGTCGAGAATATCCACGCACGCGAAAAGGAACTGCGTGAGGTATTTCTTAACGAGCTGCTCAAGCATCCGCAGATCCGTCTGCTGGAGCCGCAGTGCCGCGAGCGCCTGTGTATCTTCTCGTTCTATTCAATGGAGAAGCACCATAACCTGATCGTCAAGCTGCTGGATGATCGGTTTGGCATCCAGGTGCGCGGCGGTTGCTCCTGCGCCGGTACCTATGGGCATATCCTGCTCAATGTCGATCACGCCACCTCGCAGCGCATCACCTGTGAAATCGACTCCGGTGATCTCAGCAACAAGCCCGGTTGGGTGCGGGTATCGCTGCACCCTACCAGCACCAATGCCGAGGCGATCTACATCGCCCAGGCTATCCACCAGGTGATGGACCATTACCACGAGTGGAAGAACGATTATTGCTTCGATGCCCAGACCGGTGAGTTCCGCGGCAGTTGTCGTCAGGCCGTATTGCCGGATCTGCGCGACTTCGAGCCATTGGCGGGGCAGACCAAAGCCCCTGTCTCGTTGACGGCGCCACCCGCTCGCGTCGCCTGATCAAGGTCGGGGATCAGGCCGATCGCCCACCAAGCCGAGCCAGGAATGGCTTATTCTTGAGCCGCCAAGCTTGGGGGCTTGAGATGACCCTGAACAGCAAGATCGGCCTTAGTCTGGTGTTGCCGATGTTGGTCGGCCTGGCCTTGATTGGGTGGCAGATCCAGCATCAGCTACTCGATCGCTTTCAGCGCCTGGAAGCGGCGGAACTGCAGCAGCAGCATGAACGCCTGGAACAGGCGATCGAGGCCGACCTCGACGCACTGAAGCGTTTGACTCGCGATTGGGGCGAGTTCGACGACACCTACGCCTACATGCGGGGCGACAACCCGGACTACATCGACGCCAATATCGATTTTGACGGCCTGCTGAATCTACAGCTCGATGCCCTGGCCCTGGTCGATGCCGAACATCGACTGCGCGAGGGCTTTCGCCCCGACCACCAAAACGAGGTGATGGCATCGCTGAGCCCCGAGGTCGAGGCAGCGATCTCCCGCGCCACCGTGTTGCTGGCCGAGGCGTCCAATGGCGCCGGGGTGATTGTTGCTGGTGATCGGGTGCTGGCGCTGGGCCTGAGCGAAGTGCTGACCACGGAGGGTGAAGGTCCGGCCAACGGCTATGTGGTGATGGCGCGCTACCTCGATGGCGGGGCGGTTGAACGACTGGCCAGCAGAATTCGCAGTGAGGTCGATTTCGAGCCGCTGGAAGCGGCCCGGCTAAGTTCAGCCGAGGAGATGCAGGCCCTGAACACGCTGCACTATCTGCAGCGCCCGTTGGGTGAGGACAAGATCGCCTCGTTCTCCCTGTTGCGCGGACTCGACGGCGAGCCTGCTCTGCTGATGCGTGTGCTGATGCGACGCGATATTCTGCGCCAGGGAGAAGACGCCATCGGCACCTTGCTGGTCGGCGCCGCGCTGGGCTATCTCAGTCTGGTGCTGGCGGTGTTTGTCGCCTTGCGCTGGATCGCCGTGCGACGCATCCAGCGGGTCGGCAGTGAGCTGCAGCGGATTGCTGATGACGCCGATCTGGAACGCAAGCAGGTCAGCGTGCACGGTCGCGATGAGATCGCTCAGTTAGCCGTTTCCATTAACCAGCTGTTGCAGCGGTTGGTCGAGGCGTTTCGCGAGCGCCATCGACTCAGTGAGCGACAACGCAAGCTCAATGCCCTGCTGGTTCAGATCGCGACTGATGAGAGTCTGGCTGGTGGCGATGCGCAGACCTTGTGTGGAGTTCTACAGGGGCCCTTGAACACCGAGATCGGTCTGGACCACTGGAGCTTGTGGCTGTGCGACGCTGAAGGCCACTACCAGTGCCTGAGCGAGTCTGATCAGCGCTTCGAAGACAGTGCGCATCACGCGATGTTGGCGGCTCGTCTGGCGGATCGGCCGGCAGGGGTTGATCCTTATCCGCTGACAACGACCGAGCAGCCATTAGAGCAGCTGGCCTTTGGTTTTCAGGTCGACGGTCGCCAAGGCGCCCTGGTAGCGGCTTGCCGCCATCAGACCGGTGCCGAGCATCCTGAGGACATCGCATTTCTGAGCGCCGCGACGCAGTTGATCGAGCGTTCCCTTAACAATCACTATCAGCATCAACGTGAACAGCGCCTGCGCCGTGAGAGCGAGCTCGATCCGCTTACCCAGCTGGCCAATCGCAGCAAGTTCGAACTCGAGCTGAGCACAGCGCTGCGTCGCTTGGAAGGCGCCAGTTGCCTGGCTGTACTGTTCATCGATCTTGATCGATTCAAGCCGATCAATGATGAATACGGCCATGCCGTTGGCGATGCTGTGCTGCGCGAGGTCTCGGTGCGTCTGCGTGCGGCGACCCGCGAGGCAGATCTGGTGGGCAGGTTGGGTGGTGATGAGTTCGTCATCCTGTTGCGCTCAGTGCGCGATCAGCAGGCGCTGCAACGGGTGGCGGAGAAGGTTCTGCAGGCGCTGTGTCGACCGATGGAACTCGGCGAGTTGCCAGCGCTGAGCATCGGTGCCAGCATCGGCGCGGCGCTTGCACCCTTGCACGGCCGGGACCCCAAGGGCTTGCTGGATCTGGCGGATCAAGCAATGTATCGCGCCAAGCGCAGCGAGAGCATGCACTTTGCGCTAGCCGACCTGCCGCCCCGGGACCCGCCGTGACGCGCGCCGGAAACGGTCTCGGTCGGTTCATCGCTGGCACACCCCGAGGTTTGCTCGGCGGGCTGCTGCCCTTGCTCTTGCTGATCGCGCTCAGGGTCGAAGCCGACGACCTGCCGCCGGGCCATTTGCGCGACTATTTTCGGGAGACCTGGACCACCAGCGATGGCCTGCCGCACAACCTGGTGTCATCGATCGTGCAGACCGGCGATGGCTATCTGTGGTTTGGTACCTGGGAAGGAGTGGCGCGCTACAACGGTCATCGCTTCGATCTGTTCGATGAACGCAGCATCGCCGGCTTGCAGGAGCGCGGCGTGCTGGCGCTGGCGGTCGATCGTGAGGGCGAATTGATGGTTGGCCTGGCACGCAGCGGATTGCTGCGCCATCGTGCTGGACGCTGGTCGAGTGTGCCGTTGGCGCTGAAACGCGGATCGCCCGGCGTGCTCGACATCGTGGAGATCGACGGCCGCACCGTGGTCGGCACACTGGGTAACGGCGTGTGGTGGGTAGATGAGGCGGCAGCGCCAGAACGTCTGGTCGGCACCGAGCCGCTGGCGTCGAACACCGTCTACGCGGTGGCACGCTCCATCGATGGCAGCGTCTGGCTGGGCACCGACAACGGCTTGTTTCGTTGGCAGGCCGGAACGCTGGAGCCGTTTGGTGAACGCCATCGCTTGCCCAAGGCCTCGGTGCTGGCATTGAGCGCCGATCGACAAGGGCGCGTGCTGGTGGGTACCGAGCGCGGCGCCTTCCTGATCGATCGCGCCGCGGTCAGTCGCGTGTTCGAAGGCGCCGGCGAGTCATCGGTTGAAGCGGTATTGATCGATCGCCATGGTGCCCTGTGGGCCGGTGGCAGTCTGCTCGGTCTGTACCGACAGTCCGCCCTGGGTGTCGAGAGTCTGGATATCGACCATGGTCTGCCCAGCACCCGGGTGGCCAGCCTGGCCGAGGATCGCGAGGGCAGCGTGTGGGTCGGCACCAGTCAGGGCTTGCTGCGGCTGCGTCAGGCGCCATTCTTTACCCTGACTGCGGACAAGGGATTGAACGGCAACTATGTGCGCACCCTGTTGGAGTCTGACGACGGCGATCTCTACATCGGCAGCAGCGAGGGCGTGACCCGGGTACGCGGTGATGGCTCTGCCACTTCGCAGATCGAGCCGCTGGATCTGCGCGAATCGGTGATCAGCATGCTGGCCGGAGCGCCGGGACAGCTGTGGCTTGGCACCTATTATCGCGGCGTGATCGAGTGGCGAGACGGCCAGGTCGTTCAGCGCTTCGATCGACAGCAGGGCCTGCCCGGCAATCAGGTACGCAGCCTGCTACGACATCAGGATGGCAGCATCTATGTCGGGACCAATCGCGGCCTGGCTCGCCTGCAAGCAGGTGCGGTGGAACGGCTTGATCTGCGCCAGCTACCGGCGCAGGACATTATCACCATGTTCCAGCAGGGCGACGGCACGGTCTGGTTGGGCACATCGCTGGGCGCTGCCCACGACCGCGATGGCGAATTCATTCCCTTGCGCGATCCGGCCCTGAGCAAGACACAACGGGTGTACGGGTTTGCCGAGGAGCCCGATGGCACGCTGTGGCTGGTCGGCGACCGCGGTTTGGCCCGTCGCCGCGATGGACAATGGTCGGCGCTCGGTGCGGAGAGTGGACTGCCGGTTGCAGGCGTGTTCGGCATTCTGGTTGGCCCCCAGGGAAATTATTGGCTAAGCAGCAATCGGGGCGTGGTACGCATCGAGAGGCGGGACATGGAGGCTGCTTTTCGTGGTGTTCCGCTTGAGCGATTCGAAGTGTTCAGCGAGGCGGACGGGATGGCCAGTGCGCAGTGCAACGGTGCCGCCGGCGTGCCGCTGATCAAGCGTAGCGATGGCGCCCTGTGGTTTGCCACCAGTGCTGGTGCGGCGCGGGTCATTCCAGCTTCGCTGGCACGGTTTCCACGGCTGTTGCCTGCGGTGGTGATTGAACGCCTGAGAGTCGATGGCGATGAGCTGCCGATCAGTCGCGAATTCGCCATCAGTTCGGCCCATCGACGCATTGAGCTGCAATTCGCTGGGTTGAGCTTTCAGGCGCCGGGCAAGACGCGCTACCGCTACCGTCTGGAGGGCTTGGACGATGACTGGGTGATCAGCGGCAGCGAGCGTAGCGCGCAGTTCACCACCCTGGCCCCGGGTGAGTACCGTTTCCGCGCCTCGGCAGCCAACCCGAACGGCGACTGGAGCCCGCATGAGGCCGAGCTGCGCATTCGCGTGACACCGCAATGGTGGCAGCAATCCTGGTTTCTGATCGGCGTGTTGGCGCTTGCGCTGCTGCTGGCCTGGGGCCTGCTGCGATTGCGTCTGAACGTGCTGCAGGCGAGCGAGCGACGGCTGCGCGCGCAGGTCGATTCGGCCACCATTGATCTGCAACGGCAAGCCGATCAGCTGCGCGAGCAGAACATCGAGCTCGATGCCTACGCTCACACGGTGGCGCATGATTTGAAGACGCCGCTGACCACGGTGCAGGGCTTCGCCCAGCTGTTGGCTCAGAGCGAGCAGCCGCTGAGTGCCGAGCAGCAGCAACTGGCCGCCGAACGGGTGCTGAGCACGGCGCGCAAGATGGCCGACATCATTAACGCACTGCTGCTGTTGAGCCGGGTCCGTACCGACGAAGCGGTCGATATCGGTCTGGTCGACAATCGGCCCCTGGTTCGTGACGCCCTGCAGCGTCTGCAACCGCTGATCGAGCAGCATCAGGCCGAGTTGGTGATTCCGGCGGAACTCCCTGTGGTGATGGGCTACCCACCCTGGGTCGAAGAAGTCTGGGTGAATTACCTGAGCAACGCGATCAAGTATGGTGGAGGCGAGCAGCGCAGATCGCGGGTCGAGGTCGGCGGCGAGGTGCTGCGTGACGGGCGCGTGCGGCTATGGGTGCAGGACAATGGGCCGGGTCTGGACGCCGCCGCACGCACCCGGCTGTATCGGCCGTTTTCGCGGATCAGTGAGATCGGCGGCGACGGCCACGGACTTGGTCTGTCGATCGTGCGCCGCATCGTCGAGCGCATGGGCGGCGAGGTCGGCTGCAGCAGCGAGCCCGGTGCCGGTGCACGATTCTGGTTCGTGTTGCCCGCCTCGAGTGGACTCAGTTGATCGAACGCAAGCCAGCTTGGCCGGACTGAGTGGACACTGCGTTCATTCAAGGGAGGAGTACTCATGCGAATTGTGCATCGCGCGCAGGCTGTCGAGGCGATATTCGCCGGTTCCGGCCCGATCGTGTTGGCCGCGCCGCTGGGATTGGGCAAGCCCAATTTGCTGCTCAATGCCCTGTATCAAGCCGCCTGCCAACGACCCGATCGTCCGTTCAGCCTGTTCACCGCGCTGTCCTTGGCACCGCCCACGCCCAGTGCCGATCTTGAGCGGCGTTTTCTGCAGCCCTTTCTTGACCGGCACTTTGGTCAGGACTACCCGCGTCTGGCCTATGTCGACGACCAGATTGCCGGCCGTCTTCCCGCGCATGTTCATGTGCACGAGTTCTACCTGCAGAGCGGCGCCTTGCTGCGCACCGCCGGTGCGCAGCGCGATTACATCAGCCTCAATTACACCCATGTCGCGCGCTCGGTAGCCGCGCGCGGCGTCACCGCCTTGGTGCAGCTGCTGGCTCGCGACCCCGACAGCGGTCGCTTGAGCTTCAGCTGCAATCCTGACCTCACCCTTGATCTGCTCGATGAGATCAGGGCGCTGGGCCTGGAGAAGCCGTTGCTGGTCGGTGAGGTGCATGAGGAACTGCCGTTCATGGGCGGTAGTGCTGTGGTACCCGATGGGCTGTTTGACTATCTGATTGAGCCCGAGGCCGATCCGCACCCGCTGTTCGCCCTGCCGCGCAAGCCGGTCAGTGATGCCGAATATGCGATCGGCTTCTACGCCAGCACCCTGGTGCGCGATGGCGGCACTCTGCAGATTGGCATCGGTGCGCTCAGCGATGGGCTGACCCATGCCCTGGTACTGCGGCAGACTCGAAACGCCGATTATCGGCGGATCATCAAGGCACTGTGGCCGGCGGTGGAAGAGTCGGAACTGGTCTGCCGCTGGGGTGGCTTGGGCGAGTTCGAGCAGGGCCTGTTCGGCGCCAGTGAAATGATCATGGATGGCTTCTGTCATCTGGTCGATTCTGGCGTGGTGAAACGACATGTGGTGGATGATCTGGCCCTGATGCAGCGCGTGCACGACGGAACGGCAGACGATGCCGACCACGAGCGACTGAAGCGCGAGGGCGAGATTCTGCACGGCGGCTTTTTCCTCGGCTCGAAACATCTGTACCAATGGTTGCGCCAGCGCAGTCCGGAACAGGCGCGACAGATCCGCATGACACGCATATCGCATATCAATGAGCTGTACGGCGGGCAGGAAGCCCTGGAGCGACTGCAGCGGCGTGAAGCACGCTTCTTCAACACCTGCATGATGAGCAGCCTGCTCGGTTCGGCAGTGTCAGATGCCCTCGAGGATGGGCGGGTAGTGTCCGGAATTGGCGGTCAATACAACTTTGTCGCCATGGCGCATGCATTGCGCGAAAGTCGCTCGATTCTCATGTTCAGAGCACGACGTGAGTCGGCCAAGGGGGCGCAGTCCGGCGTGGTCTTCAACTATGGACATAGCAGCATTCCACGCCATCTGCGTGACATCATGATCAATGAGTATGGGATTGCCGACTTGCGCGGTCGCTCCGATGCCGAATGCATCGATGCCATGTTGGCGATCAGCGACGCCGGTTTCGCGCAGGGACTGGCCGAACAGGCGCGCGCCAGTGGCAAGTGGGACGGCAGCGCGGACAGCGCGAGTGGCAATCGTGCAGCGCGCCTGACGGAATGCCTGGCGCCATTCCGCGCCCAGGGAGTGCTGCCCGATTTTCCCTTGGGCTGTGATTTCAACGCGACCGAACAGCGATTGATCAAGGCCTTGGGTTGGCTCAAGCGACGTGCCAAGCGTGGCAAGCTCAGGCTGATTGTCGAGGCCATGCTGCAGGCGCCGCCCGCCGACGAAAGCGAGGCTTTCGAGCGCATGGGACTGGCTCGACCGGCGGGCGTGTCGGAGCGTCTGACTGCCCGGCTACTTGGGCTGGCCCTGGCAAGAACAGCCCATCGATGAGCCTGCAGCGGTGACGCGACTTTGGGCGTAGCATGTAGCAGCGGTTCGCATTTCGCATCGGTCGGATGGGTACCCATGCACATAGCGGATGTCGTCGAGCGGGGAAGGGGTCAGAGGGCGCCGAGTCGAGCTGTTCTGAACAGTGTCCTTGGCGTCTTGTGCTGCGCGCTGATGCTGCCGATCTGCGCAGCGCAAACCTCTGACGAGACAGCGACCGAACTGGATCATGTCTCGGTAGTCGGTCGCGGAGAGCGCCGTCAGGTGCAGCGCGTCGATGGTGCCGACACGAGAAGCCAGGTGCCGGGCGCCAGCCCGCTGAAACTGCTGGAGAATCGACCTGGGGTCAGTCTGCAGTCGGCCGATCCGTTCGCCAGCTATGAATGGTCCACGCGCATCACCATTCGTGGGTTCCCACAGCAGAAGCTGGCCTTCAGTCTGGATGGCATCCCGCTGGGTGACATGAGTTACCCCAATCACAATGGCCTGCATCTCAGCCGTGCCCTGATCAGCGAAAACCTGCGCGCGCTGGAGCTGGCTCAGGGCAGCGCTGCCCTCGATGCGCCGGCGACCCATGTGCTGGGCGGTGCCGTGCATGCCTATACCCGAGACCCCGCTGAACAGTTCGGCGGTCGTGCCGACCTCAGCGTTGGCAGTCAGGGCTCCAATCGATCCTACCTGCGGCTGGATAGCGGCACTTGGTCGGACTTCAGCCTGCTGCTGTCCGGACTGCGCCAAGATGGCGAGAAATGGAAAGGGCAGGGCGACCAGCGGCAGACTCAGTTCAACGGCAAGGCGCGTTGGCGTTGGGCTGAGACCGAATGGCGTGCGTTCCTGGCCAGCTCGCAGCGGCGCGAGAACGATTACATGGACATGTCACTGGATTCACAGCGCCGTCTGGGCTGGAACTGGGATTACTACGCGCCGGATTGGCAGCGCGCCATTGATGCCGCCGAAGGCCGATTCAGCGGCGGCGTTGAAACGCTGGACGATGCCTACTATCGCGGACGCGGGCTGCGCAACGATGAGCTTGGCTATCTGGCGATCGACTGGCTGAGCGGCGACTGGAATTTCGAGGCCAAGCTCTACGCTCATCGCGGACGTGGTCAAGGCCATTGGATCACGCCCTATACGCCATCTCTGGATGTGCCCTTGTCCTTGCGCACCACCGATCTGCACATCGATCGCAGCGGATTCCTGCCACGACTGGACTGGGCTGGGGAACAGCATCAGTTCGCCATCGGCGGCTGGTGGGAGGACAACGAGCATCGCATTCAGCGCGATTTCTACGGCCTTGAGCGCAGTGTACCGCCCGACCAGATGCGCTTTTTCCGCAACCCCGACGTGCAGGTGTTTGCTCAGGACTTCGACATCGATACGCGCCAGTTCTGGCTGCGCGATCACTGGCGTCTGCTGGATCAGCGCCTGGATCTGGAATGGGGCTTCAAGGCCACCGACGTGCGCATTCGCGCGCGCAGCCCGCTGGGCGACCGCGCCGCCGGTGAGCTACGCAGTCGCGACTACTTCCAGCCGCAGTTTGGGCTGCGCTTCAGTGTGAGCGATGAACAGGAGCTGTTCGCCGCCTATCAGCAGAGCACGGCCAGCTTCAATGCCGGATTCACCGGCCCCTTCGCCGCCAGTCAAGCTGCTTTCGATCAGTTCGCCGGGGCCCTGCGCGCCGAGCAGGCCCACAACATGGAGTTTGGGTGGAGGGTGCGGCAGGCACTGTGGGAGGCTTCAGTGGCGGCCTATCAGGTGAACTTTCAGGATCGCCTGCTGGCCATCAGTCAGTGCACGGGAATTCTCGGCTGTCCGGTGGGCTTCGCCAATGTTGGCGATGTCCGCACACGCGGCGTGGAGCTGGCGTTCGACTGGCGCCCAAGTGCAGGCTGGCATGCCTATATCAGCGCCAGCTACAACGACTCGCAGTACCTCGATGACTATCTGGATGGCGATACGCTGGTGCCGACCGCCGGAAAACAGGTGGTTGATACACCGCGCTGGCTGCTGGCCGGACGCCTGCAATGGCAGCAGGGTCCATGGTCAGCCGGCCTGAGCAGCAAATACACCGATCAGCGCTTCTATACCTACAGCAATGATGCCAAGGTGGCCGCGCATACGATCACCGATATCGATCTCAGCTGGCGGCCGGAGTTGGGGCAGCGCCTGCAACTGGAGTTGCGGCTCAAGCTTGGCAATGTATTCAATGAACGCTACTTCGCCACCGTTGACAGCAATGGCTTCGTCGCCTTCGATCCACAGGGCCAGCATTACTCACTGCTGGTCGGCGCTCCCCGACAATGGTTCTTCACCGCCGAGCTGGGCTTCTGAAGGACGCCGGTGCAGCCGTGACTTCTGCTCCGCGATGGCCTGCCAGACCCGTTCGCGGGTTTCGAAAGTAAATCGGCTGCGCTTGGAGAAGGCCAGGAAATAGGGCACCGGTCGCACTGGCTGGCGGCTGATGTGCAGCTGTTCGCCCAGGTCTTGCTGTTCGATCAGTAGTTCGACGCTGAGTCGATTGGCCACGGCCGAGCCGCTGCCTTCGCGCAGCAGTTTGATCAAGGCAGCCTGTTCATTTGGCGCGCCGTCATCCACCTCAACACCTTGTTCGCGCAGGAACGGAGCGATTTCCCAGCCGCGTGGCACCCGCACCGGTGGCGGCAGAGACTGGGGGTCACCGTCGTACTCAAAACCCAGCGCTGCCAGTGTCACCACCACATCCAGATTCTCCCCCAGAGCCTGGGCGGGATCGGGCAGGCTGTCCTGCTTGGGATAGAAATAGATCTTGTCGCGCACTTCGGTGTACATCAGCGGGCCGATGGCGTCGACGTCGCCACGTTCCGCTTGCAGCTGACAGCGAATCCACGGCATCGGACGAAAGTCGGCCTGCAGATTCAAGCTTTGCAGCGCGGTTCGCAGGATCTCCGCGTGCAGGCCGCGTACCTCACCTGCTTCCACCCACATGTATGGCCGCCAGTCGGCCTGGTCGACGCAGATACGCACCCGCTGTACCGCCTCGGCTGGCGCCGTCAGCCAAAGCAGGGCAAGTAGAGCTAGCGAGTGGGTTGGAGAACGGCGCTGCATGGGCTCAGTATGCCGCGTCGACTATCGGCTTGGGGTGTCGGCCTGGCCCTCGGGCCTGGGCAAGCAGATGCGCTGTGCGGGGAGTAGCCGAGCCGCAGGCCACTCAGATGCCAGTACTGCTCAGACCGGTGGGGCGGGCGCGGTTCAGGCTGAGGTTCAGCACATCCGGGCGCGAGTAGTGACCGAACGGGTCGAAGTGGTGCCGGGCGCGCCGTACTGCCGCGTGATCCAGCTCAGCGACGATCAGTTGCTCCTCATCCAGCACTGGCTCGATCAGCCAGCTGCCATCGGGGCTGGCTATGCAGGAGCCGCCATTGGCCATCACCTCGGGCAACAGCGCGGTGACCTGATCGGGCCAGGGCAGCTGGCTGGGCAGTGCGGATTTGTTCAGAACCGAGCTGACCGATAACACATAGCTTCGCCCTTCCTTGGCCATGAATGGGGTGATCTGTTCGGTATTGCGCAGGCTGCCCGGCCATACCGCCACATGCAGATCCTCGCCCTGCCCATACAGGGCGGCCCGTGCCAGTGGCATCCAGTTCTCCCAACAGTTGAGTCCACCGAGCTGGAAGGCGCCGAAAGGGAAGGTCTGCAGACCATGACCATCGCCTGGCGACCAGCTCAGCCGCTCCTCATGGGTGGGCATCAGCTTGCGATGAATATTGCGCAGGGCGCCATGTTCGTCGATGGTCACCAGGCTGCAGTACAGGCTCAGGCCACGGCTGCGAGTGCGCTCGATGCAGCCCAGCATCACCCAGATCCGCCGCCGCGCTGCTTCGGCGCAGACCGGCGCCAGCATGCCCTCGTCGACGCTGACCGCCTGATCGACATAGTGGGCGTGAATCTGCGCCTGCAGCTCGGACTCGAAACGCGCCGCATCGGTGTGCTCCAACCAGAACGGGTAGCCAGGTACCGCTGCCTCTGGAAACACCACCAGGTTCGCCCCCTCGTCGGCAGCCTGGTTGATCCAGTCGAGCACCTTGTTAAGGGTGGCATGGCGGTCGAGCCAGACCGGGCTCATCTGAGCCAGGGCGACCGTTACAAGATCATTGGTGGACATGGCAATCGGCGTCGGGAGTGGACGCCTTGCATGGTAGCGCGCGTGGACCGGCGCTGCGCGCTACCGGCATGAGCCGTTATCTAAGCAGGCTGGCCGCCTCCTCGGCACCCTGTCCCATCGCCAACTGGTAGGCGCTGAGTCCACGCCGATTGAGCCGCTGTCGGTCGGCGCCAAAGGAGAGCAGCAGCCGCACCAGTTCGGCGTCGCCGTCGCGCGCCGCCAGATGCAGGGCCGAGTGGCCATCGAAATCCTGCGCATCGACTGGCGCATTGGCCAGCAGCAGCTGTTTGACGATCTGCTGGCGTGCGGGCCATTCAGCACGTCGGCGTGACATTGCCGCCAACAAGGCCGCGCCGTCGGCCTTGGCGCCCCGCGCCAGCAATTCAGGCACCAGCTGCGGCGCCATCCGCCCCAGCGAATGTGGCCAGGCGTACTTCAGCTGTGCATCTTTCAGTCGGGGGTGGGTCTGTAGCATCAGAAGACCACAGTCGGCGGAAAGCTCGATGCACGGGCCAAGCGCGAGACTGGCCTGCTCCAGCGTCATTTCGGCGATGCGCGGATAGTACGAGCTGGCCGGCTCGGCCACGCCAGCCACGGCCAGGGCTTCGCGCCAGGCGATATTGCCCTTGCCATCGTCAAACCTGGCATTGGGCTGGCTGCCGCCGCAGGCGGTCAATGCCAGGCACAGCGCTGCAGTCAAGACCGAACGTTCTTGCAAACCCATCATCGAGGATTTCTCCACCAGCGATCCATGGCCCAGTGCTTTTCCCATAGCTCTTCTCGATGGGCGCTGCGGCTGTGCAGGATTTTCTTATCAAGTAGTTCAACCTTGGGGCCGGCGCTCCAGCGCTCGTCGCGCACCTGGCAGAACAGGTAGGTACGAAAAGTCACCGCGGCGGTATGAATCTGCTCATTGGGAAAATCGAGCAGTTCGACTTCGGCGAACACCTCCACCGGCAATCGCGGCGGGCCAAAGCCGTCCAGCACCGGGGTGAATCGCGGCAGTGAGCGCAGGCTCATCTTGCGCGGGACCTGCGCAAAGTCCAACAGACCGAACTCAATGCCGGGCTGCTCCAGCAGGGCGATGACCTGGTCTGGGCTCGGGTCGGGCAGGCCGCGGTACAGCAGAGCCGTGCTGAACAGCGGGTCAGGCTCCCACTGGTCGTCGCGAAAGCGAAAACGCAGCGCATTCAGCGCCATGCTCTCGGCCTCGGGAAACTTCAGATTGGCAGCGTCGGCGGTGACCGCGGTGTGCGGTTGGTAGACCCAGTAGCGATCCTGCGGGTCCCACCTTACTCGTCCAGCGTCTTCGCCGATAACCTCCAGACGATTGACCCGCCAGTAGCTGTACTTGGTTGCGAGTGCCGCCCGTACCTCCGATCGGCTCGGCAATTGCGATGCCGTCAAGAGCGCAGGCGGCGAGGGGGAGTCAGCGCTGCTGACGATCTGCAGGTGGGGTCGGCGATCACAGCCAGTGGTGGCGAGCAGGACGGCCAGCAGCAGGGGCCCCAGGCGGAGCAAGGTGGAAGATCGCACGGCGTGAAGCGTCGATGAAGGTGGCGCATTGTAGAGCATGCGCCGATTCGACACGGCAACCGAAAGCGGCGGGTCAAGACCCTACGTCAGCTACGCTCGCGTGGGGGTACGCTCGGTGCGTCTCCAAATCCGTCGCGTCATAGGGTGCAGCTTGGGCGCACCGATGACGATCAGGCTGATTGCGCGCGCAGAGCGCGCGATCGCTCGGTTATCACAGCAAGCCCCGGGGCGAGAAATCAGGGTGGAGAGAATCAAACCGCGCAGGCGTGCCCTGCGGGAGGCCCGAGGTATTTGCTGTTGCTTCCCCAACGAGCCGAGCAGGACGATATCAGGCGGCTGAAACAAGTCTCAGCCTGCTACGCCATGAACCCCAGATCACGGGTGCTGAACTTGCTGAGATTGGGAAAGATCGCATCCAGCACGCTGCTGTCCGTGGCGCCCATCCAGCGTGCCAGGGTGGCGGCGAACTGCTCGGTAGCGGTGGTCGGGATGTACTGACCGCGATTGAAACTCCAGTCCTGCAGGCTGTCGTCGTTGTTGTTGAGAATCAGCTGCGGGTAGGTGCCGAACAGGCGGCCGCCCTGCACGGCATCACCCAGCACCAGCATATTGCCGCCCCAGGCGTGATCCGAGCCGCTGCCGTTGCCGGACAGGGTGCGGCCGAATTCGCTCATGGTGAAGGTGGTGACCTGGCCGCGCGCGCCGATTTCGCCCAGTGCCGTCCAGAACGCGCCGATCGCCTCGTTCACTGCAGTCAGCAGTTCGCCATGCCCGCTGTCGGTCAGCTCACCGCCCGATACAAACATGCCATCGTGCAGATCGAAGCTGCCGTAGCGCACAAAATAAACTTGCCGCCTCGCCATCAAGGAATCGCGGCTGATCTTGATCATCCGCGCCACCACATTGAGTTGCGCTGCCAGCGAGTTGCCGGTCGGAAAGATCGTATCGACATTGCCGCTACCGTCGTTGGCGTTGAGCAGGGCGTCGAGCTCTTCGCCCACCTGCAGCGAGCGTTTGACCGTGCTGGCATAACCCTGTTCGAACGGATGTGTGTAGGTCTCGCCCAGCAGCTCATCGAGCACGGCGCGGCGAGCAGCACTGTAGTTGAGGCTGTCGACGGCGCTGTAGTTGTCCAGTGTGTTCACGCCTTCGCCGGACAATTGGTAAGGCAGGAGGCCATCGCCGACCAGAAAGCGCGCGGCGCCAGCGGTGGAGATGGCCGGCGACAGGCCGCTGCCGACGCTCATCGCAGCGATTGCGGTGGCGACCCGGCCGCCCCAGCCGTAACGGGCCACTGGATTGCTTTGATTGCCGACTCCGACATGCCAGAGAAATTCCTGATCGTTGTGCGAGAACAGCTGCGGCGGTCGCGGCTCGCCGTTGTCGTAGCCGGTCTTGCTGATCGGTTGCAGCAGGGGGCCGACATTGCAGACGAAGGCCGCTTTGCCTTGGTTGAACAGGGTCTGCAGGCCGCTGTGGGCTTGCGAGCCCAAGTCGCTGCTGGCGCTGAAATCGACATGGCTGGGGTGAAGGCCGAAGTCGACCGAGCTGCCCTGTGGTCGGATTGGCAGCAGGTCATCGAAATTCAATGCCAGGCCCGCCGTGTTGCTGGCCGAATAGACGCCGCCACGGGCGCTGACATAGCGCTGATAGTGCGAGCCGCTGGCGTTGGAGTCGCGCGGCACCAGCCAGTTGTAGGCATCGTTGGCGCCGGCCAGATAGACGCAGACCAGGGCCTTGTAGTCGCTGCTTTGCGCCATGGCGCGCGGAATCAGTCCGATCTGAGGCAGGAAGGCGGACACCGCGCCTAGGGCGAAGCTGCCGGTGAGTTGCTGCAAGAAGCGACGTCGTGCGTTGTGTTGCTGGCGAGTCATGGCGTGCTCCTTACTGCTGGATCGCAAAGGCCGGTGAGATCATCACCAGGTGGATCAGGTCGAGTGCCTTCAGCCGCGCTTCGGCCCCGCCCATGTTGTCGAGCAGCTCGATCAGCCTGCTGCGCAGCGAGTCTGTCATTCGGCCGTACAGCAGCCGTTGATTCAGTTCCTCGACCAGGCCAGCGTGGTCGCCGGGCAAGGCATCGAGCGTGCTGGTCGGTAGATAGGCCAGACTACGCGGGGTATTGAATCGCACCGTATTGTTGGCCTGTACTTCGTAGCCGCTGAACACCAGGTTCCAGAAGCCATCGGCGGCCAGGATGGCGCTGGATTCGTTGAGAATCTGGAACTCCGGTGCATACAGGCCAGCTTCGGCCAGGGCGCCTGGCGGCTGATAGTCGGGCTCGTAGAAATTGAATACCGAAGGCGCCCCTAGCGGTCGCTGCGTGAACTGGCGCTCGGGAGTGAACATGCCATACGCGCCCTGGCTGCTGCGTTGGGCATCGAAGGCGCGCCACAGGGCGGTGATTTTCAGCAGAGGCTCGCGTAGCTTGCCGGCGCGATCATCCGGCAGCCGATTGCGCGCCTCTGGATCGAGCAGCACGGCACCGATCACAGCGCCAAGATCGCCGCGCACGCCGCTGCCATTGTTCTCGAACACCCTGGCCACGCGCTCAATATAGGCGGGCGAGGGGTTGCTGCTGACAAAGCGCTGGATCAACTGGCGCGAAACGAAGGGCGCCAGATTAGGGTGATGGAACAGGCTGTCGATCAGGCTGTCGATCTGTGCATTGCAGTAGTCGATGCAGGTCTGCTGCTCTGAACTCGGTGTTCCACTGTGACAGGCGACCGCGCTGGCGGCGATGGTCACCTCGCCGAGCAGCACCTTGCGATCGTGGGGTGCCGGTAGCACGGCATAGCCATCGGCGGCGGTGGCCGAACGACCGGTATCGGCATAGCGCGGGTAGCAGACCATCGGCGCATAGCCATCTGGGTGGATCAGGGCGGTGACGATGCCGGGCAGGGCATAGCGAGTCGGAACGGAGAAGAACGCGGTAGTGGAAAACTGGCAGGCGCTGCCGCTACAGAAGCCGCAATTGCGATTCAGGTTGATGGTGCCGACGGTGGCCGGGCCGGTGCAGGCAAAGCCGAAGCCGGTCAGGGCCTTGGCGTTTTCGCTGACGCTCTCCTGCGCATAGGTCGGCACGGTCTGACCGCCGGCCTCGATCGGGCTGAAATCGAGATTGCGCTCGATCAGGCCGATCGAGAACAGCTGCATCACCTCGCGCGCATAGTTCTCGTCTGGCGCAATCAGGCCGGGTGTGAGCTGGCCTTGCTCATCCAGTGTCCAGTCGGTTTTCTGATTGCGCAGATGACTGAGAAACAGGCCCATTGCCGGGCTGAGGGTGACCTCCTTCAGCAGGGTACGGTAATTGCCAAAGGCATTGCGCAACAGGATGTCGTTGTACTCCGCCATCAGGGTCGGCAGATTGATCAAGGTGCCCTGATCGGACACCACCAGAATCTGCGACAGGGCAAACGCCATGCGCTGGCGCAGCTGGTCGGGCGCGTGCAGTGCGCTGTCGAACCAGCGTTCCATGCGATAGGCGCTGTAGAAGGCGGCATTGCGTGGATCGGTCAGCACCTGTGCGGCAATCGCCTGTTCAATGGCCGGGCGCTGCAGGGTGATCGGCTGCAGTTTCTGGCTGGCTATCCAGTCGCTCAAACTGCTGGTAGTGAGGGCTTCGCCTTCACCGGGCCTGGGCCCGAAGCTGGTCTGGGTGAGGAAGCGATTCGCTTCGGCTTTGTTGCGCGGTGCGCAGTCATACCCGTTCAAGGCAGTCAGGCGTTGCAGACTCAGGGTGCCGCTGCCAAATCCGTCGACCGTGCTTGACCAGCTCCAACTGGCGCGATCGGCGTCGAGGCCGGTGAAGGTCATTGTGCCCCAGGGCTGGGAGTCGACGTCCGCACTGCGAAAATTGGGCGGGAAATCGGCGCCCGAGGTGATCTGCGCGCTCAGGGTTGCGGTGTTGCCTTGAATCGGCCCCAGCGCTGTGATCCAGCGTTGCTCGCCATTCAAGTAGGCGTACCAGATCGCCACCATCTGCCGGTTGCTGTCCGGCCCGATCACCTCGATAAAGATGCCGTGTCCGCTTTGCGCCGGGTCGAACCAGGAGCCGCTATGGCAATTGGCCACCCGGCCATTGCTATTGTCGCCGCCCAGGGCCAGTGCGGTCAGTCGGCTAATTGGCTGACTTCCGTTATTGAAACCGGCGTAGCTGCTGATCCAGCTGGCCGTGCCCGCGTCGGTGGAAGTGAATGCTAAAGTGAGTGTGCCCCAGGGCTCGATCAGCGCCTCGCTGGGCACGAAGCGTGGAGGAAAGTCAGCGCCACGACTGATCGACAGCGGTATGGCCGCGCTGGCGCCGGTCACCGGGCCGACGCCAAACAACCAGACCTGCCTGCCTTCGCGGTAGGTGAACCAGCTTACTGCCAGCCCCGGGCTGCCGCCCAGGTCGATATGTTCGACGATAAAGCCCTGGCCGCTCTGCGCGGGGTCGAAGAATGTGCCGCTGATGTCCGCGCCGATGCGGAATTGGCTCGACTGCGCCTGGACCGTCGGACACGGGCTGGTGCTGAGCAGGGCCAGACATAGGAATGCCAGAGAGTGAAACTGTCTGTTCATGAGCGAGGGCCTCGCCAGGGAAACTCGATGCTGCTGCATTGCCGGGCCGCGGGCAGATCGGGGTCGAGCAGGCAGTGCTCAGACTCGAAGGCGTCGGCAAAGATGAATTCGCGGGGGATCGGATCTTCCGGCAGTTCGCCGCGCGCGCCTTGCGCGATCCAGTCGTAGATCAGGGTCTGCAGCGACAGCGGCACATGCCCGGACGGTGGCATCTGCCGACCGACATCCGGTGCGGCGCAATTCACCTTCTGGAACAGCAGGCTGTTCTGCGGGTCGCCGGGTTTCACGCGCAGAATCTGGTCGTGCTGCGCCGAAAGCTGGCCGACCAGGTAATAGATGGAAATCTGCAGGCTGGAGAAATCCAGCTCCGCCGCCGGTGCGCTGCCGACATGGCAGTTCTGGGTGCAGCTCGATTGTTGATCCAAGGCCCGCCACACGTCCTGCCACTCGACATTGAAGGTGATCGGCGTGCCATTGATCGATTCGCATTGCTCGGCGGCTGGCAGCATCGTCGGGCCGAGCACGGCGGTCAGCAGCAGCGCCTGCCAGCGTGTGCCGGCGTGGCGTTTGGCAGCGGGGCGGCGAACGTCCATATGGCCAACGCAACGTGCAATGAATCGATCGGTTGACGTCCGATTCCGCCCGGGCTTCGTTTGGGTCGGGAACTCGCTTCGCAGCCGCGGGTCATGTTGGGCGGACAGTGCTCGCCTGCGGTAGGCTACGCGGCCTTGGGCTGCCTGCTGGACGGCAATGGACCCTGAATCAAAGCGGCTCAGCCGTCTTGCGCAGGTCTTGCTCGTGCCGAAGTGCAGGGTGTAGATCTTCACAAAAACAAGGTGTTACGTCGCCGCGGCGGCGGGGTGACAGGAGCAGCCAACGGGCATCATGAGTCTAATCAAGCAGCCAGCGGATAGCGCACGATGACCAGCCACTGGCAGTCGATTCGTCTGTTCCTGCGCCAGGATTTCAATCAGCGCTTTGCCGACAATGCCATCGGTGTGGCCTGGGCCTTGATCTTGCCCTTGGCCCAGCTGGCCCTGTTTGCCCTGTTGTTCATCCAGATCTTCAAGGCACGGGTGCCGGGACTGGAGGGCGTGGGCTATCTCGCCTTCCTGGCCTTGGGCATGTGGCCCTGGTTTGCCTTTGCTGAAGCGGTCGAGCGCGGCTCCAGCGCTCTGGTCGACAACGCTGGCCTACTCGGCAAGGTGGCGGTGCCGCTGTGGCACCTGATTCTGGCCCGCATCCTGATGGCCTTTGCTCTGCATGGCCTTGGCTTTGCCTTGGTCCTGACCGTGCTTTGGCTCGACGGTGCCCCGCTGGCCTGGCCCTGGCTGGCCCTGAGTCTGCTGGCTTGGCCGCCGCTGTTCCTGCTGGCCTGTGCGCTGGCCACCCTGTTCGCCCTGCTGCGGGTATTTGTGCGTGATTTGGCCCAGATCACGCCCTTCCTGCTGACCGCCCTGATGTTCAGTTCGCCGATTCTGTATGCCGCCGAGATGTTGCCCGAACACGTTCGGGGCTGGCTGGCGCTGAATCCGCTGGCGGTGTGGATCGGTGCGATCCGCGACCCGCTGCTTTGGGATCGTGGCATGCACAACCTCGGTGTGGGTCTGCTTGGGCTGGCCTTGCTGTCGTTGCTGGCGCTGTTCCTCTATCGCCGGCTGCGCGTGCATGTGGAGGATTTTCTGTGACCACCCTGCTCAGCGCGCAGGCCTTGGCCAAGGCCTTTCCGGTCGCCAGTACGCCACGTGAGCGACTGCGTGCACTGCTCAATCTGCTGCTCGGTCGGCCGATCAAACGACGTGACGTGCTGCGCGACATCTCCTTCGCCATCGAGCCGGGCGCTTCGCTGGGTGTGATCGGCGAGAACGGCGCCGGTAAGTCGACCTTGCTGAAGCTGCTGGTCGGTGTGCTGACGCCGACGCAGGGCGAACTCAAGCGTTGCGACAGCGTTGGAGCCTTGCTTGAACTCGGCGCTGGCTTTGATCTGGAGCGCAGCGGACGCGAGAACATCGCCCTGTCCGCCGGCCTGATGGGCTGGAACGCCAGGCAGATCGCCGAACGCGAAGCCGAAATCATTGCTTTCGCCGATATCGGCGACTACATCGACGAGCCGGTGAAGCACTACAGCTCGGGCATGGTAGTGCGCCTCGGATTCTCGATCATCGCCGCGGTGCGGCCGCAACTGCTGATCACCGACGAAGTGCTGGCGGTCGGTGACGAGAGTTTCCAGAAGAAGTGCATTCGCTGGATGGAGGAGTATCTGCAGCAGGGCGGCACCCTGTTGCTGGTCAGTCATTCCATGTACCACGTGCAGAAGCTGTGCAAGAGCGCGTTGTGGCTCAAGGACGGTGGCGTCGAAGCCTACGGCGATGTATTCGAGGTGACGCAGTCCTATCTGGCCTTTCATGAGCGCAAGCAGGAAGCGGAGAAGAACCTGCGCGAGCAACGGGCGATCAGCGCCGGCGATTTCCGTCTGCAATCCTGGCAGGTCAATGGCAGCCCGGTGGCTGCCAATCTGGTGCTGCCTGAGGATGGAGCGCTGCAGATCGATGTCGAGCTGCACACGCCGGATCAGCGCATTCCGCATCTTGGCTTTGGCGTCAAGCGCGCCGATGGCACGGCGGTATTTGGCGGCACCAGTGAAATCGATCGCGCCGAAGGTGTGTTGGCCGCGCCGCACCAGGTGCGCTACCGACTTCAGCTAGATCTCAGCAATCTGATGCCGGGCCACTACAGTCTGTCGGTGTTCGTGCTCGACCCCGAAGCCATACGCCTGTTCGACACCGTGCACTGCGACCTGGTGGTGCGCGGTCAGGCTCGCGAGTTCGGCATGGTCCGTCTGCCGCATCGCTGGGGTTGAGTCTGCCGTCCAGTGCCATGCAGACGCCTTTGGTATCATCGACCGGCTAACCGGCTGCCACCGGTTCAACAAAGCAGTCCATGGATGGACTGCTCGCGCGCAGCGACGTAGTCGCTGTCAAGCGCCCCGCGCGTACGGGCATGCCTGCCGTGTGCCTGTCGAACGGTATCGTACGCCCGGGACTTGAACTTGAACGGGATGTTCAAACTTCAAGTTGCCGAATCAATAGCTTCCGCCTTAGCAGAGTTGTAGCACCCTATGATCAACCCGCCACGCAGTATCTACACCGCTCACATTGACGTCGTTCACGGTTGCCAGTTGCGCTGTGTCGGGTGCCCCAATTCGATCCTGCAGCCGAAGATTCTGCGCATGCCGAAGGACACCTTCGGCACCATTCTCGGCAATCTCGACGTTGAGCACATTCATACGCTACGGCTGTTCAATTTTGGCGAGCCGCTGCTGCATCCCGAGCTGTCGACCCTGGTCGCGCTGATTCCGCAGCAGCGTTGGAAAGTCTCGATTGTCGAAATCTCCACCAACGGCCAAAAGGTTTACTGGGACGATTTCGAGGAGATGCTGAAACTCGAGGTGGTGAATCGCATCGTGATCAGTTGCGATGGCGACGGCACCCCGGAGGACTATGAGCGGCTGCGGCCACCTTCCAAGTGGTCGAACTTCATTGAGTTCCTGGAGCGCGCTCGCACCCTGCGTGATCGTTGGTCACCGGCCACGCAGCTGATGACGCGCACCGTGTGCGAAGTGGAAGAGCATCGGCAGCGTTGGCGCAGCGTGCTGGAGCCGCGCGGCTGGCTGACCGAGTTCCGTCGTTGGATGTACCTGCCCGGCTCATCGCAGAACATGACCGGTCACGAGATCAAGGTGCCGAACGCCGCTTGCGGCTTCCTTGCCGAGCCCGAGGAGTTCCGATCGCATCCGTGGTACGGCCAGATTCATCTGGTCTATGTCGACTGGGATGGCACCGTGGTGCCCTGCTGCATGCATCCCAAGGCCGGCGTGCTGGGTAACCTGACCCAGCAGACCTACAGCGAGATTCGCATGGGCCAGGCGCGCGCAAAACTGAAGGCGCTGATGAACAGTGATCGCAAGTCGATGCCGATCTGCGGTGAATGCGATGTCGGCCCGATCGGCCAGGAAGGCGCCAGCGTCGATGCCGCGATGGATGCCTTGAAGGCCGAGGCCGCGGCGATGGCGGCCAGCAAGGCGTAGGTCCAGTTCGAAGATCGGGCGGGGTGAAACGCTGCGGCCAGAACGGCGAGTCGGGCGGGACCGCCGGCCTTGGATCAGCTCAGTGAAAAGCCCGGCTTCATCAGCTGTCGCAGAAAGTGCTGCAACACATCCGGTTTGATCAGATAGACCACGACGACGCCATAGGCCGCGCCCCACAGGTGGGCGCTGTGATTGATATTGTCTTTGCCGTGATGATCCTGCCACAGGCTGTAGCCGATATAGATCACCGCGTAGACGATGGCCGGCAAAGGCAGGAAGAACACGAACAGCATCGACCAGGGTTGCAGCAGGATGAAGGCGAACAGCACCGCCGACACCGCGCCCGAGGCGCCCAGGGTGCGGTAGTGCGGGTTGTGTCGGTTCCGAAAGTAGCCGGGCAGTACTGAACAGACGATCGCGCCGAGATAGAAGCCCAGATATCCGAGCCAGCCGACGAAATGGACGAAGAAGCCTTCCATCACCCGGCCAAAGAAGAACAGCGTGATCATGTTGAACAGCAGATGATTGAAGTCGGCGTGGATCAGGCCGTAGCTGATCAGGCGGTGAAACTGATAGTTTCTCTGAATGGCCGGTGGCCACAGGATCAGACTGCTCAACAGCTTCTGGTTGCTGAATGCAGCCCAGGAAACGAGAACGGTAATGGCAATGATGCCAAGGGTAATGACCATGCGAGCGCAGATTCTGACGGGACTGCAGGCATGGTGCCCGAGGCGAGCGGCGTATTGCCAGCGCGACGCGTGCGGCGTATTCGGACCCTCATCCGCCCTTCGGGCGCCCCGGATCGAGTCCGGGGTGGGCTCTTCTCCTGCAGGAAGCAGGGAATGGGCGAGCATGCAGCGCTGAAAAGGCGAAACCGGATGTTATCCGGATGAGGCCGCAAGACGACTCGCCGATTACCTGCGCGAGGCTGCCTGCAGCGAGCAGGTCAAGCGCAGCTCACCGGCGTAGGCCTGGCGATACTGGCCTGGGGTGCAACCGGTCGACTGGCGAAACCGCCGTGACAGCGCGCTTTGATCGGGGAAGCCCGACTGCTGGGCAATCTCGGCGATCGGCAGCTCAGTTTCCGCCAGCAGGCGGGCGGCTTGATCGGTGCGCAGCTTGATCAGGTACTGCGCCGGGGTCAGGCCGAACACCCGCTTCATTCGGCGCTCGAACTGGGCGCTGGAGAGGCCGGCACGTTGTGCCACATCGCCGACCCGGAACGGCTCCGGGTAACGCTCCAGCAACTCATCGACGGCGGCGGCAAACTTGGCATCGATCAGGCCTTCGCGGCTCGGTTCACTCAAATCGCGCGAAATGCAGGCCAGGCCCACCAGCCGGCCGCCCTGATCGTGCAACGGGGTCTTGCTGCTCAGGCACCAACCCGGGCTGCCGTCGGCGTACAGGGTGAGATCGAGGTTATCGACGATGGCGCGCCCAGTGCGAAACAGCGTTTGATCCTGCTGGGCATAGCGCTCGGCCATCAAGCGTGGAAACAGATCGAACGCGGTCTTGCCGAGCGCCTGCTGCTTGTGCCGCAGGCCACAACGCCGCAAGGCCGATTCGCTGATCAGCACGTAGCGACCGTCGACATCCTTGATCGAAAACACCGTATCGCTGAGGCGATCGAACAAGGGCTCCAACACCTTCGGCAGGCCCACCGCCGCCAGGAACTCGCGACGCCACTGCAGCAACTGGCTGGCCGTCGCAACGTCGGTTGAGCGCGTATTGGTCGATTTCATGCGTCCTCGTGGGGAATTCCGACAAGACTGGCCCTGCTTTGGCTCACTAACCTCGTCGCGCCGTTGAGCAATCGGCCGCGGGCGCTCGGCGAGGGGTGCGCACGCGGTCGGCAGGGTTTGAACACCGAATGGGGAGCTAAGCATGTCTTGTATCGATCGACGCCGGCAAGCGGGGTGCCGAATCACTTATCTTTTACTTTGTGCGCTGAGCTCGCTGGCAATAGCGCCATTGGCGGTGGCGCGGTCGGCGCCTGACGGCCTGGCCGACACGGTGCAGCCGGCGCATGGTCAATCCGCGCATATTCCATCCGCACACATCCAATCCGAGCCGCTGCGCCGTGGCCACGCGCCGCCACAGAGCCTGCGCCGGATCGAGCACTACTACGACTACGATACCGGCCGGCCCGACCCGCGGGCGCGCTATCTCGACCCGCAACCGCCAGCACAGCAGGTGGCCAAGGGTGATTGCGATCTGGCGCTGTTCGAAACCGCCAGCGGTTCGACCCTGGTCGCAGCGATTCGTGCGGTGGCACCGGAGTGCCTGTACGGCCTGTTCGGTGTCGAAGGCAGTGCGGCGGCCAGCACTTTCGCCGAGGCCAAGATGATTACCGTTGCCAATGCCTTTGGCGCAGCGGCGCCGGGCTATGCCGGTGACAATCGCGATGGCTCACTGCAGTTGATCCTGTTTCTGCGCGCCGGCCTGTTCGTGCAGTTCTATCAGTCGGATGTTGTCGGCGACTACGGTGCCGGCTGGCGTAGCGCCATTCAAGCGGCCCTGAATGGCTTTGTGGCCAATCCGCATTTTGCCAATGTCAGCGACGAGCACGGCGCGGTGTTGTCCGAGTTCGTCACCTTGATCGACAGTGCCGGTGAAAATGCTGCCCATCTCACCACCGTGCGCGGCCTGCTCGATGCCTATGGCCCTGGCCACGCCGAATATTGGTACATGAAAGCGGCGGTGAACAACTGCTTTACCGTGTTGTTTCGCGGCCACTATGGCGATGAATTTCGCGCTCAGGTCGCCAGCGCCGGACCGGCGATAACCGATAGTTTGCTCGACTTCATCCTGCGCAATCGACAGGCCGATGTCGCCAGCGAGCGCGAATACCTGCTCAGCAATGCCGGTGCCGAGCTGGCGCGCTTTCTCCAGTACAGCGAGCCGTTTGTTTCGACCCTGCGGCCGAAGGTAAAGCAGGTGCTGGATCAGTTCGCCCTGCTCGGGCCGGGCGCGGGGATCTATGTGCGCACCGCCGATATCACCGACTATTACGATCATGCCAACTGTGCCTACTACGGGCTGTGCAACTTCCTTGCCGATCTTGAGGCCACGGTGTTGCCGCCGGCCAATGCACGCGATTGCAGCTCCAGCCTGCGGGTGCGCAGTCAGGCCTTGAGCTCGCAACAGCTGGATTTGGTGTGCAGCATCGTCGGTGGCGAGGCGGCCTATTTTCATGCCGAAACGCAAACCGGCGGATTGCCGGTGGCGAACGATTTCAATACCCGACTGGAGATGGTGATCTTCCACTCCAGTGACGACTACGCCACCTATTCCGGCGTGCTGTTTGGCAACAACACCAATAACGGCGGTATCTATCTCGAGGGCGATCCGTCCAACCTCAGCAATCAGGCCCGCTTCCTGGCCTACGAAGCGGAATGGCTGCGCCCGGCGTTTGAAGTGTGGAACCTGACCCACGAATACATCCACTACCTCGACGGACGCTACAACTGGTACGGCCGCTTCGCCGACTACCCGCTCGATGCCCCGGCTTCGGCGGTGTGGATTATCGAGGGCCTGGCCGAATACCTGTCTTACGGCTACCGCCAGCAGCTCTATCAAGGCGCGATCAGCGAAGCGGCCAACCCCGATCGCTACAGCCTGGACCAGCTGTTTGATACCGAATATGGCCACAGCTCGGCTCGCGTCTATCGCTGGGGCTATCTCGGCTCGCGCTACCTGATGGAACAGCAGCGCGCGCAGATCGCCGCCCTTCACGCCCTGACCCGGGTCGGTGACTACAGCAGCGGCTATTCCGGCTGGCTGAATGCGCAACGCGGCCTGCATAACACAGCGTTCCGCAACTGGGTGGCCTGCTTCGGCGCCCACCAAGGTGATGTCAGCAGCTGTGGCGTGGGTGGTGGGCAGGTGTTCGCCAATGGCTTCGAGACGCCGCAGGTCAGGCGGGATTGAGCGCGAGTTTGGCGCCTTTCATGCTGCGATGCCGCAGTGACCGATTGCCCGTAGATAGGGGCGTCGGTCGTCGTGTTGCGCTGCCTGCGCTGCAGCGCAGCACAGAATGTGCGAATTTTCCGTACGCACGCGTGCAACAACTGGTTCACAATGCCGGTTCGCTGCATGGGAGGAAGCTGCTGTGTTTATCATCACACTGCGCTCTCGAGCGCTGCTGTTCGCATTTGCATGCATGCTGGCCGGCTCGGTCAGCGCCGAAACCATTACCGCGCCCGGCTTGGGGTCCGCTGGAACGATTAGTTACGATGCCGATGGCGTGCCGACGATTACCGCGGCTACCGATGTCGATGCTGCCTGGCTGATGGGCTATGCCCATGCCCGCGACCGCTTCTTTCAGATGGATCAGCTCCGTCGGGTGGCCTCGGGTACCCTGGCGGAACTGGTCGGGTCGGCGGCCTTGTCCAGCGATATCCAGTTCCGCACCCTGGGCCTGCGCCGTGCCGCGGTGGCGTCTTGGCAGAAGCAGCCTGATGCCTTGCGAGGTGCGCTGCGCGCCTATGCCGACGGGGTGAACGCCTGGCTGGCGCAGAACGACTTGCCGCTGGAATACCAGGCCTTGGAGTTGACCCGCGCGCGGCGCTGGTCACCGGTGGATTCGCTGGTAATCGGCAAACTGCTGGCCTTGCAGCTGAGCTTCGATGACGAGACCAGCTACACCGCGCGGCTTGGCGCCTATCAACAGGCCGGCGCAGTGGCCGGTTTCAACGGTGCTGCCTTGTTCTTTGAAGACACTCACCGCAGTGCGCCGGCCGATGGCCGGGTCAGCATCCCGGATTGGCTGAATGGCTTCGGTGCCAGTGCGATCGGCCAGCAGCCGAAGTCTGAACCTGTCGTTCCGATGGTCGGCGCCAGCCGCTTGAGCATGCTGCAGCAACATGTCGAGCGGGTGCAGGGCAATCCGATCCTGGCGCCCTTGCTGCATCGGCGCGAGAACCGCGCTGGCAGCAACTGGTGGATGGTGGCGGGTGAACACACCGCCTCCGGTCGGCCGATCCTGGCCAACGATCCGCATTTGTCGCTGGGCACGCCGACTCTGTTCCACGAGGCGCATATCGTCTCCAATGATCCGGCGTTCGCCGAACCGATGAACACCGTCGGCCTGGTAACCCCCGGCACGCCCCTGCCCATCCTCGGCTGTACCTCGAACTTCTGCTGGGGCTTAACCACCAATACCCTCGATGTGACCGACTGGTATTTCGAGCAGTTCATCGTCAATACCTATGGTCTGCCGACCCATTCGGTGCACAACGGGGTGGCCGAGCCGGTGCTGTGGGTATTTCAGTCTTACTACGTGAACCAGCTCGGTGATGGCACGGCGGACAATGTGATCCGCGACAACTCGATCGGCTATACCCAAGGCGCCATCACGGTGCTGGTGCCGCGGCGCAACTACGGTCCGATGCTGGTAGCGCCGGATGCCGATGGCGTCGGACTGACCGTGCAATACGCCGGCTGGGGGCCGACCTTCGAACTGGAAGCCTTCCGCAAGATCAATCGGGCCACCAGCCTGGAGGAGTTCCGTCAGGCCGTACTTAACTTCGATGTTGGCTCGCAGAACTTCGCCTATGTCGACAAGCAGGGCACGATCGCCTATTTCACCTCGGCCGAGGCGCCGATCCGCGAAGACTTGCAGCAGAACACCGTTGTTGGCCTGCCGCCCTACCTGGTCCGCAATGGCTCCGGTGGCAACGACTGGTTGCCGATGTCGCGCCAGTACCAGGGCCAGGCGTTGCCCTACGAAGTGCTGTCGCCAGAGGAAATGCCCTTCGTGGTCAATCCTGACAGCGGCTATATCGCCAACGCCAACAACGATCCGGTCGGCACCACGCTGGACAACAACCCGCTCAACGAGCAACGCCCTGAGGGCGGCATTTATTATCTGGCGCAGCAGGGTTCGTCCTATCGCATCGGCCGTATTGACCGTGAGCTACAGACCTTGATCGCGCGTGGCGATATCACCGTGCAGGACATGGCGAACTTGCAGTCGAACAATCAGCTGCTTGATGCCGAGCTCATCCTGCCCTATCTGCTGCAGGCATTCGACAACGCACCGGCCTGTTCAGTAGCGCAGGATCCACGCGTCGCTCAGGCGATCGGCTATCTACGCGACTGGGATTTCTCCACCCCGACCGGTATTCAGCAAGGCTACGATGCCGGCGACAATCCGTTTGCCCTGGCCGCACCGAGCGAAGCCGAGATCGCCAGCAGCGTGGCGGCTACCCTGTGGGCGCAGTTTCGCAGCCAGGTGGTGCGCGGCACCATTGATCACACCCTGACCCAGGTCGGGCTGGCCAACTTCCGCCCCGGTGGCAACGATGCCTATACCGGCCTGAAACAGATTCTGGATACCTTCGCCCAGCGCCAGGGGCGCGGCGCCTCCGGCCTGGATTTCTTTACCCGAGTGCCCGCCGATGTGGCGGCTTCGGCGGCACCGGCCACACGGCGCGACTGCGTGTTATTGGATAGCCTGAAGCGTGGCCTGGATCGATTGGCCAGCGATGACTTCGCCCCAGCATTCGCCAACTCGACCAATCTCAATGATTACCGCTGGGGTCGCCTGCACCGCATCGTGTTCGCTCATCCACTGGGCGCGCCCTTGTCGATACCGAGCAATAACGGTTACCCATTCACCGATCTGGCGCCGGGCCTGCCTGGACTGGCGCGCCCGGGCGGCTTCCAGGTAGTCGATGCCTCCAGCCACGATATCCGCGCCGATGGCGTCAACAATTACATGTTCAGTGCCGGCCCGATCCGCCGTTTCATCGGTGAGATGACCGATACACCGACCCTGCTGCAGATCATTCCCGGTGGCCAGGATGGCAATATCGGTGGGCCGGGTTATATCAGCCAGCTGCCGTTCTGGCTGGTCAATGGCTACAAGCCGCTGGTGATTGACCCGGCGCAGTCGGCCGCTGCCGCGGTGGCGAATCTGCAGTTCTCGCCGCCCTGATCGACGATAGCGATACTGTTCGTTCGCGCCGACCGCCGCTGGACGGTCGGCACGGAACGCAGAGTTATTGAACCGGCCAATTGATGTTTCAACTGGGCGGTTCAATGAAGCAGTCCATGGACTGCTCGCGCGCAGCGACCTAGATAGAAACGCGGGCTCGGCCTGCGGTCACTGCTCGACCTGTGCAGCAGCCTGCCGACCTGGCCGCTATGGCGTTCGCCTACCACTTATGGATTCGGCAAACTGAAGTTTGAACATCCTGTTCAACGTCAAGTCCCGCGTCCGGTACCGTTCGACAGGCTCACGGCAGGCATGCTCGTACGCGCGCGCGCTTCACCGCGACTAGTCTCTCAGGCCGGTTACGCTGCAATGGTGGGCCACAGGCCTACATCTACCGCGGAACGCGACCCGGCAAATCTCGCCCTGGGGGATTGATCCTGAGGTCTGCCCAGAAATTCATCCATGGGTTCAATCCCTTGCTGAAGTCCCAAAGCGAGAGAGCAAGATCAACTGACAAATCGCCGACGTGCCCGGCGCAGCCAGGTGTTCAGGCTGCACCACAGCCGCTCTTGTGCCTGATTGCCAAGTCTGATTATCTGTCGTCTTCACAAAACGTTGGCGCTAGGCCGGCGGTACGTCCGGCCGCGGATGGGGATGCACGCATGCAGATCGACACTCAGGCTTCCAACGGCGTAGAGCAGAACGCCAGCGAACTCACCGGCTTGCTGGCGGCCTGGGGAGCGGGTGATGGTCAGGCCCGGGAGCGTCTGATTGCCCTGGTCTATCCGGAGCTCAACCGGCTCGCACAACGCCAGCTGCAGCGCGAGCGGGCCTCGACCTTGCGCACCGGCGACCTGCTGCATGAGGCCTGCATTCGCCTGCTGCGTTCGCCGCCGCAAGCCTGCAACGACCGCCGTCACTTCTACGCCATCGCGGCCACCGTGATGCGCCGGGTGCTGGTCGAACATGCGCGCAATCGCGCGGCGATCAAACGTCAGGCTGAGCGGGTGGAGGAGGATGAACTTGCCCTGCCTGCGCCGCCGGATGGATTTCCCGACTGGTTGCTGCTCGATCAGGCACTCGGTGGTTTGCGCGAGGTTGATGACGCTGCCTGTGAAGCGGTGGAGCTGCATCTGATTGCCGGGCTCAGTCTGGAAGAGTGTGCCAGTCTGCAACAGGTCAGCCGCGCTACTGTGGTGCGCAGTCTGCGTTTCGGTCGTGCCTGGTTGCGCGATTTCCTGCAGCAAGGTGAACCTGAGTGCTGAGCGCGCCGTTGCTGCGCGAGCTGTTCGACCAACTGAGCGCGATCGCCGATCCTTCTGCCCGCGAAGCTGCACTGTGTGCAGCCACCGAGAACATCGAGCTGCGAGCGTCGTTGCGACGACTATTGCAGGCCGAAGCCTCCCTGGATCCGCTCGATTCGGTTGATTCGGCCGAGCCGATCTATGCCTTTGTCGAAGCCCAGCAGCGGCGCGCCTGGATCGGACGCCGACTGGGCGAGTTCGAGCTGGTCGAGTTGCTGGGCAGCGGCGGCATGGGCGCGGTGTATCGCGCCCGCCGCTGCGCGGAGTTTGAGCAGCAGGTGGCGATCAAGCTGCTGAACCAGCTCCGGCCAGTCGCTCCAAGCCTGCAACGCTTCCAGGCAGAACGTCAGGCCCTGGCCCTGCTCGATCACCCCGGCATCGCGCGCTTGTTTGATGCTGCGATCAGCGCCGATGGCTACCCGTATCTGGTCATGGAGCTGATCCAGGGCGCGCCACTCGACCACTATTGCCGACGGCAACGTGTGTCGTTGCGTGATCGAGTGAAACTCATGGTTGAGGTGTGCGCGGCGGTGCAGGCGGCGCACGCCCGCCTGGTGCTGCACCGCGATCTGAAACCGGCCAACATTCTGGTTAGCCACGACGGCCACCCCAAGGTGGTGGATTTCGGCATTGCCAAACTGCTTGACCAGGATGGCGTGGACGCGACCCGCACGGTGGAGGGCCAGCGTGCGCTGTCGCTCGACTATGCCAGCCCGGAGCAGATTCGCGGCGAAGTGTGTGGTGTGCAAACCGATGTCTATTCGCTGGGCGTGGTGCTGTTCGAGCTGCTGACTGGCCGACGGCCATTCTTCCGCAGCGGAATGCCGTTGCCGGCCTTGCTCGCCGCGCTTGAACGCGAGCCACCACCCTTGGCCAGCGGTTCAATCGAAGCTTCGTTTGCGCCCGATCTGAGCCGCTCGCAACTGCGTGGCGATCTCGACGCCATCCTGCAGTGTGCCTTGGCCAGCGAGCAGCGGCATCGCTATCGCTCGGTGGCGGAATTCGCCGCCGATCTGCAGCGCTATCTGGATGGCCGGGCCGTGCATGCGCGCGGGGCCGTGCGCGGCTATCGGGCCTGGCGCTTCGTGCGCCGCAACGGCTGGGCGTTGAGTATGGCTTCATTGATCGTATTCGGCTCCTTGCTGTTGGCGCTGTTCTACCGCAGCAGCTCGTTGAGTTTGGAAGCCGAACGCAACAAGGCACAGCTGGCGCAGATTCACGCCGAGCTTGAGCGCAGTCGTGCCGAGCAGTTGAACGAATTGATCCTCGATAGCTTTCGAGTCGCCGACCCGCGCCAGGGCGAAGGGGCCGAACTGAGTGCGCGCAAAGTGCTGGATCGCGCGGCGGAACGACTGGGAGTGCTCTCGGAGTCAACGGTCGGCAACGCCGAACTGCTGCTGACCCTGTCCGCTGCCTATGTCGGCCTGGGGCTCTACGATCAGGCTGAAACGGTGCTGTCGAGGGCAGCCCAACTCAGCGCCAGCCGGCCATCCGAACAGGCCAAGGTCGAACTTCAGCGGGCCGATCTGGCCCGGCGTCGCACCCAGTTCGCTGAGGCAGGCGAGCATCTGGCGCAGGCACGAGGCTTGATGCTGGGCCAGGGCGAACAGCTGGCAGGTCTGCGACTTGATGCCGATGAGCAGGAGGCCTTGTTGGCCTTGGCTACCGATCGCGGCGCCGAGGGCGTGCAGTTGTTGCAGCGAAACCGCGCCCAACGGATCGCCCTGCAAGGCGTGGCGCATCGCGACAGCCGACGGGTGGGCCGCCAGCTGGCCTTTGCCCATCGCTCGCTGGGTGAGTTCGAGCAGGCCGAGGCCGCCTTGCTGCAACTGTTGGGCGAGGTAGGAGGCGAGACCGCGCAGGCGGCGGAGCGGCAACGTCTGCTGGCTGAACTCGCCGCATTGCGATTGCGTCAGCGACGCACTGACGATGCCATGCAGGCGGCCCAGCAATCGCTGCAGGCGGCGCGCGATCTGTACGGCTCGCGTCATGTGGCGACCGCCAATGCGCTGGATCTGCTGGCTACCCTGGAGAAGCGCGCCGGCCAGTTGCCGCAGGCCGAAGCGCATTACCGCGAAGCGATCGCGGTAAAGCGCGCTGCTCTGGGGCCGGGTCAGCTGGCCGAGGCGATCAGTGCCTACAACCTTGGGCTGCTTTTGCTCTATTCACGCAACGACGCCGCCGGAGCGGAACAGGCACTTGCATCGGCAGTCGGAATTGCCGCCCAGCATTGGCATGCCAGCCATTCCAACCTGCATCTGCTGCGCACCAAATGGGCAGCCAGTCTGGTAGCGCTGGGCCGCATCGACGAAGCGGAAGCCTTGCTGCAGCAAGCTAAACAGGTATTCGCTGCCGCCCCTGAGCAGAACGAGGTGAATCTGGCCTGGGTGCGCGCCGAGCTGGCCGAGATTCGCCAGCAGCAGGCCGAACCCGAGGCATCGCGCCAGCTGATCGAACAGGCCTGGCCGGTGCTCAGCGCCCACCTTGCCGCCGATGACCCGGAACTGTCGTTGATTCGCTCGCGCTACCAGCGCCACGCCGAGCCGGCTCCGTGATCCTCGCCCACGGGATTTTTCGCATTGACTATCGCCGGCTGCTGCTGGCGCTTCTGTTTCCGCATCGCTACAGGATGATGAAATGAGTCGTTATTTCGAATGGTGTCTATTACTTGCCTGCGCGCTTGTTCCTGCTCTTGGCCATGCAAGAGCCGATGAATGCGTTTCCACCGGCTCGGATCTCACCGACCCCAACTCGCCCAAGACTATCAGTACATCAACTGAGCGCGCGCCGTTTTGCGACGTGCAGTTCCAAAGCACAAACAGCATGGTGGGCGCTGCCTGGCTGAAACGCGATTTGGAGGCTAGCTACAACGCGGGCTGGAAAATCACTGCAGAGCTGAGTGCCGACCGCATTTCGGGATGGGCCGAAACTCCCTTCCTTAGCATCGATGTTCGCTCAGAGGAGGGTGCCAAGCAGGTGCTGCGGATCGGGCGTAGTCCGTCACTGGCGTACGATCCTCAGCCACCCGATCACCTGTTGGCAGTATGGCCGGATAGCTCGCCTGACAGCAGCCGCTCAATCAGCCTGAGGTTTCCGCTCGAGCACGGCGCCGAACATGCTTACCTGTTGGAGATTGCGTTGCGTCGCGACCCGCAACAGTTACTCACCTGGTTGGGCTTGTGTTTCGAAGGTCAGGTGCAGTGGGTGCCGATCGCCGCGCGGCCGTCGGATCAGTTTCGGATCCAGTTTGGCACCTTGGCGGCGAGCGATCCGAGCGAACTCGCCCAACTCAATTCGCTGTACTACGGCCGCCATTTCAGTCTGCTGCACACCCTGAGGCCAGGTACGACGCAGTCGGTATGTGGTGTGGCACCTCCCGCACCGGATGCATCGATTCGCCCCTGATCCCGGCGTGATCACCGACTGCATCAGGTCTTTGGCGTCGACTCTGGGGAGGCTGTTGCTGCAATACCCGCCACCCGTAGCGCCTCCTCGATCGCCGGCAGATTGAAGCCGGCGATTCGACGATTGCCGATCAGCACGACGGGCACGCCGTTCGCCTGCAGGCTGCGAAAGCTCTGCATGGCCTGCTCGGAAAGGTCGATCTGGAAGTCGTGATAGGCAATGCCCTGCTGATCGAGATGTTCACGCAGCCGGCTGCACCAGGGGCAGGTGGTGGTGGTGAACAACACCACTGGTTGCCCGGTGCTGGCGAACAAGCTGGCATAGTCGCCTTCGACGTAGGCCGGTTCAGGAAACGCATACGCGTACGCCCGCTGGGCCCAGGGGCCGGCCTTGAGGCCGATCAGAAAGCACAATGCAATCGCCAGTGCGATGCCGATATTCTTTAACATGAGAGTTCGCCATGGTAGCCGGAGGGGCGTAGTGATTGCTGCCCGTTGGAAGCCGGCGAACTCACTGAGTTCGCCGGCGGCCTTGTTCTCAGTGGGCCCCGCGGTTTGATTTCCGTGGGGCGGAACAGCAAGGATCCCGTTCGCTCGAACAGCGGCCCGTCCTGAGTCTGTTGAAGTACGCCGATGCCGAGCGTGGGTTCCTCACAGCATGAAGCGCACTAGCGAATCGTGCACTGACGCACACAGTAGAACAGGATTGCACGGCACACGTTCTTCGGCGTATGGCCGTCAAGCAGGCAGGCTTGGAACTCTTCGTTGCATTGAACGGTGCAGGCATCGCCCGCCCGAGCTTTCGATACACCCAAGCCCAGGCCAAGGGCCAGCACACTCATTGCCAAGCCGAGTTTGTACTTGTTCATTGCATGATTCTCCAGTTGGGATGAACGGGGTACCCGGCATGCACCGGTTGTGGTCGGGTATCCGTTTGCTTAATGCGCAATCTGGAGTCGATGCGGATCAAGTTGCATCAATCCACGGACAGGCTTTCCGAGCGCGCCGTCCTTGGCGCGCGATATCAGGTTGCTGAAATGAGTCTCAGCAGCCTGCGAAACCTGCTGCAGGTCATTCCCGTGGGTCAGGATGGCAACATCGGCGGGCCGGCCTCTATCCGCCGGCTGCCGTTCTGGCTGGTCAATGGCTACAAGCCGCTGCTGATCGACCCGGCGCAGCTCGCCCCGCCCTGACCTGCTGCCAGCGCTACCGCGCCAAGGAAGGCGCAGGCAGAGCGTGCTGTGCAGGGAGCAGAAGTCAGGAGGAGGGCACCTGCTCAACCCGACGCAGTTCGGTCGGGTCGACACCGTACGCGCTCAGTCGGGTCAGCCAGTCCTGCAATTCAGCCTCGTCGACCTCGGCTTGCCGATGAAATACCCAGGCCAGATCCCGCCGCGGATTGCTGAGCAGCGCCCATTGATAGTCGGCGCTCACTTCCAACACATGCAGATCGGACTTGAAGGGCCAGACGAACTGCACCTGCCAGTGCGCGCCGCCGCTGCCCGGCTGCACGGTCGAAACGCCCTGCCAACGATGCTCAGGCCCATCCCAGCGGCGCTTAAAGACATAGTCGTTGTCGATGCGGCCATCTTCGCGCAGGCGATACACATCACGCGCCGTCAGCTTGCCTTCCTCAAGCCAGTAGGGCACATGGGCGATCACATACCAGGTGCCCATGAAGCGTGGCAGATCGATCTCGATCGCAGGGGCCGGCCGCGTGGGCAGGCTGCTGCAGGCAGTAATGCCAATCATCAGCAGCAGGGCGAGTGGCCATCGTTTTCGACAGTGCATGGCAGCCTCGGCACAACACACGATGGCGGCAGCTTGGCAGATGGCCCTCGAAGGTTCTGTGATAGTCGAGTGAACGCAGCGTTAAGCTGTGATCGTGCTGGTCATACGGCGCGCACCCGGAACGCTTCGGTTAGCGAGATCGTGCCTGCGCGCGCCATTTCGATCGCCCGCTCAGTAATTGGCACCATGCCCTCGGCTACGGCCTGCTGGTGAATTTGGTCGGCTTCGGCACCGTGGCAGATCCGCTTGCGCAAGGGTTCGCTGATGAACAGTAGTTCGTACACTGCCGCGCGGCCGAAGACGCCCAGGCCGTTGCAGCGCGAGCAGCCCGAGCCACGGTAGAAGGTTTCATGTTCGGCAACGCCGAGAGTCTTTCTGATCAAAGGTTCGATCTGCTCGACCTGGCTGCAGTAGGCGCAATTGAGTCGTACCAGCCGTTGCGCCATGACCGCGGCCAACGAGGCGCGCAGCAGGAACGGCTCAACACCAAGATCCAGCAGGCGGGTCACCGCAGTGGCAGCGGTATTGGTGTGCAGGGTCGACAGCACCAGATGGCCGGTCAATGAGCTCTCCACCGCCACATTGGCGGTTTCACCGTCGCGAATTTCGCCGACCATGATGGCGTCGGGATCGTGGCGCAGAAAGTTGCGCAGCGCCCGGGCGAAGGTGAACCCTGCAGCGCGATTCACCTGCATCTGCTGTACGTCGTCGATCTGGTACTCGACCGGATCTTCGATAGTCAGGATATTGATGTTCTGCTTGCGCAGTTCAAGCAGCATGGCATACAGCGTGGTGGATTTGCCGCAGCCGGTGGGGCCCGTGGCAAGGAAAAGGCCATGGCTGCGATTGAGCAGGTCGGTCATGTGATCACGATCCAGCGGACTCAATCCGATCTGATCGATGGTTTTCAGACTCTGCTCGGTGTCCAGCAGGCGGATCACCACGCTTTCGCCGTGCACCGTTGGCATCACCGAGATGCGCAGGTCGATCTCCTTGCCCTCATCGGTGCGCAGGCGGGTTCGGCCATCCTGCGCCTGTCGATGTTCGGCCAGATTCATCTTGCCCAACACCTTGATGCGCGACACCAGCGCCGGCGCCAGCTCGCGCAGAAAGCTTCGCACCAACACCAGCTCATCGTCGATCCGATAGAGCAGATCGAGGTGCTTGGAGTTGGGCCGGAAGTGAATGTCAGACGCACGTCGGTACAGCGCTTGTTCCATGACGCCGTGAATCAATTTGACTGTCGGCTTTTCCTGCGCCAGTCGTTCGTATTCACGTGGGTTGTCTTCGATTTTCTTGCCGCCGCCCAGGCCCAGCTGACGAGCGATTTCGGCGTCTTCGGCATTGTCGTAGAGGCGGGCGATGGCATTGCGGATATCGCTGCTGGTGGCAATCACCAGACTCACTGGCCACTGGCTGAGGAAATCCAGGGCGGCCAAGGCGCTGGCATCGCTCAGATTGTCGACCGCCACCAGCAGACCCTTGGCGTGCTGCAGCAGGGGTAGGGCGGACAGCTGCCGCGCCCGCTCGGCCGGGATCAGGTTGAGCACCGCCTGATCGACCTCGATGCCATCCAGTCGGGCCAGGGGCAGGCCGATGGCCTCGGCCGCCGAAAACACCTGAGCCGCGTCTTCGTCGGCCACCCGCTCGCACCAGGCCTGACGATCGAGCCGGGGGGCGCTGTCGGGCGGCTGGCCACGTTCAAGATAGCGTTGCAGCGCGGTGGGGTTATCGAGCAACGCAATCTGACTGGATTTGTCCATGGCCATGCCCATCGGTCGATCTGTCCGCCACCTTAGCGCAGGCCAGAGCAACCGATTTTGACCTAAGTCGGGGTGGTGCTCGACAACAGCGCCGTCTTCACATCTTCATGCACCCTTCGGCACGCTCTGGCTGCGATGAGGTGGGGTGTGGGGGTGTAGCTCGTGACCCTGGCCGAGCCTGTAGAAGCCTGATCAAGTGCAGCCGCAATGGCAAGCCTGTCGCGCCTTCAGGCACCGTTCGGCACGCTCAGGGTGCGATGCGGTCGCGCGAGGTGCCTGCGGTGGCGCGGGCACAGAATTTCGACGCCAGCCCCGAGCCTTGCTCCCCCTGCGGTACACTGCGGCGGTTTAGCCGCCGAGGTAGTTCGATGCGATTCATGCTTTTCGCCTTGCTGGGTCTGTTGCTGTCGTCGACTGTGTTTGCCTCCGACGCCGCGCCGCGCGCCGGTGACGAGCACTCCTATGCCGAGCCGGACAAGGTGCGGGTGGTCGATCTTGGGCTGGATCTGCGAATCGATTTCGATCAGCGCATGATCAAGGGCAGTGCCGACCTGCAGCTGGAATGGACCGATCCCGAGCATCGCCGTCTGCAGCTCGATACCCGCGAGTTGGTGATCGACAAGGTGATGGGCAAGCGCCGCGACAGCGGTTGGTTTCGCCTGCAATGGAGCCTGTCTGAGAAGGACCCGATCCTCGGCCAGATGCTCAGCATCAAGATGCCGCGACAGTACGAAACGGTGAGGATCCGCTATCGCACATCGCCCGAGGCCTCGGGCCTGCTGTGGCTGCCCGCCGAATTGACTGCCGGCAAGCGTCTGCCCTTCATGTTCAGTCAATCGCAGGCCATTCATGCCCGCTCCTGGGTACCGCTGCAAGATACGCCGGCGGTGCGCTATACCTACTCGGCACACATCGAAAGCGATCCCAAACTGATGGTGTTGATGAGTGCTGACAATCAGCCGGACACCGCTCGCGATGGCGACTATGTGTTTCGCATGACTCAGCCGATTCCGTCCTACCTGATGGCGATCGCCGCTGGCGATCTGGTGTTCAAGCCGATCTCCGAGCGCGCTGGGGTCTGGGCCGAGCCTGCCACGGTCGATGCGGCAGTGGCCGAATTCAGCGACACTGAACAGATGATTCAAGCGGCCGAATCGCTATACGGGCCGTATCGCTGGGGACGCTACGACCTGTTGATTCTGCCGCCGTCGTTCCCTTATGGGGGGATGGAAAACCCGCGGCTGAGTTTCATCACGCCGACCGTGATCACCGGCGATAAGAGCCTGGTGGCCCTGATCGCCCACGAGTTGGCGCACAGCTGGTCGGGCAATCTGGTCACCAATGCCAGCTGGAAGGACATCTGGCTCAACGAAGGATTCACCAACTACGTCGAGGGGCGCATCAGCGAGGCCGTGTACGGGCAGGATTTCGCCGACATGGAAGTGGTGATCAACCGCACGGCACTGGCCGATGAGCTGAAAGAGGTGCCGCCTGAGCAGCAGATCCTGATCTTGCCGCGGCAAGAGGGCAAGAATCCCGACGAAGCACTGTCCGATGTGGCCTACGTCAAGGGTCACTGGTTCCTGAGTTTCCTCGAGCAGCGCTTTGGTCGCGAGATCTTCGATCCGTTCCTGCGCAGCTGGTTTGATCAACATGCCTTCGAGAGCGTCAGCTCTGAAGACTTCGTCGACCATCTACGCACCGTGCTGCTGCCGCAAAAGCCCAATGCGGTCAGCGAAAAGGAACTGCAAGCCTGGCTGCATCAGGCCGGTGTGCCGAAGGTCGCCCCCAAGGTGCAATCAGAACGCTTGCAGGCGGTAGACAAGGCGCGCCAGCGCTGGTTGAAAGGCCGAACGCTGGCCAAGGATCTCGACACCAGCGGCTGGGTGACCCAGCAGTGGCTGCATCTGCTCGATGGCATGCCGAACGAACTCGACGGAGAACAGATGGTCGAGTTGGATCAGGCGTTCAATTTCACCGGCACGGCCAACGGCGAGATTGCCATGCGCTGGTATCCGCTGGCGCTGCGCAGCGGTTATTTCGAGGCGCGCCCGGCGATTGCCGAGTTCCTGCAGACGATTGGTCGGCGCAAGCTGATCATGCCGATCTACCAGGAATTGGCCAAGTCGAAGGATGGTCTGCAATTCGCCCGTGATGTGTTTGCCCAGGCGCGCGCAGGTTATCACCCGATCACCATCGCCTCGATCGAAGCACTATTCGCCGAGGCGAAAGGTGGTTAAGTGACCAAGCGTCGTCGGCGAGCGCTGTTGCCGGGGCTGCTGCTCGGTACCTTGATCGGCTTCCTGGTCGTCGCCGGGCTGCGTCCACACTGGGTGCTTGAGGCCGAATTCGCCCGTCAGCGCTGGCTGGCGGGAGCCAGTGAGCAGCAGATTGACATCGACGGCCAGACCTGGACCTTTCTGCAGGCCGGTGAGGGCCCGCCGTTGATCCTGCTGCACGGATTCACCGGCGCCAAGGAAAACTGGCTGCCGGTGATGGGGCACCTCAGCACGCGTTTTCGCGTGCTGGCTCCGGACTTGCCCGGCTGGGGTGAGTCTGGCCGCAGTGCTGATGAGGATCATAGTTTCTCCGGTCAGGCTGCGCGACTTGAACAATTCGTTCAAGCGGTGAGCGGTGGTCAGTCGGTATTCCTGGTCGGCCACTCGATGGGCGGCGGCATAGCCGCCATGTCGGCCGGTCAGCGACCGTCCTGGCTGCGTCGCCTGGTGCTGATGGATGCCGCCGGGCTGCCGTTCGAGAACGCCTTCTCCGACTTGGTGCGAGAAGGCAAGCACCCGTTCGAAGTCACCGATCAGGCGCAGTTCGAGCGTCAGCTCAACATGGTGTTCAAGCAGCCGCCGTGGGTTCCCTGGCCGGCTGACCGCGCCTTCATTGAGCGTCGTCGAGCCAGCGCGGCGTTCGAGCGTGAAGTGCTGGCTGCGGTGGCCGGTGATGAGGCGCGCGCCTTTGCACCGGGCGACGCCGCCGCCAACATTGCCGTGCCGACCCTGCTGCTCTGGTGCAAGGACGATCAGATCATCGATGCCAGCGTCGCCACGGCGTATGCTGCGCGGATTCCCGATGCGGCCCTGGTCTTGCTCGACGACTGCAATCACATGCCGATGATGGAACAGCCGGCCGAAATCGCGCAGCTGATGCTGGAGTTCTTCAGCTCAGCTCCGCCGCAGTAGGTTGTTTGTTGTAACTAAGCTGACTATTAAGGAAGGTCTGAACAAGTCTGAACTTGTTCAGAGATTCCTTGAGTAATGCCTTTGATGGGGCGCGGCAATCGACGGGCGTCTGTTATTGATTCGGCACCTTGAAGTTTGAACATCCTGTTCAACGTCAAGTCCCGCGCGTCCGGAACCGTTCGACAGGCCCACGGCAGGCATGCCCGTAGGCGCGGGCGCTTCACAGCGACTATGCGGCTGCGCGCGAGCAGTCCATGCATTGAGTGCTTTATTGAACGGGCCAGTTGAAACATCAATGGGCCGGTTCAATAACCTGCCAAGGGCGCGCCCTGAGCCTGTCGAAGCTTGTCTTGGCTAAACTATCAGCTAAAGTTTGGCCGATGATTCTGCCGCCTGCCTGTGCCGGAAGCCTCGCCACCAGCCTGTGCGAGGCGCTGTCGAGGCTCGCATCGACAAGCTCAGCGAGCGGGCCGACCTGCGATCGACCTGCGCGCCAGCTACGGGTGGCGCGCGGTCTGGAATCCCAGAACTGTGCGGCAGTTCCGCTTTTTCAGTCGGCACATCGGGGTAGGTTCGGCTAGCCGTCGGGCAGCTCTCGAATCAGCGCGATTTCCTGGCAAATGCGGCCATGTCCGAGATCGTTTTTCGCCAACGTCGATCGAACGCGCTGCTGTGAACTAGTTCACTCTCCGCATCTAACATGTTGATTGGTCAAGGTGCGATATTTCGCGCCTTGATGACACCGTGCGCGCGGGTAGGGCTGCCGCATAGGCAAGGCAAGCATTGACCGCTGCTCCCGGCAGGCGATCTGATGGCCTCAGGTTCACGCGATGCAGCGGCTGCAATCGGCCGTGGGGCAGGCGCAAGCGCTGCGCATCGCCTGGGGGTCGTGCTGGCTGGGCTGGGGGGCGTATGCGCAAGTTGATCGTGGTGTTGGGGCTGGCGGCGCTGGCGGGGGGCATCATCTGGTGGATTACCCGACCGGCAAAGGACCCGTGCGAATTCGACGGGCAGGTGAAAGACGAGGCCTTGTGCGTCGGCGTCACCGCGGACCAGCTGGTTGGTGCCGATGAAGACTATTTTGCCGACATGGATTACGGCGTCAGCAAGGACGCACAGCTCCTGGTCGAGCGGCTGCAGGACTTCGTGCCCGGCATCACGCCCGAGGAGGCCAGAAGGGCGATCGCCAGTGGCCGCAACAACTGGATTGTCTGGACGGCAGGCAATGACAAGTTCTGGGATCAGATCGGCAAGGATTCGAAGGGCACGCTCGACTTTCTGAAGATCCTGTCCAACCACCCTTCGTTGAAGTTCAGTCGTGACAACCGCTGGAACTACCTCGGTCTGGTCAATGAGCCCTGTTTCCGCAAGGGCAGCGCAGCGCGCGCGGATCGCTGGGGTCTGTGGCTGGATGTGCGCGATGAGGACTGTCCGAAGGATCCGTTCGAGAATGCCGACAAGTATCCGGGCGTGGAGATCGGCGCGCGCGGCAAGGACATCGAAGCCGGCTCCTACTATGGCTACGCCACTGGCATTGTCGGATTGCGTCTGTTCCCCAACCCGGCGTTCGACAAGGCAGCGCAGGCCGACTGGGATGCCGACCGGTTCTACACCGATCCGGACTACTACAACAACAAGAATCTGATTCGTCCGTACCGAGTCGGCATGTCTTGCGGCTTCTGCCATGTCGGTCCCAATCCGACCAACCCGCCGGCGGACCCGGAGAATCCGCAGTGGGCCAATCTCAACTCGAATCCCGGCGCGCAATACTTCTGGATCGATCGTATTTTCTCCTGGCAGGCCGACCCGACCAGCTTCCCCTACCAGCTGTTTCATACCGCGCGTCCAGGCGCGCTGGATACGTCCCTGGTCAGCTCCGACTACATCAATAATCCGCGCACCATGAACGCTGTCTACAGCCTGGTGGCACGACTGGAGAACGCCAAGCGCTTCGGCGAGGAAAAGCTCGCCGGTGGCAGTCTTGATAACGCACAGTTCAATGATTATCTGCCCAAGAGCAGCCCGTTGAATCAGTTCTTCGAAGCGCCGGACACGGTTTTCACCCCGCGCGTATTGAAGGACGGCGCCGATTCGGTCGGCGCGCTTGGTGCACTTAACCGCGTGTTCGTCAATATCGGCTTGTTCAGCGAGGAATGGACGCGGCATTTCCGTCCGCTGGTCGGCGGTAAGACCATCACCCCGTTCCCGATCAAGACGGCGCGGAAGAACTCATCCTACTGGCAGGCGAATGAGCGGCAGACGCCGAATCTGGCCCTGTTCTTCGTGGCGACGGCTCGGCCTGACTATCTGCGCAATGCGCCCGGCGGTGAGCAGCATCTCAGCAGCGATGAAGCGGTGCTGCAGGAGGGCAAGATCGCCTTCGCCGAGAACTGCGCGCGCTGCCACAGCAGCAAATTGCCGGAGAAGGCTTATAGCTTCTTTCCCAATGGCTGCGTTGGCCCCAATTACCTGCAGTGCTGGGATGCCTACTGGGAGTGGAGCAAGGGCGAGGAATTCAAGGCGGAAATGCGCGACCTGGTGCAGGCGCCGGATTTCCTCGATAACAACTTTCTCTCCACTGAACTGAGAGTTCCGGTGACCTTGCTGGAGACCAATGCCTGCAGCCCGCTGGCATCCAACGGCATCGCCGAGAATATCTGGGACAACTTCACTTCTGAGTCGTACAAGACCTTGCCTTCGGTCGGCTCGATCACCGTGCACCATCCGATGACGGGCGAACCGAGCCGCTTCGAGATGCCCGGTGGCGGGCGCGGCTATACGCGCCCGGCCTCACTGATTTCAGCGTGGTCGACGGCGCCCTTCCTGCTCAACAACAGCCTGGGCGATTTCTACCCCAGTGGCTCGGTGGAAGACCGGATGAAGTCGTTCGACAGCTCGATCCGCCAGTTGTTGTGGCCGCAGACCCGCGCCGGTGATCGGCAGTACACCGTCGCCAATGGCAAGCAGGTACCGGGCCTGATCGATCGCACCACCATGCGCAGTTTCCTGCGAATTCCGCGCGGCTTCCTGCCCGACAAGTTGCAGGCCCTGATGGGGCCGCTGGAGCGCTGGCTGCCCTGGCTGTTCGACGATGCCGGAATCGAGATCGGTCCGATTCCGAAAGGTACGCCGGTCAATCTGATCTCCAATATCGATCTCGACCATCCCTTGCGCACCGTGCCGACGGTGATCGATGTGGTGAAAGCCTTGAAGAAGATTCCACAGGATGCGACTGAGGAACAAGCGATTGAGATCTTCCGCGAGCGCGGCATCGCCGATCGACTGCTGGAGGTCAGCAAGTGCCCCGACTTCGTGGTCAATCGCGGCCACTACTTCGGAACCGAGTTCGCAGGCAATTCGCCGGGTCTCAGCGATCAGCAGAAAGAGTCCTTGATCGAGTTCATCAAGACTTTCTAACCGTCGTCTGTGCCGTCGGGCGGTTGTCTGAGCAACTGAGCAACAGACGCGGCCGGCGACAACACTCTCGACCTCGAGCGACGCGAAGCGCCGCCCGGGGGAGGTGCAGAGCAACAAAGCCAATGTTCGATGAAAGCCTACCTCGGAGACTCAAGGATGGAGCTCTTCCGCAGGCGGCTGGCAAGTGGTCAGCAGACCCGCAGCGTATGTAGCAGTTAAGCCGGCGTGCAGTTGAAAACGCCCCGCCGCCGGCCTTTTTTTGAGGTGTCGAGCATGCAATCGAAGACTGAATACGACTACATCGTGGTGGGTTCGGGTGCAGGTGGTGGCACCGTGGCTGCGCGTCTGGCTGAGGCGGGAAAAAAGGTGTTGTTGTTGGAGGCCGGCGGTGATCCGGTGAAGCTGCAGGGCGGTGATGCTGTGCAGCCGGAGACGAATCGCCTCCCGGATGACTACCAGGTGCCGGTATTTCACGCCATTTCGTCGGAAAACAATGCGATGAAGTGGGACTTCTTCGTCGATCACTACAGTGACCCGGTGCAGCAGCGGCGCGACCCGAAGTTCAGTGAGAACTGGAGCCAGCAGAACACGCCGCCCGAGGATCCGGCGTTTGGTGGCCCGACGCGGCCTGATCTTGCGGCAGGTCAGGGTCCCTACACCCGCGGCGTGTTGTATCCGCGCGCCGGAACGCTGGGGGGCTGCACTGCGCACAACGCCATGATCACCGTCTATCCGCACAATGCGGACTGGGACTATATCCAGACGCTGACCGGCGACAGCTCCTGGTCGCACCTCAATATGCGGCGCTACTTTCAACGCCTGGAAAACTGCCATCACCGCACTGTCTGGCGCTGGATCAGCAAGCTTGGCATCAACCCGACCCGGCATGGCTTTGGCGGTTGGCTGCATACCGAAGCCGCCTTGCCGATCAAGGCGGCGTTGGCGGACTGGCCGCTGATCAGCACGGTGGTGGAGTCGGCTGGCAAGGCACTGTCGGAAGTCGACGACAGCTACAGTTTCGAGAACAAGATCGCTGAAGTTGAAGGTAAGGGTGATCCCAATGACTGGCGTCTGGTGCGCGAGAACGCCGTCGGTCTGCGCTATCCACCATTGGCGACTCGCGGTCACCGGCGCAATGGCAGTCGCGAGCGGGTGCTCGAAGTGGCCGCCAGCACCGGCAACCTGCAGATTGAACTCGATGCTTTGGCGACCCGCGTGCTGTTCGAGGGCAAGCGCGCAGTCGGTGTTGAGTATCTGAAAGGGGCCAAGCTCTATCGCGCCAGCTGGAATCCCAGTGCCGAACCGGGCGAACTGCATCAGGTGCGCGTCAAGCCCGGCGGCGAGGTGATCCTCAGCGGTGGCGCCTTCAATACGCCGCAGCTGCTGATGCTGTCCGGCATCGGGCCGCGCGATCAGCTTGAGAAGTTTGGTATCGAGGTTCGCGTCGATCTGCCTGGCGTGGGGCAAAACCTGCAAGACCGCTACGAGGTCGGTGTCGTCAATCAGATGCGGCAGCCGTGGGAAGTGCTGCGCGGTGCCAAGTTTGCTGCGGGCGACCCCCAATATCGACAGTGGCAGCAGGGCGAGGGCGTTTACACCACCAATGGCGCGGTGTTGGCGGTGATCAAGCGCTCGGTGCCGGAGCGCCCCTTGCCTGACCTGTTCATCTTTGCCCTGCTCGGGTTGTTTCGCGGCTACTTTCCCAGCTACTCCTCCCTGTTTGCGCAGAATCTCGACTGCCTCACCTGGGCCGTGCTGAAGGCGCACACCAACAACACCGGCGGCCATGTACGCCTGCGCTCCAGTGACCCTCGTGATCCGCCCTTGATCAACTTCAAGTACTTCGACGAAGGCGATGATGAAAGCGGTGAGGATCTGCGCTCGGTGGTCGAGGGCATCAAGTTTGTGCGTCGGATGACCGCGCCGCTGACTGCCTCAGGGGACATCAAACGAGAAGTTATGCCCGGCCCCACCGTGCAGACCGATGAGGAGCTGGCCGACTTCGTCAGGAATCGGGCCTGGGGTCACCATGCCTCCTGCACCTGTGCGATCGGCCCGCAGAATCGCAATGGCGTGCTGAATGGCGACTTCGAGGTGCACGGCACCGACGGCCTGCGCGTGGTCGATGCCTCGGTGTTTCCGAAGATTCCCGGGTTCTTCATCGTCACCTCGGTGTACATGATTGCCGAGAAGGCCGCCGAGGTGATTCTGGCCAAGCGAAAACCTTGATCGAATCCCTTCTTGTCGTCCAACCGAGTGCCTGGTTATGAGCTCTCACAGTGAGCCCAGCGAAAAGTTCAGTTGCGTCGAGGCGGCCGAGCGTGAACGGATCGATGCGCAGCGCCAGCAGCGCGGCGTGGCCAAGGACGAGCCGTACAGCGCGCTGTGCCTGTCCGGCGGCGGCATACGCTCGGCCTCGTTTGGTCTCGGTGTGATTCAGGCCCTCGATCGCTTTGGTGTGCTGCGCTACGTTGACTACCTGTCCAGCGTATCCGGCGGCGGATACATCGGCAGTAGCTACACCTGGCTCACCCATGCGCAAACCGCGCAGGATTGGACCTTTCCGTTTGGTACCAGCGGTCTCGGTGCGCGTACTGCAGGTGTCGTTTCACCGCTGAATTTCATTCGCCAGCACGGCAACTATCTGAAGCCGGGGCAGGGTCTGGGCACGGCGGCCCTGATCGGAAACTTCCTGCGCAATTCACTGCTGGCCTTCTTCATCTACTTCATGCTGCTGACCTTCGTGGTGCTGGTGCTTGATCGCCTGCAGCTGTTCTCCTCCTTGCCATCTGCGGTGAATGCAGCTCCTTGGATGAATCCGATTCTTGCCGCCGCGCTGATCGTGGTCGGCCTGTTTGCCCTGCTGGTGCTGGCCTACTCGATTGGCACCTATCTGTTCTCCGCCATGTCGAAGCGCGACTACCTGTTGCGTGTCTGCGCCCAGCGCTACTCCGGCCGCTTGCTGTCCTTGCTGGCGATCCTGCTCGCATTCGCCAGCCTGCCCTTGACCGAGCGCCTGTTGAAGGAATGGCTGGTGCACGCCGGCAGCACCATGAGTGTGTTGGGTGGGCTGGCCAGTGCGCTGGAGTTCCGCCGCCGGCGCAGCGAGGCGGCGGCTCAGACCGCGAGCAATGGATCGATCTGGACGGTGCTGGCTTCCCTGCTGCTGATCTATGGCCTGCTACTACTTAGCTTTGCCTTCAGTCGGCACGCCGCTCAGGCCTGGGGCTGGGATGTCGCTGCAGGTATGGTCTTCCTGCTGCTGCCGGCCCTGGTATTCGGCTATCTGGTCGATATCAATCACTTCGGTCCGGGGCGCCTCTACCGCGATCGCTTGATGGAAACCTTCATGCCCGACCTTGGCCAGATCGCCGGCCTGGTATGGCTGCCTGCGGTGCAGGCTGATGCAGCTAAGCTCAGTGCTATGTGTCCGGCGAGTGGGTTGGGGCCCTATCACATCCTTAACTGCAACGCGATTCTGGTGGGTTCGAAGGATGCGCGCTTTCGCGACCGCGGCGGAGACTGTTTCATCCTGTCGCCACTGTACTGCGGCAGTGATGCCACCGGCTGGGTCGATACCTGCAAGCTCAACAACAATCGCATGACGCTGGCAACCGCCATGTCGATCTCAGGGGCTGCACTGAATCCCAATGCGGCCAATAACGGCGTCGGTGCGACGCGCAGTCGTTCGGTTTCCTTCCTGCTCAGCTTCTTCAATCTTGGCCTGGGGCATTGGGTGCAGAATCCGCGCGTGACCCGCTGGCGACGCTGGCTGGGCCATGTGCTGCACGCCAACTTTCTCTACCCGGGACTCAGGCAGGGGCTGCTGGGCGCGGGCTTGAACGAAACGGCCGGCTTCATCTGTCTGTCGGATGGCGGCCACTTCGACAACACCGGACTGTACGAAATGGCCCGGCGTCGACTGCCGCGCATCATCATTGCCGAGGCCGGCGCCGACCCCCAGCACGCTCTGGCCGACCTCGGCAACGCGGTGGAGCGGATCCGGGTTGATTTCGGTCACCACATTCACTTCCCCCCGGGACAGCTTGAGGCAGTGCGCCCGGTGGCCACTGATGCGGGCGATGAGCCACGTGCCACTCAAGGGTTCGCAGTCGGAAAGATCTACTACTGCGATGGTAGCGAGGGCGTGCTGGTGTACATCCAGGCGGTGCTGATTGCCGATCTGCCGGCCGATGTCGAAGCCTACCGGCGGCTTCACCCACAGTTTCCCGATCAGCCCACCACCGATCAGTTCTTCGATGAGGCGCAGCTTGAGGCTTATCGAGAGCTGGGTTACCAGATCAGCAAGCGCATGATCAAGAGCAATCCGCTGGGACTGGCCAACCTGCCGAGCACCCCGGCGTTTGGCCTGAGCGCGCTTGCAGAGCAACGGCGTGCAGCGGAGGTTCGCAATGAAAGGTCGTGATATGTCTCGCCTGGCGGCATTGCTGCTGGTTGCCGCCCTGGTCTGGCGTGTAGCCCCCGCGCTGGCTTCTGATCATGCCGACCCTCAGCTGGGGGGTGACCCGAATGCCAATATCTCCGACCTGTTCGCATTCCCCAATAACCACGGACTGGTAGTCGTGCTGGATGTGCATCCTGGTCTGACTCAGAGTCCACCACTGCCGCTATCGGCCATCGAGTTCGTCCTGCATTTCGACTTCAAGCCCAACCTGTCGTTCGACAATGAGGAGGACCGGCGTCGCTACGGTGGCAGCATTCGTAAGCCGGATGCGATCAGCGCCGACGCCAGCTTGCATCTGCGCCTGAATGAGCAGGCTGAGCTCTCTCTGCAGCAGGTGCAGGGCTTGCACGATGCCGCATCGATTCGCATCTTCAGCGGTTTGCGCGATGACCCATTCATATTCCCGCGCTTCTTTGGCAAGAATGTGGTGTCGATGACCTTGCAAATACCCTGGTCGGCGTTTCCAGATCAGCAGCGCAACTTTATGTTGTGGGCGGTCACGATGAAGCAGGGGCAGCAGACCGATCATGTCGGGCGTTCCAATCGCACCCAACTGGGCCGCTTTGACTTCCTCAATCCGTTGCCACCCAGCGAGCACCTGCCAGCGATCATGCAGGTGATGGATCAACGCGCCAAGGTCCAGGCCTTTCTCGGCAGGTTCAACGAGACCCAGGCCCTGGCCGGGCTGTGGCAGTACGTGTTCTCGATACGAAAATATGATCTGGTGCCCGATGTGATGATCTACAGCCGGGATTTTCCGGTCGGTTTTCCTAATGGCCGACGCCTTGAGGATGATGTCGCTGCCTTGACCTGCTCGGTCGGCGATTGCGTGCTGCAGGAGGTGTCGTTCATCGAAGGCCAGTGGCCAAGACAGACCATCAACGACAAACCGTTCATGCCCGATTGGCCCTATCTGGCCGAGCCGTGGCCGGACAAGCCGGCCGGCGCGCCGCGCATCAGTCTGTTTGCTTGGTGGCCGCTGTACCTTGGTCTGTTGCTGCTGTTCGCCGTCGCGCTCGGCTATAGCTGGCTGATCTTCCGATGGGGGTTGCGGCGCGGTCGACAGCAGGCGGAACACTGACTTGCGCAATCAGCGCCGATCGCGGCCTTGTTCGGCACGCTGGGCGCTCGGCCCCCGACTGAGCCTGATGTTAGCCTTGGTCATCGCTCCCTGGCCGTTGTCGGCGCACGAATTCTGGCTCGAGCCGGACAGCTTTCGACCGCTGCCCGCCAGCCTGGTGGCCGTTCGGCTGAAGGTCGGCGAACCGTTTGCCGGCGAGGCCGTGGTCAGGCGCTCGGCGTCGATCCGGCGCTTCGACGTGCACCAGGAAGACGGGGTGGTCGCGCTGTCGGGCTCCGAAGGTATCGAGCCGGCTGGGTGGTTCCGCTACCAGGGCCCTCGCGCAGCTGTCGTCGCCTATCGTGGTCAGCCCTGGGTAGCGCGACTCAGCCTGCCGCGATTTCAGCGCCATCTTGCCGAGGATGGCTGGGCGCATTTGATCGAGCACGATGCCACGGGGTCGAACCGCGGCGACACGGTCGCCGAGTCGGTTGAACGGGAGGCGAAGGCCTTGCTGGGAGACCTCGATGACCCGCAGCATCAACGGCGTATCGGCCTTAACTTCGAGATCGTACCGATCACCCTCCCAGAGCAAAGCGGCGGAGCTTCTCGAGTTCGACTATGGTGGCGGCAGCAGCCAGCCGCTAACCTGTTGTTACGTGCGGTCAATCGCCAGGCGCCGGAGGCCGGACTGGCCCTGCGCAGCGATGCCGACGGCTACGTCGATTTGCCTGCCATGGCCGCAGGGCGCTGGCTGCTCAGCGCTGTCTACATTGAAGCCGCGCCCGTCTGGTCGAGCGAAGATTGGCGCAGCTACTGGACTTCCTTGACCCTCGAGTTGCCTCAGTCGCCGGCATCAGACTCCTCCCTCTGAGGCGCGTAGTGCCGGCGGCGCTCGAGTAGGGCTGATGCCAGATACGGATGGTCGCATCCATCGCTGAAACGATAGCGCTACGCTGCCGGCGTTCTGACGGCTGCTAGTGTCCTGTCGCCGAAATAACATTCATAAATGACGTATACTTTTCCGGGCTTGGTTGCGGGAAACGCTGATGGGCCGATTGCGCGCGGATGGTGAGATTGAGCTCTTCGTAACCCGATA